>JACPIJ010000015.1 GCA_016188145.1 Candidatus Woesearchaeota archaeon | reverse complement strand
TCACGTTAATAGGATACCAGAAGTCACTGAAAAAAATGTGATGAGCGATTCTCTTGCCAAATTGGCAGGCTACTATGTTTCAGAAGGACACGCCTTAAGGTATGAAGATAAGGAGAAGAACTGTTTCTGCCATTACGTAAGAATAGATAACAATTCAAAAGAAGTAATCAGTGAGATTGTGCAAAGCTATGCTGAGGAGTTTAATGCCACTCCTTCCGTATTTGTGTCTGATAAGAGGTCTGGTACAATACGTACCTCCATCGGGGGAAGGAAGTACTATGACTCTTTAGTTAGCATACTTGGCTGTGGGCATAAGTCGGCATCAAAAAGAGTTCCTAACGTGCTTTTTACAGCATCTACAAATGCAAAGCTCGCGTTCTTTAAAGCATACTACGCAGGTGATGGGAAGTCACAAGATCCGAGATATAAAGTTAAGCAGTATGATATGGTAACTGTAAGCCCGGGTCTGCGGGACGATTTAATGGTATTGTCTAGGATTTTGTTCCCAGATAGGATACCCACCTTGTATAAATGGAAGGGTAGAGATGCATGGAAGGTTTATCTGTCAACAAAGCTAAAACAAAAACACAGTATTGTGAATGATGTAATGGGGTGTAAAGTGAAAAAAGTTGAACTTGTTGACCCAACAGAAGAGTATGTTTATGACCTATCTGTTGAGGGTAATCAGAACTTTGTTGATGCATGCGGGAATATGTTGCTGCATAACACTGACCTCGCTATGCTCTATGAGCGTGCTGGAATTATCAAAGGCAAAAAGGGCAGCATAACCCAGTTGCCAATATTGACTATGGTTGGCGATGACATAACGCATCCCATTCCGGATCTTACAGGCTACATTACCGAAGGGCAGATTGTTCTTAGCAGGGAGCTTCACAGCCGTAACGTATACCCGCCGATTGACGTTCTCCCGTCTCTAAGCAGGCTGATGAACCTCGGCATAGGCCCTGGCAAGACCCGGGAAGACCACAAGCAGGTTTCAGACCAGATGTATGCGCTTTATGCAGAGGGAAAAGACCTTCGCGGCCTGGTTGCTATTGTTGGAGAGGAGTCGCTTTCCGAAAGGGAGAGGAAGGTTTTGAAATTTGCCGCTGATTTTGAGGCGAGGTTTGTTAAGCAGAGCCGCAACGAGGACCGCGACATAGAAAAAACGCTTGATATCGGCTGGTGCCTGCTTTCCGAGCTTCCCGAGAACGAGCTGACTAGGATAAGCCCTGAGTTCAGGAAGAAGCACTATGGCAAGCATTAACGTCAAGGCAACAAGGTCTGAGCTTTTGCTTCTCAAAAGGAAGATAAAGCTGGCAAAGACAGGCCATAATCTTCTGAAGAAGAAACGTGATGGCTTAATTCTTGAGTTCTTCAACGTGCTCAAATTGGCGAAAGACATAAGGAAGGATTTAGTCGCTGCTTATGCTGTTGCGCTTCAAAAAGTAAACATTGCCAGAGCGATTGATGGAGACCTCGCCATAAGGTCCATCTCTATGGCGCTCAAAAGCCTGCCCATCGTTGAAGTCGCAATGAAAAACATCATGGGAGTGAAGGTTCCGAAAATCAGCTTTCCGGAGTTCAAAAAAAGCGTGTTCGAGAGGGGCTACGGCATTCTTTCAGCCACGTCAAAGATAGACGAAGCGGCAATGGCTTACGAAATTGTAGTTGAAAAAGTAGTGGCGGCAGCGGAGATTGAACTTACGCTTAAAAAGCTGCTGAAGGAGATTGAAAAGACAAAAAGAAAGGTGAATGCCTTGGAACTCCTTACCATCCCGAGCCTTGAAAAAACTGCCGCATACATCAGGTTCAGGCTTGAGGAGATGGAAAGGGAGAACTTCTCAAGGCTGAAGAGGATGAAGACCCTACAGGCTTAAGTTCAGTAAATACTCCATTATATGCCCCACAATAGAAATCTTTATATATCACTACCTCTTAGTGGGAACATTATGAATGCTGACCCTGACCCGAACATTGAGGAGTTAATTGAAAAGCTTAGAGGTATGGCGGGGGCTGGCAAAGACAGTGAGAAACTTATTGAAGAGCTGAAAGCTAGGCTGAATTCTTACCCAAACCCTAAGGAAGTTATTGACACCATAATGGCTATGATGAATGTCTACCCAGACCGAGCGAATTTTGTTGGGAAACTGAGAGATTATAAGAAACAGGTTAATCTTCAACTGGCTGAAGTTTATGAAACAGCAGCTCAAGAACTTGATGTTTTTGTTCCTGAGGAAAGGCTTCCAGTTCGCCACACAAAAGCTACAATTTTAAAGCTGGGAAGTGAGAAACTGAATGGTTTAGCTTCTGTAGTAATGGCCGCTCTTACGGAAATGGCATCCTGCGCCCAACCACATCATGCTGAACCGTATGAAGATGGAACTGGTTGTTACGTAACAATTGTCGGCGCGACAGAGGTCAGCACCATAATGAGGGCTCACATCGATGCTGCCATGAACTTTGTAAACAGTGTTAAAAGAGGAATAATGCCACCTCCTGATTACGCTATAGAAAAAGCGCAAATGGTGCTTAGGCAGATGGCAGCGATATACTATGAAAGGGCGCGAGGCACAAGCCTATAAGCCAAAGACAGTTTCGTGTCAAAAACCACCGGTCAGAGACCGGTGGCATGTGGTTTTTGAGCACACAGAACCCCACTCATCATAGATGAGTGAAATTCTGTTGTTTAAAAATCCTCTATCATCTTGCGGTGGTAAAATTTTTATATTACTACATCTTGTCATAAACCATGGCAGACGAAAGAATCAGCATGCCCTCTTCGCAGGGCGGATTGGTAAGGTACTACAACGAGTACAAGAGCAAGATCCAGATTAAGCCAATTCACGTAGTTGCATTTGCCATTGCAGTAATAGCTTTGGAGCTTCTTATCAGGATTTTCTGAGCCGGCACAGATGCTAGCCCGGCATAAAAAAAGCAACATTTAATAACAGAATCAGCTGCCTTTTTCTTTCTATGTTTCCCGGAATGGACAAAAGAGCCATGGAAGCTGCGATGCGCAAGCTGGGAGTGCAGCAGCAGCCGATTGATGCGAAAGAGGTTGTGATAAAGCTGAAAGGCAGCGACAGCGAGATAGTGATAGCCAATCCTTCGGTTACGAAAGTCAGCATGATGGGGCAGGAAACCTTCCAGGTTGCCGGAGAGCAGTCCGAAAGAAAAACATTGCAGTCACAGCAGCAATTATTCAGCGATGACGACGTAAAAACCGTTGTTGACCAAACCGGCGCATCTGAGGCTGAGGCAAAGGCTGCCCTTGCCAAGGTTAATGGCGACTTGGCAGCCGCAATTTTGCTGTTTGGCGAAAAAAGGGGGTGAGCTTGGTAACAGCGGCTATTGTTAATAACGTTTATATAATTAGCCAGCTATACCGTATGTAATGGAGAGGTTCCATGAGGAGTTGTCAGCCGGGAGGCAGCAGCTGATGACGGCAGACCACCTGGTTTCAATAACATTCCCTCTCGTGAAAGACAACAAGCTTTTGCTTACGGCCATTGAAAGCCTTTTCGCTGCGGCTAAAAGCCTGATGGCTTCGCTGCTTCATTATGAGAGCGCGTTCAAAAGGCTGCCGAGGTTTAAGGAAGATTATGACTCAATGATTTACTGGTTCAAGTCAAGGTGTATGCCAAGGTATGGCTTAAGCAGTGATTACGGTGCCGTTATGGGTGAGCTTAAGTTGCTGCATGATGACCACGGGGCAAGCACTATGGAATTTTCGAGAAAGGACTGCCTCGTCATTTGTTCTGACACTTACCGCTTCAGGAAAATAACGTTAATGCAGATAAAGTCGTATGTTGCCGTTGTCAAAAGGATGTTGAGTGACGTTGAGGAGGAGGTCGTATCAAGGTATGAAGGTGTTTTTGGAAGAGGCCAGGGAAGAATTAAAGCGTGCTGACCACCTTATCTATGTCAGCCTCAAGTACACAAGGACAGTGGACGTTATAAAAAGCGTAATTGACAGGCTGATAAGCTGCATTGACTTTGTTATCGATAAGCTTCTTGACCACGCAATTGACAAGAAGCTGATTTCTGAAAAGCCTGCAAATATTGGGCTGAAAAGCAATGCGCTGAAGAAGGCTTACGGCGATGTGGTTGCCGAGATGGTCTCTTTGTACACGCTCCTGAGAAAAGCGAGCAGGGCAGAGTACAAGAAGAGCAGCGAGTACAGAAGGCATGTTACGATGACAGCGATGACAGATGAAGGCATCTTTACGATGGACATAGACAAGGCAAAGGAGCTTTTTTTCAAGGTCAAGCAGTTTGTTGAGGACGCTGAGAAGCTTATAGGGGGCGGGGAAGAAGAGGAAAGCTAGATATCACAGTAACATAGCAAAAAGGGGTGCGTTATTATTGTAAAAAAAAGCAGGCTTAGGAAGAGGATTAGAAAAAGGGTGAGTGCGAAAGCTGCTGGCTCGGCCCGGAAGATTATGAAAAAGCCAGTTGTGCTGGCTTCTGCCGGGCTGAAGGGTCATTCCATGCACCGGAACTCGGGGCTTGCGCTTTACTGGCTCACCCTGCTGGCTCTGGTTGTTCTTAATATGCTGGCAACAATTTCGGCTGCCGTTGTTCAGTTCGCAATTGGCGGCCAGAAGGCCCTTTTCTTTGTTGCGGCAATGGGGCTTTTCTTCGGTTATGTCACTTACAGGCTTGTCAGCCTGATAGATAACCTTGAGCCGAGGCACCACTTCTTCGCATGGCTCCTTGTGCCTGCGGCTGCAATGGTCAATCTCTTCATCATAAGCGCGGCAGCCAATAACCTTTCTTCTGCAATTGGAATAGGTTACAGGTATAATCCCCTGCTTGTAAGCCTAAGTTACGGCGTCTCTTTTATGATGCCGCTGCTTGCGTCATTTGCTTCTAGAGCCTTTACCGTATCTTCTTCATCTAATAACAGCAGAAAGATAGGGAGGAACAGAAGGAAAAATCGCCTCGGAAGGCTATCGTAAGTGAAAAACCCAAAACAGCAATCTTTATAAATAACCTGCTGATTCTCGACTACAGCCTGAAAAGGAACCTTTTCAGTACGGCCTATCCTGAGCTGTTCAGTTTTCGCACAGAGGGTTTTCTCTGTTGCAGAGATGGAATGCAAGAGTGAATTTGCTCGGATTTCTGTACTGCGCGTTCTTTTTCTGGCAGCGATGAGATTATTATGCTGAGTAAGTGAATTTGAAATGCCAAAGGCAAATCGTCCGAGGAAGGGAAGCCTGCAGTTTTGGCCTCGAAAGAGGGCTGCGCGCGCTTATCCTAGAATCAGGAATCATGTCACTCCTTCGGAAGGCAGGCTTTCGGGCTTTGCCGGCTACAAGGCAGGCATGACCCACCTGATGGTTGTTGACAACAGGCCAAACGCCATGACGAAAGGCGAGGTTGTTGCTGTTCCTGTAACCGTTATCGAGTGCCCCCCGCTCAAGGTTGCGTCAATACGCATTTACACAAATTCTTCAAATGGTTTAAATCTTTTCAAGGAAATCTTTGGCGAGGTTGACAAGAACCTGGGCAGAAAAATAGTTCTTCTGGGCAAGAAGGAAGCGGCATCGGCAGCAGCTGATGCTTCCGGCATTGATTTGGCACAGATTGTTGACGTGAGGGCAAATGTTTACACGCAGCCGTGGCTCACGGCCATTGGCAAGAAAAAGCCTGAGCTTTTTGAGGTTTCTGTAGGCGGCAAGGATGTTGCCGAGAGGTTTGCGAATGCGCAGCAGCTGCTTGGGAAAGAGGTTGCTGTGAAGGACGTCCTGAAAGAGGGGCAGCAGGTTGACGTTTTTGGGGTTACGGTTGGCAAGGGCTTCCAGGGCCCTGTCAAGCGCTTCGGTCTTGCGCTGAGGCAGCATAAGGCTGAGAAGACGAAGAGAGGCCCCGGTTCTCTTGGCAGCTGGTCTGCCCCGAGGATGTGGACTGTGGCACATGCCGGCCAGATGGGCTTTCACTCAAGGCTCGAGAGGAACAAGTGGATTGTCAGGCTTTCGGAGAATCCTGACGAGTTTAAGATGTCAGGCGGCATTATCCATTACGGCAGGCTGAAGTCGCACTTTATTGTTGTAAAGGGCTCGGTGCAGGGGCAGGAGAAAAGGCTGCTCAGGCTTGTGCCATCAAGGAAGCCCAGCAGCAGGCTGCCTGCGCAGGCTCCGACTATAGAGTATGCCAGCCTTGTATCGAAACAAAGAAGGTAAAATGAAAGTGCCGGTCATTGATGCGGAAAAGGGAAATGTCGGGGAGGTCGAGCTGCCCCAGCAGTTTTCAGAGGAGCTTCACCCCGACCTGATAGCCCGGGCTGTTTTGGCTGTCCAGAGCAGCAGGAGGCAGCCTTACGGGGCAGACCCCGAGGCAGGCAAGCGCTATTCGGCAAAAATTTCCAGGCGCAGGCATAATTACAAGGGAGCTTACGGCCACGGAATTTCAAGAGTGCCAAGGAAAACCATGAGCAGGAGCGGCACACAGTTCAACTGGCAGGGCGCTTTGGCTCCGGGAACCGTTGGCGGGAGGCAGGCACATCCTCCAAAGGCGGAAAAGATTTTCTTAAAGAAGATTAACAGGAAGGAGAACAGGAAAGCCATAAGGTCTGCGCTGGCGGCAACAATGGTGGCTTCTGTCGTCAGCCGGAGAGGGCACGCCATCCCGAAGAATTACCCGTTTGTTGCATCATCAGGTTTGGAGCAGCTTGGCAAAACAAGGGCTGTCGTTAATGCACTGGGCAAGTTGGGCCTTGGCACTGAGCTTAATAGGGTTGCAAATAGGACTGTGAGGGCAGGGAAGGGCAAGGCGAGAGGCAGGAGGTACAGGGTAAAGGCAGGGCCTTTGCTTGTCGTTTCATCGGAAAACTGCAGCCTCGTAAGGGCTGCAAGGAACATAATGGGCATTGATGTGGCTGTAGTGAACAGGCTGAATGCAGACCTGCTTGCACCCGGCACATTCCCTGGAAGGCTGACGTTGTTTACGGCAGCTGCAATTGAAAGGTTGGGAAAGGAGAAATTATTCAGCTGATGGAAAGTGAACTGAAATGGATGCTCAAGGCGTGATCAAATACCCGGTAAGCACGGAAAAAAGCCTCAGGACTATGGAAGCTGAGAACAAGCTGCTTTTTGTTGTTGAGAAAAAGGCAACAAAGGCTGACGTGAAGCGCGCTGTTGAAGCGCTGTTCAAGGTCAAGGTTATTGGCGTTAACACGTTCATAATTGCCGGGAAGAAGAAGGCTTATGTCAAGCTTGGCGCAGAAAGCCCGGCCATTGATATTGCAACCCAGTTGGGAATGATGTAATGGAGGGTGTGAAGGTTTTGGATTGAACCTTTTCGCAAAAGGGTCATATGGGAAAGAACCTGATTCAGCAGAGGCGCGGTAAGGGAACGATAAGGTTCCGGGCTCCCAGTTTCAGGTACATCGGCGAGGTAAAGCACAGGAATTTTACAGAAGCTGAGAAAGGCGCGAAGGTGGCAGGGACTGTTGTTTCAGTTGAGCACAGCTCAGGCCATTACGCCCCGATAGCAAGGGTCAGGTATGATGACAGCCAGGAAGCGCTCGTCATCGCGCCGGAAGGAATAAGGGTTGGTGACATGCTTGAAGCAGGGTTTGCGGCAGGCATCGCAAGCGGGAACACTCTGCCATTGCTGCAGGTGCCCGAGGGAACCCTGGTTTATAACATAGAAAGCTCTCCAGGCGATGGCGGGAAGTTCGTAAGAAGCACAGGGCTTTCAGCCAAGGTTATAGCAAAGTCAGACAAGGAAGTGGTTGTGCTGCTGCCTTCAAAGAAAACAAAGGCGTTTAACCCTTGGTGCAGGGTGACTATTGGCGTTGTTGCTGGAGCGGGAAGGACGGAAAAGCCCTTGCTGAAGGCTGGCAACAACATGTTCAAGAAAATGGCGCGCAACAAGTTCTGGCCTCAGGTGAAAGGCCAGGCTATGAACGCCGTTGCCCACCCTCACGGTGGTTCGAGAAGCTCGAAGAAGAACAAGCCGACTATTGCCAAGAGGTTTGCCTCTTCGGGGGCGAAGGTCGGCCATTTGAGACCGAAGAGGACGGGAAGGACGAAGCTGTAAAGTAATTGATCATCAATTCAATAACAGAAGGTGCGTGGAATGGTTAGGAAGGAATTCATTTACCGGGGCAAGAGCATTGCCGAGTTGAAGGGCATGAGCCTCAAGGAGTTTGCAGTGCTCCTGCCGTCAAGGCAGCGAAGGACGCTGCTTAGGGGGCTTAACGAGCAGAACAAGAAACTCCTTGAAGACGCAAGGACAAAGACAAATGTCAAGACGCACTGCAGGGATATGATAATCATTCCAGAGCTTGTCGGCAAGTCTGTAAAAATTCACAATGGAAAGGAATGGGTTCAGGTTATGGTGATGGCCGAGATGCTTGGCCACTATCTTGGCGAGTTTGTCCAGACTAGGAAGAAGGTTGTGCACAGCGCGCCAGGCATAGGGGCAACAAGGGCAAGCGCTGCGCTGTCGGTAAAGTAAGTTGGTTTGAAAATGAAATACGCTACGGCTTATGACGAAAAGAGAATGGCGAGGGCGCTTGGCATTGCCCTTCCAATCTCCATGAAGAAGTCTGTGGAGCTGTGCAGCTTTATCAGGGGGAAGGAGCTGCCAAAGGCCATAAGCCTCCTTGAAAGAGTGCTGGATGAGAGTGTTGCAATCCCTTTCAGGAGGTATGCAAAGGGCGGCACAGGCCACAAGCCGGGCATGGGCCCGGGAAGGTACCCGAAAAAAGCCTGCTTTGAGGTTATCAAGCTGCTAAGGCAGGCACAGGCCAACGCCAAAAACAAGGGGCTTGACTCGGCAAATCTCGTGGTTAACAGCATCCTTGCCAAGAAAGGGGCACAGGCCTGGCATTTCGGGAGGCAGCGCAGGAGAAGGATGAAGCGCACCCATATCGAGGTTATTGTGACAGAGGCGGAAAAGAAAGCGGCACAGGCCACGCAGGCCACGAAGAAAACTGAACTGACTAAGGGGAAAGCGAAAAAACCTGCTGCGGCGAATAGTGAAGCAAAGGCAGCTGGTGCACAGAAAACGAGTGGGGCAAAATGATTGAGCGCGAGTTTGTGGAGCAGAAGAAGAAGGAATTCCAGATACAGGAATTTGTGTCGGAGACGCTTAAAAATGCAGGTCACAGCCATACGAAGCTCCAGCGTACTCCTCTGGGCGAGAAGGTCGTAATCTTTACCTCAAGGCCAGGCCTTATTGTCGGCAGGAAGGGCCAGACGATATCAAAGCTTACTGAGGTCCTGAAGAAAAAGTTCGGCCTTGAAAACCCGCAGGTTGAGATTTCCGAAGTTAGCAACCCGCTTTTCGATGCGAGGATTGTGGCTGAGAGGATTGCTTCGGAACTTGAAAGGTTTGGCTCCAACCGCTTTAAGGGGATAATGCACAAGGCACTGGAGGATGTCCTGGCTGCCGGGGCTGTCGGGGTTGAGCTAAGGCTTTCCGGAAAGCTCCCTGGCGCAAGGGCAAAGAGATGGAGGGTTGCCGGAGGTTATCTGAGGAAATGCGGCGATGCTGCTGTCTCTTTTGTTAACAAGTCGATATTTAGCGCCCAGCTGAAGCCTGGGGTCATAGGGATACAGGTGAAGATAATGCCACCGGGCATTGTCATGCCTGATGAGATAAGGCTTATCGAAGAGGCAAAGCAGGAGCAGCCTGTTGCAAGTGCAGAATCTGGAAATGCTGCTGCAGAATCCGGCGAGGCTGCGGCAGCAACAGGGGCAGAAGGCGCCAGTAAGGGTGCTAAGGGCGAGAAACAGGAAGCTGGGCATGTTGAGGTAGCAGTTGAAGGTGCAAAAGGGGGTGCAAAGGAAGCGGAAGCTGGCGAAGCTGGCAAGGCTGGCAAGGGGAAGGAAGTAAAAGCAAAATCTCCAAGAAAAGGGAAATCGGGTGTTGCAGCTTCTAAATCAAAATCAGGGAAATCCCTTGATGGGGAAAACGGCGATAAGAAAGGCGAGAAGCATGAGACTGCCGGGAGTAAGGAAGGAAGCAAGGAAAAGCCGGGCGAGAAAGTAGAGGTTGAAGGGAAAGATGAAGCCAGTGAATGATCTAAGGGCCCTGAGCGACGAGGCATTAAGGTCAAAGGTCGCTGACCTCAGGAAAGAGCTGATGAAGTTCAACACACAGGTTGCTGTAGGCACTGTGCCGAAAAGCCCGGGCTTGAGCCGCAGCATCAAGCGGTCGATAGCGAGGGCGCTCACGATATTAAATGAGAGGAAGGTGAAAACAGAGGTATGAGCGAAACGTGCCCGAAGTGCGGATTGCCCAAACCCATATGTGTTTGCGAAACAATAGCGAAGGAAAGCCAGCGCATACGGGTTTACCTTGTCAAGAAAAAATTCGACAAGTTCAGCACGATAGTGGAGGGCTTGGAGGAAAAATCGATAGACCTTAAGGACGTTGCCAAGAAACTCAAATCAGACCTCGCATGCGGAGGAACTGTCAAGAAAGGAATGATTGAGCTTCAGGGCGACCACAGGCAAAAAGCAAAGGACTCGCTGATAAGGATGGGCTTTGCCCCTGGCACGATAGAAATCCGATAGGTGAATTTATAGGTGAACTGGTTTGGCAAAGAGAACAAAGGAAGAAAACTCAAATGCGGCAAAGGCAGATAGCAGGGTTGATACTTCGCCGGAGAGGCGAATATCGGCCATTGGTCGATATGCATCGGTCGATACCGATGCTGGCTCGTCGCCAGCAGGCGACATTGAGGGCGTGAGCGGCACTCAAAAGCAGGATGCCGCATGTACGGATGGCAATTGCCCCATTCATGGAAGGTTGAGGCTTCACGGAAGGCATTTCACTGGCGTTATTACGTCTGCAAGGATGAGGGGAACCGCCAACATTGTGATAGAAAGGACCCGGTTCATGAGGAAATATGAGCGTTATGAAAGAAGGCTTTCCAGCATAAAAGTCCATAATCCGGAATGCATCTCTGCAAAGGAAGGAGACAAGGTTGAGGTTTTTGAATGCAGGCCGTTGAGCAAGACAAAGCATTTCGTAATAACGAAGAAGCTGTAATGGAAGTTATGGTGAATTCAACATGCAAGCGGTAAAGTCCAGGATAACCAGGGCGTTGAACCACGGCAGCTATGTGGAAACGTGCGATAATTCAGGAGCAAAGCTGCTCAGGATAATGACTGTAATGGGGTTAAAGACGGTTGCGGAGAGGAAGCCATCCTGCGGGGTGGGCAGCCTCGTGATGGCCTCCGTGAGGAAAGGCACTCCCGAGATGAGAAAGCAGGTTGTTTTTGCCGTTATCGTGAGGCAGCGCAAGGAGTTCAGGAGGCCGTCTGGAGAGCGGATAAGGTTTGAGGACAACGCAGCTGTTGTGCTCAAGGATGACAAGGGCAGCCCAAAAGGCACATTGGTTAAGGGCGCCATACCGAAGGAGATTGCCGAGCGGTGGCCCATGGTGGCAAAGCTTGCAACAGTAATAGTTTGAGGGAACACTATGAAGCTTTTTTCAATGTCGTGGAAATCGAGCAGGAAGGTATCAAAGCAGAGAAAGTTCAGAATGAACTCTCCCCTGCACATCAAGAGGGCTTTGCTTGCGGCACCTCTTGCAAAGGACCTCGCCGGAAAATACGGCACAAAGACAGTTTCGCTGAGGGAAGGTGACAGCGTAAGGGTTGCCAGAGGGGAATTCAAGGGGTTGTCTGGAAAGGTTAACGCTGTAAGCCTGAAGAAGGGCAATGTGTCAGTAGACGGTGCTGAACGCATCAGGAAGGACGGCACCAAATCGTTTTCACCGCTTAAGCCATCAAATCTTTTGCTCACGGAATTGAACATTGAGGACAAGCGAAGGATAGCAAGCATAACAAGAAAACAGGAACGAAGGCAAGAACAGAGGAAGGGATGATTGCATGGCAAAGAATCACTTGAAAAGAATCTCTGCACCCGCTTCCTGGCCGGTTGGCAGGAAGGAAGGCAAGTTCATAGCAAGGCCGAGAGGGTCGTTCAGCCTGGAAATGGGCATGCCGCTCATAACGGCGTTAAAGGACGTCCTTGGCCTTGTCAAGACGAGGAAGGAAGGGAAGCTCGTGCTGAACACAAAGAGCATCCTTGTGAACGGGAAAAGGTGGAAGGATGAAAAATTCATGATTGGCCTGATGGATGTGGTGGGCATAAGCGACCTTGGCAGGTCTTACAGGGTGCTGCTCGACAGGAATGGCATCCTGAGGCTTGTGCCGATGAGTGAGAGCGAATCGCCTGTCAAGCTGTGCAAAGTGGTGGGCAAGAGGGCTGTCAAAAAGGGCAGGCTGCAGCTCTCGCTTCACGATGGAAGAAGCTGCATTGGTGCAGCATCACATTCGGTTGGTGATACGCTTGTGCTTGGGCTTCCGAAAAACGATGTGGCACAGCATGTCAGGCTTGAAGATGGCTGCCATGCCTACATTGTAGGCGGTAGCAACGTCGGGCGCTCGGGCGTGGTTGAGCACGTATCAGGAAACATGGTAACGGTTAGGATTGGCGACGAGGTTGCTGACGTGGCCAAGAGGTTCGTGTTCGTAACTGGAAAGGCGAAGCCGCTGATAAATACGGCAGCCTGACAGGTGCGAAGCGAAGAAGCGTAAGTATGAGTGAAAGTGTTTGGGGAAAATGGCGATGGAACAGGCTATTGTGGCAAAACAGGGGAACAAGGAGAACGCTATGCGGCAGCTTAGGGTTACAAAGGTAACGCTCAATGTTGGCGCTGGCAAAAGCACAGAGAAGCTCGAGAAGGGGCTAAAGCTGCTTAAGGCCATTACAGGCATCGCTCCCGTAAAGACCTTCACGAACAAGCGCATCCCCTCGTGGGGGCTGAGACCAGGCCTTCCAATAGGATGCAAGCTCACATTGAGAAAGGCTGCAGCTGTGGAGCTTTTGAAAAGGCTCCTCAAGGCAAAGGACAACAAGCTTGCCGAGAGCCAGTTTGATGCGGAAGGCAATGTTGCCTTTGGAATTCCGGAGTATATAGACATACCAGGCGTCAATTACGACCCTGCAATAGGCGTCATGGGCCTTGAAACATGCGTAACACTTGAACGCCCTGGCTTCAGGATAAAGAGGAGGAAGCTCATGAAAAGAAAGATACCTCCAAGGCACAGGGTGGCTAAGAAAGAAGCCATCAGCTTTGTGAAGGAGAAGTTTGGCGTTGCGGTGGTGTAGGGATGACTGTAAGCAGCTACAAGAAAATGTTTGCACAATTGAAAGCGAAGCCTGTGATTTTGCAGAGGTACCTCAAGTTCAATAAGCCCAAGGATAGGAAGTTCGGGAAGGGCATAAAGCAGTGCCTGCGCTGCGGCAACACTCGCGGCTTTATAGAGAAATACGGGCTTAACCTGTGCAGGAAGTGCTTCAGGGAAATCGCGACAAACATCGGTTTCAAGAAATACAGCTAGAAGGGAGAGTGGTAAAAAATGCTGAACGATCCGTTGTCCAATGTTTTATCAGTCATAAACAATGCCGAGCAGAGAGTAATGAAGCAGTGCATGGTGAAGCCCTCATCCAGGCTCATAACAAGGGTTTTGGAGATATTGAATTCAAAGCTGTACATTGGCAGTTTCAAGGTAATAGAGGATGGCAAGGGCGATGTTGTGGAAATAAACCTCATTGGCGCGATTAACAAGTGCGGGGCTACCAAACCGAGGTTTTCGGTAAAGGTTGAAGGCTATGAGAGGTTTGAAAAACGGTTCCTTCCCGCCAAGGACTTCGGAATACTGATAATGAGCACCCCAAACGGGATTATGACCCACACAGATGCGAAGGCGAAGGGCATTGGAGGCAGGCTGCTCGCTTACTGCTATTAGCTAGCAGAAAGCACAAAGCACAAACATTAGCACAGACTAAAACGGCGATAAAATGGCAAAGGACATGAAGCACGCAGGCGATGAAAAGGGCATGAAGGAAGAAATAACCCTTCCGGAAGGCGTAACAGCCTCGCTCACTGGTTCAGTCCTCACCCTAAAGGGCCAAAAAGGAGAAGTGTCCAGGAACATTAAAGGACAGAATGTTGCGGTTGTTGTTGAGGGCGATAAGGTATCTGTTTTGTCGGCAAACAGCAGCAAGAAGGAGAAGAAGATAATAGGCAGCCTGAGGGCGCATATCGCCAACATGGTTAAGGGCGCTACAGAAGGCCATGTTTACAGGCTCAAGGTTTGCTTCACTCATTTTCCGGTAACAGTGGTTGTGTCAGGAAGCCAGCTGCTGGTAAAGAATTTCCTAGGCGAAAAAACCCCGAGAAAGCTTGTGCTGCCAGATGGTGTGAGCGTGAAGGTTGAGGGCAGCGAGGTCGTTGTTAACTCGGCAGACAAGGATGCTGCGGGCCAGACAGCAGCGGCAATTGAGCAAATCACGAAAAGGGCCGGCTTCGACACAAGGGTCTTTGGCGATGGCGTTTACATCACTGTCAAGGATGGGAAGGAGATTAAGTGACCTTCTAGAAGGTCAATCAAAAAATGATAAACGAAAAGATGCTTGGGTTGAGAAAGGCCATGAAGGCCAGAAAGCCTAATTTCAAGATTCAGAACTCCAATGACCCGAAGAAAAGGTTTGCCGGTAGGTGGAAGAGGCCCAAGGGGCTGCAGTCAAAGATGCGGGAGAGAAGGAAAGGCAACCCGAAATACATTGAGCCAGGCTATGGCTCCCCTAGGGAAGTGAGGGGCGCGACAGCCGAGGGTTTTTTCCCTGTTGTTGCCAGAAACCTTGGCGACATCGCAGGCGTGAAAGAGGGCGCTTGCGTCATTGTTTCAGCCTCGGTCGGGATGAGAAAGAAGGCAGAGATTATCAAGGCCGCATCTGGAAGAAAGCTCGCGCTGCTGAATGTTAACGCTGGCGAATTTGCCAAAAAAACGGCAGAATTAATCAGCTTAAGAAAGAAAAGAAGAAGCGAGCTTATGCAGAAAAGAAAAGTAAAAGGCGAAACAAAGAAGCAGCCCGCTACATCACCTGCGCCGGCAGCTTCAGCAACTGAAGAAGCCAAAGTGAAGAGTAAATATGAGGACATTGAGGCAAAGCTGAGTGATGAAGATAAGAAAAAAGCCGAGAAGGCAGAGAAGGACAAGATACTGACTAAGGCAAAGTGAACTTGTGATTTATGAATGACTGGTGTGATTGAAAATGATGCTTGGTGTTCAGAAACGGCTGGCAGCTGGAATCCTTGGGTGCTCAAAGGGCAGGGTAGTTTTTGATACAGGGCGGCTAGCCGAGATAAAGGAGGCTATCACAAAATCTGACTTGAGGGCGCTTATAGACCAGGGCGCTATAAGAAAGCTTCCGGTTAGGGGCATATCCGGTGCGAGAACCAGGTTCGCGCAGAAGCAGAAAAGGAAGAATAGGAGGAAGGGCTACGGCAGCAGGAAAGGCGCCGCCGGCGCCAGAACAGTGAGAAAGACCGTTTGGGTTAATAAGGTGAGGCTGCTGAGAAGCTATCTGAAGCGCTTCAGGGCAGAGGACAGGATTAGCGGCGGGGAATTTTCAGAGCTGTATAGGAAAATCAAGGGCGGGTTTTTCAGGAGCAGGCGGCACATGGAGCTTTACCTTGCGGAAAAGGGGATTTTGAAGGCAAAGCCGGCATCGCAGCCGCAGATGCAGCAACAGCAGAAAAATAAACCGGAAAATCCCGTTGGTGGTAACGCATGAAAAGCGTGATTGCTGTGCCGTTTGCAAGGAAGCTTTCCGGAAGGACGAACTACAGGAAAAGGCTTGCCCTTCTCAAGTCAGGCCTGCCAAGGCTTGTTGTGAGGAAAACTCTGACGATGGTTATCCTCCAGGTGGTTGATTTTGACGCGGCAGGCGACAAGGTGAGGCTGACGATAACGTCCGATATGCTGGAGAGGCTTGGCTGGAAGCACAGCTACAAAAATATCCCTGCAGCTTACCTTGCAGGCCTGCTCATCGGCAAAATGGCGCTTGCCGCAAAAATAAGGCAGGCTGTGCCTGACACTGGCGTGCAAAGCATAACCAAAGGCGGGAAGATCTTTGCTGCAATAAAAGGCGCGAAGGATGCCGGATTGGAACTGTCGGTGGCTAATGAGATTGTGCCGAAAGCTGATGCGATTTCAGGCTCTCTCATAGCCAGTTACGCGAAGAATGCGAAGCATGGCCAGTTTTCAAAAGCCGGTCCTGCTGCAGTAAGGATTGCAGACGACTTCGAGAAGCTTAAGGCCCGGATAGCAGGCGGGCAATGGGTGGATGGGATAGGTGAAAAAGTTGATAGGAGTGAAAAAGATGGCAGAGCCTGATAAAGCTGTTAAGGCAGCGGGGGTTTTGGAAGAGCGAAAGCTTGCTGCAAAACAGGAGCTGAAGAAAACCGCCCTTGACTCGTGGGCCCCAAAGACTGAGCTGGGCAGGAAAGTCAAGGGTGGTGAGATAATCTCTATCGACCAGATACTTGATTCCGGCCAGAGAATACTGGAAGCTGAGATTGTTGATGCACTGCTCCCAGACCTAGGCAGCGATTTGCTGCTGATTGGCCAGTCAAAGGGCAAGTTCGGCGGGGGGCAAAGAAGGGCCTTCAAGCAGACGCAGAAGAAAACAGCAGAGGGCAACAAGCCAAGCTTTGGGACAATGGCCGTTGTTGGCAACAAGAACGGCTATGTTGGGATTGGCTACGGAAAGTCCAAGGAAACAGTCTTATCAAGGGAAAAAGCGCTCAGGAATGCAAAGCTTAACATCATAAAGATAAGGCGGGGCTGCGGAAGCTGGCAATGCGGCTGCAAAACCCCTCACACCATACCATTTAATGCCAAGGGCAAGTGCGGTTCGGTCATTATAGAGCTTATGTCGGCTCCAAAAGGCGCTGGGCTGAGAGTGGCTGGGGAGTGCAGGAAGGTTTTAACCCTTGCCGGAATAAAGGACGTGTGGAGCAAGACATTTGGGCAGACGAGAACTACGATTAATCTTGCATCAGCCTGTTTTGAAGCCCTGAAAAAGCTCGGAGAGCGAAAGGTGCAGGCAGGGAACGCTGAAAGCCTGGGCATCAAAGAGGGAGTGACAGAAAAGTGAAGCAACAAGAGCGAGTGAAGGCAAGTGATGCAAATATGAAAAGTGGGAAGCAGTTTGCTGTAATACGGCTCAGGGGAAGGACAGGCATAAGGGCGGATGTTGAGGACACGCTCACCCACCTCAACCTGCAGCGCATAAATAATTGCGTGATAGTTGGTGAAAGCCCTGTTATTTTGGGAATGCTCAGGAAGGCAAAGGACTATGTTACGTGGGGGCAGATTGACGCTGAAACATTGAGGCTGCTGGTGGAAAAGCGCGGTGAAAGTGCAGCAAGCAGTGGTGCCAATGCTAACGGGAAAACTGCCGGCTTTAATGGCAAAATATACAAGCGGTATTTCAGGCTCGGCCCTCCGAAGGGCGGCCTGGGAAGGAGGGGCATTAAGGCAGCCTTTTCAAAATCCGGTGCGCTTGGAAGCAGGGGAGAAAAGATTAACGATTTGATAAAGAGGATGATTTAAAGGGATATGCTTTTGGTGAAAAGCCATGACGGTAAACAAGCGAAAGAAGGACACGAAGCAGCGCGGCAGCCATACGCACGGTTGGGGGAGCAAGAAGAAGCATAGGGGATCAGGCAACCGCGGCGGGAAGGGCATGGCCGGAACCGGGAAAAGGTCTGACGCTATAAAGCCGTCAATCTGGGCAGAAGAGTATTTCGGCAAGCACGGCTTTGTCCGCAAAGGAAGCAAAAGGGGCCCTGTATCTGTTAACGTGGGTTTCATTGACGAGAATGCTGAAAGGCTTGCTGCCCGGAAAGTTGCCACGCAGGATAATGGCGCTTATATCATTGACATAGGTGAACTGGGTTTTGGCAAGCTCCTTGGGAAAGGAAAGGTTACGAAGAAGCTTGTGATAACCGCAAATTATGCCTCTGCCAGCGCTGCCGAAGCTGTGAAGGCTGCCGGCGGGCAGGTCATCGTAAATGAGCAAGGGAAGCGTGAGGGAAAATAAATGGGTTTCAAGGACATTCTGCTCAATCTGCCTGAAGTGGCAGGCCCTGCCGAGCGCAGGCTGCCATTCAAGGAAAAGCTAAAGTGGACAGGTATAGTCCTCCTGCTTTTTTTCGCGTTGGGCCTGATACCGCTTCTTGGTCTTGGGGAAAATTCCTTGGCCCAGTTCCAGTTCCTGTCAATCATACTTGGGGCGGAATTCGGCTCAATCATATCGCTGGGCATTGGCCCGATAGTTACTGCTTCTATTTTGCTGCAGCTTCTTAACGGCTCTGGCGTTTTCAAGTTTGACCTCACAACCCCCGATGGCAAGAGGCTTTTCCAGGGCGTCCAGAAAGCCTTGGCAATGGCATTCGTTGTTTTTGAAGCTGCGGTGTACGTCTACACAGGCGGCTTGGCCCCGGGTCCTGACGGCAGCAGCCTTTCCCTTGTGCTTCAGCTCATCATAGGCGGGCTTCTTATACTTCTCATGGATGAAGTTGTAAGCAAGTGGGGCTTTGGCTCAGGCGTGAGCCTGTTCATAGCCGCTGGCGTCTCAAAGGAGATTATTATAAGGCTGCTCAGCCCGTTAAGCTCGTCAGGGGGCCTGGCATTTGCTTCTGGGGAAGCCCCGGTTGGCGCGCTGCTGGCGATGTTTTATTTTTTCGTCCAGGGCGATTTTGGCGAGGTTTTGGCAAACCTGCTTGTCATAGGCACAACGCTTCTGGTTTTCATAATAGCAGTTTATGCCCAGTCAATGAAGGTCGAGCTTCCACTTTCGTTTGGCAGGATAAGGGGCCATGGCATACGCTGGCCACTGGCATTCATATATACAAGCAACATCCCAGTCATACTTACTGCTGCGCTGATGGCAAACATACAGCTCTGGGCCAGGCTTATGCAAAGCAAGGGTTTTACCTTCCTGGGAACATACGACCCTGGCGGCGGGTCTACGGGCTTTGTTTCGCTGATAAGCCCGGTTAACATTGTCAATAACCTGGCAACAGGGAACATTGTTGTTGCAGAGATTATTCCTCGAGCCCTGTTTTTCACGCTTGTGATGATAGCAGGGTCCATACTTTTCTCACTGTTCTGGGTAAAGACAGCAGGAATGGACGCAAGAAGCCAGGCAAAGCAGATAATGTCCTCTGGCTTGCAGATTCCGGGTTTCAGGAGGGATGAGAGGGTTGTCGAGAGCCTCCTTGACAGATACATACCTGCCCTGACAGTGATGGGGGCGATAACTGTTGGCTTTCTCGCCGCCTTCGCGGACGTGATGGGGGCGCTCACCTCAGGAACCGGCCTGCTCCTGACAGTCATGATTGTCTACAAGCTTTATGAGGAGATTGCCCAGCAGCACGCTGTGGACATGAATCCGATGCTGAGGAAATTCATACAGTAGCTGAATTGTAAAATGGGTGACTAAAAAATGGGTTTGCTTGATTTTTTGAATATTATCCTGAACCTGCCCCCTCTTGCAGCCATACTTGTAATTTCGATAGCCGTATCAGTAGTTACGACAGTGATTTACAAGTACACGACAAACCAGAAGCTGATGAAGGGAATAAAGGACGAAGTTAAAAGCATGCAGGCTGAGATTCGCTCAACAAAAGAGCCTGGAAGGGCTGCGCAGCTTCAGAAGGAGATGATGAAGAAGTCCATGCAGCAGATGAATTCCTCATGGAAGTCCATGATTGTAACAATAATACCCTTGTTTCTGCTTTTCGGATGGATGCAGGCACATTTGGCATACAGCCCGCTGATGCCTGGGGAGGAGTTCACGGCAACGGCTTATTTTGTTCCAGGAACAGAAGGAAACATTACAATTGCAGCAACAGAAGGTACAGAAGGCCTGAACATACTTACGGAACCTGTTCAGGAGATAAAAGATGGAAAGGCCATATGGAGA
This sequence comes from Candidatus Woesearchaeota archaeon, assembly GCA_016188145.1. GTDB lineage: Archaea > Nanobdellota > Nanobdellia > Woesearchaeales > UBA10216 > UBA10216. The sequence continues at coordinate 18,951 of JACPIJ010000015.1, read as the reverse complement.
TTGAAAGGGGAAAATGAAGGCGCCTACAGGCTGAGCTACAGCTTCGGGGATGAGCTTTACGCGCAGAACGTTATTGTGACGGACAAGTTCGGGTACGAAAGCCCAATCCTTGCAAAGTCAAAGGGCATAAAGAAGGATAGCAGGGTTGAAAGGGTTGTCATAGGCCTGAAGCCGCTGCAGCCATTTGGAGAAGTCGCATTGCTTGGGTGGAAGCCCGGCTGGCTTGCGACTTACATCATATTTTCAATTATAGCCTCAATGCTGCTTAGAAAGTGGCTTAAAATCTATTGATTTATTGCTGGAACAGTAAGTTCAGGTTCAGCTCAAGTGCCGTTGCAGGCATCTCGATTCCAAACTTGCTTAGGACTGCCGGGCTGATTTCCCCAATAACGCCGATAGTCTCATTATCAACTATAATGCTGCCTGCCCTTCCTTTTATGAAAGCAGCGTGCTCTGTCGGCTTGATTGCGAACTGGGCTCCTAATGAGCCGAGAATTGCCGAGAGGTGCTGCTTTTGCTCGGTAAAGTCTGCCTTTGAATGGGCAGAAACCAGTGCGAGTGAGTGCCATTCCATTATTTTGCTGCCATTGCGTGCTGAAACAGTCCCTTCTTCAAACACCTTCTGCGGGTAGTCTGTGTGCTTGTTCCTTGAAAGCACGTCAAGCAGTTGCGGCAGCAATGAGTTTCTCACGGCTGAATACGTCTCTGACATGTAATTTTCCAGTTCAATAATCTCGGCACTTCCAATCAGTGAGCTCTTATCGGTGAGTATGTGGCTGAATATCTCCTGAAAGCCCATTGCAACTACAGCTTTCCTGAGATTGTTTACCTTTTGCACCGCAGCAAGGGGCATTCCTATCGTGTAGCTTTTTAGCGGCTCGTCCTTTATGTTATCGTAGCCAAACGCTATCGCAACATCCTCAGCAACATCAACAGAATGCATTATGTCGGCCCGGTAATCCGGCACAATGGCCTGGTTGCCTGCACATTCGTAGCCTGCCTTGGCAAGCAGTTGCCTGGCTTCGGCTGCGCTTAGCTTGAGGCCGGTTACTTTCTCAATGAATTCGGGCGTTATGCTTATTTTCAATGTCTTTCCCGAGGGGGTGGTTTCCGATTTCGCTTTGTACGAAATGGTTGCCGAAAATATTTCGAAGCCTCTTTCCGCAAGGTTGTGGGCGAAGATGCTTGCCGCAAGGCTGACCGATTCCTCGTCTGTGCCTGTTGCCTCGAAGAGCAGCTCGCTGTCGCCAGTTTTGAGCCTTCCGGTTGTGCTTGAGTTTATTATTGGCGGGAAGCTGAGGATTTCTCCCTTGTTATCTTGCAGGAGGGGGTATTTCGAAGCGCCTTTTAGTATCCAAGCATACTGCTGGCCTTTGGGATGCATCTTGAGTACCTGGTTCAAATCCATTGGGTGGTCAAAGCCAAGCGGGACAAATTTTGCAGAGCTTGGCTCTACCGCCCTGTAATGCACAGGGAAGCTTATCTTGCCGTATGCGTACAGGCCTATTGATGTTTTTTGCCTTCTTCTGCCGTAGCTTTCGCAGAACTTTTCCTGTATTTGGATAAGCTGCTTTAGCAGGTAATCGTCAATCTTCCTCCCTTTTGCGACGAAGGCGGTGATGAATGGCCTTACAGCTTTTACAGAATCCTCAACAGTTACCTTATAGCCGCTGCTTTTTGCCTTGAACTTTTGCATTCCCTTAGAAATACCCAGCATTCCCCTGAAGAACCTGGCCAGCCCCTCAGGGCACCAAAGATAGGGAAGGTTAGTGTCGTCGAGCTTTAATGTGACTTCATCGGATGCCTTGTCATACTTTTCAACTTCTGCTTTTGCGTAAAGGACAAGCAGGTCCTCAAATTCTGGCACTGTCAGCTTCTTTCCCAGCAGCTGCTGGAAGTCCTTGAATGAAAACGTGATTGTTGGCATTTTAGACTACCTTTGCGTTCCTCAAAAAGTTGAGGTCATGGCTAAACAGCTCCCGGATATCGTTTAGCCCGAGCTTGAACATTGCCACTCTATCTATGCCAATCCCCCACGCTATTACGGGAACAATTCCGCTGGAAGCGGAATGTGCTATCGACCTCGGGTCGATACGCATCGGCTGCTGCCGATGCTGAATCGGACTTCGTCCGATTTGCATATGGCTTCCTACGAGTGGCTTGACCATTTCAGGCCTGAAAATCCCGGCCCCGCCCAGCTCCATCCATCCAAGCTCCGGATGCTTTGCATAAAGGGATGCTGAAGGCTCTGTGAATGGAAAGTATGATGGCACGACTTTGACTTTGTCTGTATTGCAGAATTCCTTTGCGAAGAGCTTGAGCAGGCCAATGAGGTGTCTCAGGCTTAGGTTTTCCTCAACAACTATACCTTCAACCTGGTTGAAGTCCGCAAGGTGCTTGGTATCTATCACATCGTACCTGAAGCACCTGCCTATTGCAAAGTACTTCCCCGGTATTTTCAGGTCTGTAGAAGCCAGTTTCCTTGAGCTGCAGGCCGTTGTCTGGCTTCTCATTATGAGCCTAGCTGTTTTCTCCTCGCTGAACTCATACCTCCACCCCTTGCTTCCTGTGCCAAAGCCGTTTTCATGGGCGGCCTTTACTTTTTTTACCAACTGCCGCGGCAAGTCTGTTGCGTATTTCGGCTCTTTAACGTAGTAAACGTCGTGAATATCCCTTGCCGAGTGGAACTGGGGCATGAACAGGGCATCCATGTTCCAGAACTCGCTTTCAACTATTGGGCCAGTCATTTCCTCAAAGCCCATTGAAACGAACTTTTCCCTTACCTCTTCAAGGAACTCCCTGTATGGCTGCAGTTTCCCGAAGAATACCCTTGGCACAGGGGCAGTAAGGTCATAGCTCCTGAACGCTGCTTCCTTCCACCTGCCAGTAATCAGCATTTCCGGGGTGAGCCTGTCAACCGTCTCGGCTGCTGAGGCTGCTTTTTTCAGGACTTCTTTTCCGAGCTCGGTCAGGAATGCTGTTCTTTTCTTTACAACATCTTCTTTTATTACGTCTTTCCTTTTTTTCAGCTCGGTAACAATGTTCTTTTCCTCGCCTGACAGGTTATTGATGCCAACCGGGAAATTTTGACCGGAAAGGAATCGTTGTGCTCTAAGCCCTGATTTTGCAATCTGCCTTCCGCTTTCAGTTATTTTAAATGTCTTTTCAGCCGCAGCCGCAACAGGTTCTATGGCTTTAATCCTCATTAGTGCGCCAATGCTTGCGCCCATCTCCTCATCGCTGAGGTTTGCCGCTTTTTTTATTTCAGCCAGTGCTTGTGGTTTGTTTGCAATAGAATTCAGGAATCTTGCTTCCGGCAACAGTGATTTCGCGTAGTTCTTGCCGTTTTCGCCAAGCCGGATTATCTCCTCAATCTTCTCAGTTAACTTGGCAAGCCCCTTATTCTGGAGCCATTGTAATGCACGCAGAACTTCTACCTCCTGCATCCTTGCTGCCACCACTACGTCTTCCACAGAACTGAGCTTGCTGATATGGGGCAGCACTGCCCTTTCCAAGCGGTGCAGCGATGCTGCTATCTCTGCTGTTTTCTCTGTTGTCATAATCCACCCATCCACGCTGTGCTTATTTAAAGGTTTTGCGGCTTCTTTCAGGATTTACCAGTATAGTGGCGGCGTGGTGCGCTGCCAGCTGCCGTTTGGTTGTTGGGCTGACACCACAAGCATTTTGTGCTCATTCTTTGTCAATCCCACCACAGTTCTGTCCTCCAGACTTAATTCATATGGCTTGTCAAAAACCACCGGTCAGAGACCGGTGGCATGTAGTTTTTGACGCTCAGAATTCCACGAATCATATGGTTTTTGAGCACACAGAACCCCACTCATCATAGATGAGTGGAATTCTGTTGTTTGAAGCTGGTTTGCCTGAATGCGTTCCTGCCTTGGATCCCAGTTTACCACCATGCTGCCTTGCTTTGCCAAAGCAGAATTTCCGCCTTCGTAATGGTCTACAATCACGGCTTCCACTGAGACAATGTTGCCATGCAGGTCATATATGCCTAGTTAAAAGAAAAAGCAAATCCAAAATTGGCAGTGCCAGCTTTCATATTTAAAGAGGAAACCTGCGGCAGTTAAAAGCTTTTGCCTATACTTTCCATATTTTTTGATTGACCTTTTTCGCTAATAGAGGTCAGATGATGAAGAACATCGTTTCTTGATTGACCTTCTTTCTAAGAAGGTCACACCCTTCTCGCAACCTCGATAGCCGGCTTCATGCTTTTCCACGCTGCCTCAAAGAGGTTTTCAAGGGCTGATGCGAAGAATGGCGTGTTCACCCATATGCCTACGTCATATGTTGGGTGGACTTCCTTGTCGTCCATGACCATGAACATCATTTCCTTGCCATCGACTATGCAGAACCTTCCCTTTGCGTCAGTGTTCCTGACATCAGCAACATCTGATATAAGCTCGAGGGCATGCTTGTTCTCTTTTGTAATCGGGGCGGCTATCCTTATCTTCACCCCTCTTTTCTTGACCTTTTCCATTGTTGGCTTCAGCCCCTCAATCTTCCTCAGGAAGCCCTGGGAGGTCGTCATCAGCGTCACTGTTTTCTCGGCGTTTTTAATCATCAGGTCGAGGTGGTTGTAAAGGTTGTGCCTTCCCTTAAGGCTGCCCGAAAGGTCTGCCGGCTCGACAAGCTCTATCCCCTGCTGGTGCAGCATCTTTAGCTCATCAACTATCTCGGTGTTCCTTACCTCGTCAAGCCTTTTTATCTTCTTTTCCGATTCCTCCTTCATGTGCTTTTTAACCCTTTCAACGACCTCTGTGGGCTGAACTGCAAGGTACTTTATCGGCTTGCCAAACTTCATGATTACAAAGCCTTTCTTCTCAAGGCTCTCAAGAACATCATAACTCCTGCTCCTGGGCACGTTGGCTATGTCTGACAACTCACCGGCGGTAGCAACCCCCCTCGAGAGGAGTGCTGTCCAGATTTTGACTTCGTAAAGATTAAGCGAGAAATAAGTGCGTAGCTTACTGAGGAACTCTTCTTTGACAATCATTTGAACGCCTCCAACAATTAACTAGGGGTGAATTGACAACACTACTATTAATATGTTACGCTTTTTTACTGCGGCGCAGTAAATGAAGCCACACACCCACCAAAGCGTATTCATCAATAACTAATATTTAAGCTTTGCCCTCGCCCGCCTCTCGGATGGGGTAGTTTTAAACAAGTTTTAAATAATTCAGGGGGTGGTTTTAAGGGGATGAAACCGGCAAGAAGAGCGGCAGCGCCGATTGCCTTTTCCAAAGCCCTTGAAATCTTAAGGGGCACGGGCGTTGATTTTTGCGAAACAGAAATCGTTGGCAGCGAGAATGAAGCGCTGGTTGCGGCTTCAAAGGCTGGCTTCCCTGTTTTTCTCAAGGATGTTTCAACCGCTACAGGTGCAGGCGCTGTTCACAAGGCAAAGGCAGGCCTTGTGCTGAAGGCTGACAGCCCCGAATCCTTCGCAAAAGCCTACAGGGCCCTTGAGGCGGCCCACAGCAGCCTCGTCAAAAGAGAGCTTCTGGAGAAAAAACTTGTTGTTGCAATCCAAAAAGAGGACTCTGGCATTGAGTGCTTTGTTGGTGCAAAATGTGATTCCTCTTTTGGCAGCATGGTGCTGTTCGGCTCTGGTGGCGTTGCCGCCGAGGAGCTTGGCGATGTCGCGCTGCGCCTTTGCCCAATCAGCAATGCCGAAGCTGAGGAAATGATAAAGGAGACAAGGGTTTACGGCCGCATAAGCAAGCTAAAGGAAAGCAGCTTACTGATGCGGAAACTTGTGAATTTGGTTGTAACGGTTTCTGATTTGATTGCTGGCAATCCCGAACTATCTGAGCTTGACATAAACCCTGTGTTTGTTGGCGAATCTGCAAAAATGGTTGTTGCTGTTGACGTAAGGATGGTCACTTTTGCTGCAACAACAAAGAAATTAAAAAAAAATGTTAAGAAGAGTAAAATAAAAGCCCACGCCACAAATATTTGGAAACCCGATGACTGGAAGCCACAGGCGGTTTCTCAATTCTTTAATCCGGAATCGATTGCGCTTATTGGCGCATCCCGCGATAGGGAGTCTGTAGGCCAGTCAATAATGCGCAACCTGACACTGGGCTGCGTTCACCGGTGCGAGTACTGCAGGCCCTTCTTGGGGAAGATTTTTCCTGTTAATCCTTTTGCGACAGAGATTTTGGGCGTAAAATGCCATCCTTCCATAACTGCGTTGCCTGAGCCTGTTGACCTCGCAATAATAGCGCTCCCACATCAGCTTGTGCTCAAGTCAGTTGACGAATGCATCAAAAAGAAGGTCAAGGCAGCCATTATAATAAGCGCCGGCTTCGGGGAGTTCAACGAGGAAGGGAAGAAGCTGCAGTTAAAAATTGCTAAGAAGCTGGAAAATGCGAAAATCCCGCTGTTAGGTCCGAACTGCCTCGGCATAATCAGGCCTCAAAACAGCCTCAACGCGAGCTTTGCGCCGAGCATGCCCCCGAAGGGCAGCATTGCTTTTGTAAGCCAGTCAGGGGCATTGGCTGACAGCGTCATTGACTGGTCAATCCAGGCGAGGTATGGCTTTAGCGTAGTAATAAGCTACGGGAACAAGGCGATGCTTGACTGCTATGACTTCTTTGATTTTCTTGCAGCCGATGAGGAAACGAAGGCTGTCACAATTTATTTGGAAGGCATCAATAATGGCAGGAAATTCTTTGAAAAGCTTAAAGCGATTGTGGCGAAGAAGCCTGTTGTCATACTGAAAGGCGGCAGGACAAGTTCAGGGGTGGCTGCGGCTGCTACCCATACGGCATCATTGGCTGGCGATGCCAAAATATTCGAGGCTGCTGCCAAGCAGTCAGGCGCTGTGCTCGTCGACACTGTTGAGGAGCTTTTTGACATTGCGAAGGTTTTGGCTGAACAGCCGGTATGCAAAGGCAACGGCATAGGGGTCATTACCAATGGTGGCGGCTGCGGCGTTATATGCTCGGACTATTGCGAGGAGCTTGGTGTTAATCTCCCGCAGCTGCAAAAGGATGTCCTGAAAGCATTTGGAAAAAGCGGGATAATGCATCCTGCCTATTCAAGAAGGAACCCTCTTGACATTGTGGGCGATGCCCTTCCGGAGAGGTACGAGCTTGCAATAAACGCCTTGCTGAAAGAGCCGTACATACACGGCCTTGTCGTTATACAAACGCTGCAGGCAATGACGAACCCTGTCCTGGATGCCAAGGCAGTCGTTGATGCGCACAAGCAATTTCCTGGCAAGCCAATCATAAGCTGCTTCATGGGTGGGAGGTTCAGCAGGAAAGGCATGCACTACCTAGACAACATGCACATACCTGACTTCAACGATATAAGGAAGGCTGTGGTTGCGATGAAAGCACTCATAGACAGGGGTGAGTTCTTGTCGAGGCTGCAGAAAGCAGAGATGACAGCAGCTGCAGCCGCTGCCAGTGAAACAAAGGGCAGGAAGAAAAGAAAGTAAATGGAAAAAGGGTGTTAATAAATCTTATACCTCAAAATTGCCGCCATTCCCCCAAGCGCATCCAGTTTCTGGCCTGCAGCATTCTCTGAATTGATTATGAACGCCTTGCCACCCTTGTCTTCAACAGTTTTCATCAGTAATTCGCTATCGTTGTTATTGTAAACTCGGACATCTGTAATCAGAAGCTTTTCCACTGCTGCTGCATCAATTGCCTGTCCTACCTCCTTTGCGCCATAAGCGACCTTGCCGTCCTTGGCAATCTCAACCATTACTTCGTCAACAAGCTTCATTTCGTTCGCTGCAGTGGCTGTCGCCAGGACTGTCTCCATTTCGGGCCTTTTCAACACCTCGTCAACGGCATTCTCGCTCACGCTGCTGCACGTCGCCAAAACGAATTTCTGCTTCAGCAAGTCGGCCTTTGAATCAGTCCTTAGCTCATTCAACAATTCTTCTTTCCAAAAAGCTGGGCTCGCAAGCACTATTTTGTCCGGCTTGCTTCGCTCGTCATAGTCCTTGATAACTGCAGTTATTTCCCTGTAGAAGTTAGTGGCTGTTGCTGTGCCGTAGTCTTTTTTCCGCACCTTCCCTTTAAGCTCTGTAATTATCTCGTACCCCCCGCCTTTCAGCCTGGCCATAAGGCAGCTTTCCCTGTCAAACACGACAATCAGAAGCTTAAGAGGCTGCTGCGTTGCCTGACTTAGCCTGTCAAGCTGGTATTTCGGCCACCTTTCCTTGATAACCGTCAAGACGTCTCCAGTTTCAATTGCTATTGTGTGATACGCCCCTTTTGGCACGTCCTCTTTTGGCTCGATTGTTTTTCCGCTCACCCTGAGTGCCTGTTCCTTGAACTCAGCAGCCTCAACAGCTAAGGAAAGAACGTACTGCTTCTTTACCGCCTGCTCTGCAGAGCCAAGCCTGACCTTGCGCGTTGTTCTGCCAACCACCACATCGCCCTTCATCACGGTTTGGTGCAGAAGCCACAGGTCATCAAGGCTCTGGGCCTGCACAACAATCTTCCCATATTTCAGTTCCTTCTTAAGTATCTTCATTTGGCATTATCACTCATGCTTATGCAAAGGAAAAACATTTATATATCTAACTACTGGATAAGAGTGCATGGGAAGTTTCGGGAAAAAGGGCCAGACGCCTGCGTCAGGGCCCCCTTCGGGGGCTAATGCCGCAATTCTTATTTTTGTAATTGCAGGCTTTATCCTTATGTATATCCTCTTTCTCCCGAAAGGTGAGCAGAGGAAGCTTCTTGAAAAGGAAACAACTACAGTTACTGCCACACCCCCCGGCGCATTGCCAGGCTCCATCTTGCTCAGCGAGAAGCCCGGCACGCTGACCAGGCTTAAGGAAAGGGAGTTTGACCACAGCATACCTTCTTTCAACCTCTTTACGAAGAAGGAGGACACCGTCCTGAAAGCTGTTGATTCTGTATATGTCGAGGAGTCAAGGGGTGTCAGCAAGAAGAAAACCATGATTCTCACCATTAGGGACAAGATTGAGAACGCAAAGCTAAGCTTTACAGTCAATGACCACAAGGGCAACCTCATGATAAGGCTTAACGACAACGAGCTGTTCACTGGCGAGGTTGACAGCTTTACAGAGCCGCTAAGCCTTGAGCTGGAGGAGGAAAACCTGTTTGAGTTCTCCACAGAGCCGGTGCCATGGTGGAAGCCATTCACAAAGAACTTTTATGATTTGAGGGATGTGGGGGTAACAGCCACTGTTGAGAAGCTTGAGAACAAGGAAGCGCTGCAGACTTTCATAGTTGGCGAGGAAGAAGCCAACCTGCTGTCAGAAGCATCATTGAGCTACTTTGTCGACTGTAACGTAAAAGACGTAGGTAAGCTGGCCATATACCTTAATAGCAACCTGCTTGCTTCCAAGGTGCCTGACTGCGGCAGCGCTGAGAAGTGGCAGATTGACCCGAATGACCTTAATGCCGGGAAGAACGAGCTAAGGTTTGTTGCAGAGAAAGGGACATACCTCCTCGACAGGCTGCTCCTGAGGACAAAGCTGAAAGAACCCATATTCCCTGTTTACTTCTTTACAGCCAACAGCACAGTTTTCAGGAGGATTGAAAACAATACTATAAACTCATCGTTGAGCATAAGGTTTGTTGACGATAAGGAAAGGAAAACCGCAACTTTGGAAATAAACAGCCAGAAAACAAGGCTTGACACAAGGGCTGCAAACTACTCAAAGAACATCGACTCATTCCTCGTTGAGGGCTCCAACTTCATCAGGGTAGTGCCTGAAACCACGCTCAACATCATAGAGCTTAAGGTTCTTCTTGACTGCAAGAAGGCAGAGGAGTGCAGCTAAACCTTTTTAGCGAAAAAGGTTTATCAAAAACACCATATTTCTAAAAAAGGAAAAGGTTTAAAACTCTGTCAGCCAAGAGTAACTGAGTGATTAACAAAATGAGGTGTGAGTAGTGGTTGAAGCAGCGGCGGCAGCGGCGCCTCCAAGCTCGTGGCTTGCAAGGGCGGCTCAGGGCCTTGCAAAGGTGGGCAGCAAGTTCTCTCCTGCTTACGGCATAGCAGCGAAAGCTGCCGCGCCAATGATGCAAGGCGTTGCCGCTGGTGGCGGCTATGTCGGCGCCAATTTTGTCGCACAACCGGCGAAGGGGATACTGGGGTTTTTTGTAAATTTTTTCCCTGAGGCTGGCACGAACGTTTACGGCTGGTTCGTGTGGGGGGCCGCTTTCCTTTACCTTATGGACTGGGCTTCCGGATTTAACGCTGCGGCAACAGCAAGCCTTCACTTATGGTTTGCGGCAGCGGCTTTTCTCATCTTCGGCGTAACAGGACGTTTCCTTTCAATACCTGTCGCGGCATCAGGCATAGTCCTTTTTATGTCGCTTTACAGTTTCATGCAGGCGGAAAGGACGTTTGCGCTCAATTCTTTTAGCATTACAAGCCTCGCACTTGCCTTTTTCATTTACTGGAGGGCTAACACTCCCGGATTTTTTAAGTACCTTCCTCTATTTGCCTTTGTTGATGTTTATGCTTTGCCTGTATTCAGGGATAGGCTGCTTGAATTAACCCAGAATGTCAACTATCTCTCGCTTGCTCTTGCCTTTGTCACAAACAGGATACTTTTCCCAATATGGCTATGGTTTGGTATATTCGCCTTTTCAAGCGAAGCCCCGCCAAGCACCAGGGTTGCCAGAAAGCTGCTGGCAGTGATGATTGCCTTTTATCTTATTGTTTCAGCTCCGCAAATAGCAGAGGCTTATAGCACAAAAGTTTCCTCATTAACGCCTGAGGAAAAGGAAGTTGCTCAAACCGTTTGGGCAAGGTTCCAGACAAATGTCGGGGCAAGCATCAGGGGCATTGTCTCAGGAGAGTTCCTTAAAGCGCCTGTTGCGTCCGTTTACGAAAAAGCAGAGATAGCATTCGGCTTTGGAAAAGCCAAAGAAGAGCCAAAGATGGGGCTGCAGCTTGTTAATAATCCGAATATGCAGCAAAAGTTTGATTTGGCTTATAAAGACGTGCCTGCGGCTAGCGTAACTCTGACAGTGCCGAATCCCTTGCCTTTAGACCTGAAGCAGAGGTATATTGGCGTGACAGGGATAAAGTGCGAGGACACGTCAGAATCCGGAACAGAAACAAAAACCGGGAAGATTGACCCGCCGGGCAGGGAGCCATCCAGCGGGAAGCCGTTTGAACTTTATTATGGGGATGACCAAACTGGCGTGTGCATCTTTCCTGGGATTGCCAAGCATAGCGTTAAGTTTAAGGTCGAATACCGAGTTGAGGAAACCGCTTATTTCGAAACGACCATTATGCGGGATGACAAGCGCAGGGCTCTTCTTGCAAAACAGGATGACCCTGCTGTCAAGCGCGAACTGAGCAACATTCCCCCTGCCAAGGCAGAATACAATAACGGCCCGGCAGCGATAAAGTGGGACCCTCCAGCCCTTACAAAGGCGCCAGTGAGTAATGAGTATGCAAGAAAGATTGTGGTTGTTGTTTCTAACAGCGGTGCATGGCCTGGGGAGTTGGCCGGCATAGAATGGCTGGAAGTAATAGCGCCGCAAGGGGTGAGGTTGGAGGGGGAGCCGTGTTCTTTCACTAAAAAGCAGGGGTATGATAACGTGTATGAGGTTGCTTCTTGGAAGATCAGGACAAAGGATGGTAAGGGCGACTTAAGATTTATCGGCGACAAAATCACTTTTGAATGCGGGCTGGTATTTGACAACAGCTTCTTGGGCGGGGGAGACACGGCGGGGGCAAGGTTTGATGCGAGGGGCTCATTCATATTTTCAACTTCACCGTCTAGTGCGGTGACCTTCGAAGTTATCAATTCAGGAACAGAAACAACAAGCCCAAAAACAGCAGCTTAGGTAAAAAGGAGGCGGCAATGCTCGAAAAACTAATACGCTTCAGGATGCAATTCCTGTTAATAGCAGTAGTTGCTGGAATTCTGATTAGCGGCTGCGCCCAGCTTGGAGGCAAAAGGGACAAGGGCTCAGACCTTCCTGAGTTTTACACTGGAACAGAAGGGCTTGTTGTTGGGTTTGCGCCTGAAAGCGTTCCGAGCATAGTGACTGCAGGAAGCTCTCTAGATGTTGTGCTTTTGATTGCCAACAAAGGCGCTGCCGACGTGCCTGCCGCCATTGTATTGGTAAGGGACACGAAAGGGGCGTTTACGTTAGAAGGCGCGAAGGGCTCCGATAAAATCGCCTTCTCCAAACCCGTAATAATAACAGCGCTGCCCGGCAAGGAGTCCTCCCAGAGTACCTCAGGCGCTCTTGAAGGGGTTACCTTGACCTTAAAGGCGAGGGAATTTGTTCAAAAAATTGAAAGCCTTGACTCAGGGCTATTGGCAACGGCGTGCTACAAGCACAAGACAAAGCTTACTTCCAATGTCTGCATTGACGCCTCAGGCTATAGCTTCCAGAAGCAGAGGAAACCGTGCGATGCAAATGTGCCAATCGTGCTTAAAAGCCAAGGGGCTCCTGTTGCTGTAAAGAAGATAGAAACCCTGACAGAGAAGTCTGGTGGGTACGTCAAGCCAAAGTTCAAAATCTACATCGGCAATGTTGGGAATGGCTTAATAATAGACAAGGGCAGCCTTAACTTGTTCTGCACAAACCAAGACCCGCAAGAAGACATACGCAACAAGATAAATGTCGTAGCTATTGATAAGGTGGAGTTGAATAATGAGGAGCTGCTTTGTTCTGAAAGGAGCAAGGTTCTTTCCGGCAACATTGCCAACGACTTTGTGCTGTGTGCTTACCCGGATGGTGCGAAGCAGAAGTTCGAGGACGGCTCCGGCACCTTCGCAACGCCTTTAAAGGTCGAGCTCAGCTACGGCTACACTTCAACAAGCAACCCTGTTCCAATAAGGGTTGAGAAAGGCATACAATGCGAGGAGGGTGCTGTAAGAAGCTGCTCAATCACTGGCGGCGGGGGAGGGACACAGAAATGCATCGATGGCCACTGGACTTACTGCCAAAAATGAGTCTTTAGCCTACAATCTCAAGAATCTTCGTTTTCTTCTCTTCGCTTATGCACTTCTTGCTGTTGCTTTCCTTGCCAAGGCACAGGTCTGTCTTGCACTCGAAGTTGTGGCTGCACTGCCTGCCAGAGTCTTTCTGGTTCTGCCACGTGCCGCTTGAAATGTCGCAGTACTGGCCTGCTTCCACCTTTCCAAGAGGGGAGCATTTCTCCCTCGCCTTGACTGTGAATGTCTGCTTGTTGTCTTCCTCGTTTGACTCGGCAATCAGCCCGCCTGCCAGAATGTTTCCTTGCGGCCCAAGCTGCGGGGCATCTATCTCTACAACAGCCCTGTAGTTCGTTGCCTCATCATCAACACTGCACTGGTTCCCAGCCATGTCGGCGGTTATAAACCTCGGGTACAAGGCGAACTTTCGCGGTTTTCCAGGCTCTATGCCTTCAACCATCTGCTCCCTTGCTGTTGCCCTGCAAATCTCGGCATCGCCCTTGAATATTGAAACCCTGTTCTCAATAAGCTGCGCTGATGTTGCAGGAGTTTCCCCCTTGTTCTCAACCGTTACGAATACAGGTCCTATTGCTACCGGCAGCACGTCAAAGCTTCTTATGCTTGTTTCAAAGCCTGAAATTACAAGGTTGGGCTTTGTTAGAGCCCTCACGCTTAGTGTCCTTGTTGGCCGGTTGTCGTTTTCGTTCGTTTCAGGGTAAGAGAATTGGGCATCAACAACAGCCGCAACGACCATGTCTCCTGAGAAGTCTTCCGGGATTTTTACAGTCTGCTTTGCCAGCTGCACCTTCCCGGCTTCCCGGGGCTTTATTGTGCTGTCTGGGAGAAATAAGATGTTAATGGGAGCGTAGATTGGGCTTATCGCATCTGGGCCGTATTCTTTGCCTTTATAGAAGTAAACGATGTTGCTTAGGGTTGTCCCTTTGTCCTTCATGTCGTACTGCGTTGCGGCTTTTGCTCCGGTATTCTTAATGTAAAACGTCACTTCGATGCTATCGCCGCTTTTCAGCCTCTCACTTGGGTTAATTAGAAGCTCTGGAACGAGGTTTACGCCTTGCGGTAATTGCACTGCCGCCTCAACACATTTTTGTTCACATTCAGAAGACTCGTAGCGTTTGCCATCAATAGTGCATTTGTAGCTGCAGTATTGAAGTCCTTGGGAATCTTTAATGCAGGAATAGTCAACACATCTCTGGCTTGGAAGCTGGTCTGCTTTGCATTGGGTTGACCCCACACACCTGTTTTCCGTTTTACAGGCTGAACCTCCTGTGCAGCTCTTTGACTGGGGCACTTCGCTTGAGGGACAGCCCTGCTCGCCGCATCCGCCAATTGTCTGCCAGTCACCGCAGGTGCATGTTTGCTCTGGCTGCTTCTCCTCTTTCTTTTCAGAACTTGGTGTATAGGGGCACTGGAACAGGCAGTCGCTGTAATCATAGCATCTGCTGTTTGACTGGCACTTCCAGCTCGTAGGTGACTTGCATGGGGATGTTTCTGCACATGTCGCTGTTTGAGAATCTGAAGTAATAGCGCCTGTAATCGGAATAGCGCTTGGAAGCTGCTGCTTGTTTAATGAATAATCAAACAGTTGCAAGAACAGCAGCAGAACAACCACTATGAAAAGCTGCCACGCCCTTTTTCTCATTTTATGTCAACTTACAATTGGCGGCTTTTAAACCTTTTGATAGAAACATTTAAATACGACATTTTTCAGATTCGTTCCAAAATGAAAAAGGGTGTTTTTGTTCTGCTTTTAGCCTTAATTGCGGTTGTGATTGCAGGCTGCCAGGGAGGGCAGAAAGGCCAGGTTTCTTCCACTACGCCCTTCATAGGCGGCACAGAGGGCCTGACTGCAAAGTTCGCAGAGAACTCGCCCCCTCCTGAGGTTACTGATGCGCAGAAAGATAATGCCAATAAACTCATAAACACCTTTGACATCGTCCTGCTGCTGGAGAATGTTGGAGAGGTGGACCTTGGCGACAGCGCGCTCAAATCTACAGATGACAACACTAAAGTAGCTGTCACAATTGGAGGCATTCTTAGCAGCGATTTCCTCACTAGTGATAGTAAAAGCCCCGATGGTAAGGTTGTGACGCTTGTAAAGGCCAATCCGAAAGGCCCCATTAGTGGAGTTAAGAAAGACCCTGACGGGAATAAGATACCTGGCTCTACAGTGGATATGAGGTTTGAAGGACTGGCTTACCAAAGGGAGCTCGCAGGCTCTGCTGAGTTCCCAATACAGGCCGATGTCTGCTATTCTTACCAGACGAAAGCTGTTAGTGACCTCTGCATAAGGTCAGACGCAACTAAGCGCGTTTCCGGCGTGTGTGACATAGCTGGCCAGAAACAGGTCTTTAACTCTGGTGCGCCTGTGCACGTGACTGCCGCGAAGGAAAGTGTTGGCGGGAAGAATAAGGTTTTGCTCACATTTAATGTGAAAAACATGGGGGCTGGCAGCGTGTTTAAGGCGGCAGCAACACCGGATTGCGAGAGGGGCGCGTTTGCAAAAGAGAACCATGTGCTTGTCCAAGTAAATACGGGTATAGCTGGAATAAGCTGCAGTGGCATTTCTGTAGATTCAACAGCTTCTAAGTCTGAAAACGGCCTTATCATTGGCGACTTAAGGCTTAGCAACGGTGAGGGCACGTTTTCCTGCATACAGAATACGCCAAACCAGGATGCCGTTAAGAAAGTAGACCTTAAGCTGACTTACAATTACTTGATCTCAAAGAGCACCAAGCTTGCAGTAAAGCACCTGCTTTCTTAATTGCTTAATTTGAAAGAAGTTTTGTGACGCTACTCATTTCTTGATGCTGCCCAGCGCCTTCTCAATGTTCTTTTTGGAGTAGCCTGAGACTGTGAGTGACTGCCTTATCTGCTCGATTGAGTCGCCGTGCTGCAAGCCAACTTCGACTATTGACCTGATTTCCTCAAGCTCAGAGTAGCCGCCGAGTTCTGTAAACAGCTCTTGGCCTTCTTTGCCGCGAAGCTCTTCTGGCAACGCTAGCCCTTTTGGCACTTCTTTTGCTGCAACGGCTGCTTTTTTTAGAAACTGAAGAGGTTTAAGCTTTTGTTTGGGTTGTTGGTGCAAAGGCCGCTTTTTCTGTTTCAAGGCTTTTTTAACGGCCGGTTTAAGTTTCCCCGTTGCTAGCATGTTCTGCTTCTTCGGGAGCTTTTGGGCTTTGGCAACGGCTGCTGTTTTAATTTTTGGCGTTATAGTCGCTTTGACTTTCCTTGAAGCAGAAGCTGCGGCTGCTGGCGCTTTCTTTATTGACGCCGCAGCAGTAGGTGCAAAGTCTTCCCTTTCCTCGATAGCATCTTTCACTTCACCAGCTGCCGCTCCAGGGGCTTCTGAGGTTATTCCCGTGAATCTTGGGGCATCAATGCCTTCTTCCTCCTGTGCCTCTTCAACCCCCGCTCTGGACCCAAGTCCCATTTCCTGCATTGAAGGCTGTTGCCCGGTTTTTGATAAACCTTTTTCGGCAAAAAGGTTTTGTTGCTTTGCCTGTGACAAAAACGGCTGTTCCTGCTGTTCCCCGGCTATCTCTGTTGGCGCCTGCATTGGTTGTTGGGGCTGCCATGCCTGCTGTGATTGTGCTGAGGGCTGCTCGAAGCCGCCAATTTGTTCAAGCTTTTGCTGGATGTATTTCTTTGACCTGCCAATCTCCACTCCAGCACTGGCCAGCACGTCAAGCTCCTTGCCTATGGCTTCCTGCTCCCTCAGAAGAAGCTGTTCCTTTCTTTCTACGTCAACTTCCTTTGATTTCAGCTCGGTTATCCTTGCCTCTGTTGCTGTCAACAGTGCCTTCAGTTCTGCTTCCTTGCTCTCGAGGTATTTTGCCTGCTCGCCCAGCTGTTTTGCTCTTTCATTGATTGTTTCAATCTCAACTCCGGCTGTCATCTCTCCAAGCTGGCCAGAGCCCTGCAGCTTTATCAGCTGCTGCGATGTTGTGGCAAATGCGTGAATGGTCTCATCAATCTGCTTCTCCTTCTCCTTCATAAGCACAGTTTCCTGCCGCATTTTCACTCTTTCTTCCTCAACGGCCACTTTCAGGGCTGCTTCTTTTTGCGATGATTCCTGGACTATGGCTTTCAGCCTTGCTTCGTGCTGCTCTCTCAGTTTGGCAATTAGCTCTTCATACGCCTTCTCGCTCTCGAAGAATATCCTCTGCCGTTCCTCAAGCCTTTTCCTGAGAAGCGCTGACTGCTCTTTTACCTTCGCGACCTCTTCTGCCATCAGCTTGGCTGTTTCTTCCTTGATATGCAGCTCTGATTTCAGTTCATCTGCCTGCTTGTGCAGCTTTGTTTCAGGCTTTGCATGGATTACGCCCTTCATGTGGCGCAGTTCCTCCTCTTTTGCAGCTATCCTCTTTTCAAATGCTGATTCGAGGCTTTGGGCAAGCTTTTCCTTCTCAATAATGAACGATTTTAGGCCCTCAATCTGGCTTGCCATCTCCGCCGTTTGTTCCTTCAGCCTGGTCTGTACTGACTTGTTCAGCTTCTGCTCGTCAAAAAGGGCTTTTTCGAGCCTTTTAAGCTCGCGGCCTTTCTCTTCAGAATTCCTTAAGAGCAGCTCAGCTTGGGTTGAATTAAAGCCCGGGTAACCGAAATCTGCTCCTGCCCCTGAAGCAATTAAGCTGCCTGCCTTGGATTTTTTCAGAATTTGCTCCCTGAGCGATATTATTTCTGTTTCCTTGCTTTCCAGCTCTTTCTTGAGGTGTTCAACAAGCCTTCCTGTGTGCTCAAGATGATGCTGATGTTCGCCTTTTCTTGATTTTTGAGCTGATGATTCGAGCTGCTCTTTCGCAGTCAGGGGTGTGTGTAAAAGGCCTTTAACGTGGCTGAGCTCCGAGTCCTTGGCAGCAAGCCTGCCCTCAAAAGTTGACTCAAGGCTTTGTATGGTTTTCTCCTTTTCAACAATGAATGACTTCAGCTGCTCTGCCTGGCCCATCATCTCAAGGATTTGCTGCTTAAGCCTGTTTTGCACTGCCGCGTTCAGCTTCTGTTCATCAATAAGCAGCTTTTCAAATCTTTTGAGTTCGCGGTTCCTGCTTTCCAACTCACGTTGCAATGTTGCTGCCTGCATGGCCGGAAGGTTTTCTTCGGGCAGGCTTGGAAGGCTTGAGTCGGCGCTTCGCTTCCTCTCAAGAAGAGAGCTTCTCAATGATGCAATCTCCGCATCCCTCTTTTCCAGCTCCTTCTGCAGCCCTTCAATCAGATTGGCAGTTTCGCCTTCTTTCTTAACCAGAATTGATTTAATCCTTTCAGCATATTCCTTCTGCGAGTTGATGTTTGCCTCAAACGATGCTGAGAGTTTCCTGTTTTCTGATTCCTTTTTGGCGCACAGCGCCGCAATCCTGCTTATTTCGTTGTCCTTGATTGAAAGCTGCTGGGTTAGCTCCTGAATAAGCCCTTTTTCGCCCTCTTCCAGCTGTGTGGTGTATTCCCTGAGCCTTTCCAGCTCGTTTGTTCTCTCTGTGAGCTGCGCTGAGAGGTAGTTTATCCTGCTTTCGGCATATTCGAGCAGGTTGCCTGTTGGCTGCAGCTGCTTGGCTGCAATGCCATGCTCCATGTTATGCATGTTACGCTGTGGAGGATTGTAGTTTTCAACCGAAAAAACGTGGTAGCTCAGGGCAGCCTCTGTGCCCCTGCCGGCTTTCCCGGGGCTGTTCTTCCTGTTCGCCTCTTTTCTCAACACCATTTTTCAGAATAACCAGTATAACGCATTATTCTTGGGGCGAAAGGTATTTAATATTTGCTATTTGGGAGATTGGCAGCGGGTTTTATGCTGTCAATCCGGCCAATGCTATCTGGCTGAGAAGGGCTTCAAGCTGCACGAACTCGTCTGCTCCCTCACTCATCCTGAACTCAATCTCCCCGCATTTTTCAATCAGGGCCAGCTTTTTCTGGGGCTCAATCTCTGCCTCAAGTATCTCTTTTTGTAGCTGTTTAATGATGTCAAGCCCAGACAAACCATGGGCCAGCATTGTTTCAAGAAGCTTGTC
>JACPIJ010000014.1 GCA_016188145.1 Candidatus Woesearchaeota archaeon | reverse complement strand
GTTGACGACGAGCTCGGCATCGAGATAGTATGACCCCTTTGCGAAAGCGGTCAATCGGAAAACGATAAGGAGCGCAAAGAAATCACATTCACCGACTAGGTGAGCTTTCTTTGCCTTCATTTACCACCCCCAACAACCAACAATGAAGGCAAAAAAAGGACAGCGTCCTCAAGCGCAAGCTTGGGGACCTTTTTCTTTTTTTATGATTTACTAGCGCTGGTTCTGTATACTGAGTCTTTTGCAGAAAAAGTTTATTAGCAAAACGCCATTACCTGTCCAGATGGAATGGGGTGATTTGTGTGACAGGCTCACAAATAATAAAAGAAGACTCAGGACAAGCTCGGCAAGTAATTAGAATAGAAGATTTGGAAGCAAGAACAGAATTTCACAAATACTGGGCCTTCTCGAGTCAAGTTGTTGTTGACACAGATGAAGGAAAAATGAAATATGCTGGGAGAGCACAAATAGAATTATCCCTCTATAACTTAGGCATTATACGTGGAATTCCTCAGTTGGAAAGGCGTGCTGTTATGGACCATGGCATCACGCAAAGAAGAAAACTCGTTAGTTGGATTCCCCCAAGATACGAAACTGAAGATGTCCCGCTAATAAAGGAAAGGATAATGTGGCGTGTAGGTGGCATAGATCGGTGGGCAATAGGCTATAGTCGTATGATGCGTATGGAGTCCTATTTTTTATTTTCTGGAGTAACGGACCATGATTACAGAAAAAAACTAATGGCTGAGGCAGCAGAGAAAGGATTAGTTCTATCATCCCGTTTGCTGGATATGGTTTTTCAACCTATTGATGAGAGCGTAATCAAGCTGTATATAGGAATGCGCAGCCAGATGTACAGGTTAGAATAGACACTAGACTGCAAGCGTTTCATCAGGCCCGCTCGCGGAATGCGGATTTCCCTTTCTTGCACATCTCCTATGTTCTATAGTCCGCCAGTCTAACCATTTTGTAGCTTCCTGCCACCACAAGTTCTGTTTTTTCAGTTTCGCATGCCTTCCGCAAGTCCCCAAGCATGGCACCTACCTTACTGTCCAAAATGTGCCCCTTTACCCTGACTTCGAAGAGATATCCCCCAGGCAAGTCCAGCAGCGGCTTGCCTGCCCTCATCAGGCGATCCTGTGGGAGCGAGCATATCTTAGTCATGTCCACCCCATGCTCAGAAATCGGCCTAAGCAGGCGGTAGAGCTCTCCAGGGGCATCCCCCGCTGGCCGCATCAGGAGCCAAGTTTCATATTCTTCGTTTGCCTGCGGCATCCCTATTTCCCTTCCCCTTCCTATTACGGAGAACAAGGTTGCATTGTCGTTCACGTCATCAATGCCTTGGGCAGCAAGATGCAGCCCATAATGTTCAATAGCAACCTGTGGGCCAATGGCTGCAACGTGAGGTAGTTTTTTAGCGCTTAACCCCTCAATGGCGCTTGCTGTGCTGTTCCAAGGTACCAAGCGAGCATTTGGCGTGTGCTTTCCAAGCCAATCGCCGCACTGCGCGTAAGCATCCGCCTTTGTCCAGATTTCTGTTATTCTCTCAAGATTGGCGCTGCTGTTGCTGACTCCAATGCAGTTTTTTATGGGCAGTACAACCTTTCCTACAACTGTCACGGCACGCTTATAAAGCCCCGCGTACGTTTCCTCAATCTCGTGCTTGACTCTGTTCTCTTCAGGAACCACGCCTTCATCAACATCCTCCTTTTCTACAGCGGCGATGACAGCATCAATGCTTCCTAAGGGAATTATCCGGGCACTTTCATCATAGTGCTCCATTGCTGCCGCATGGGTGTAGGTCAGCATAGGCCCCAAAATTGCTACAGTCTTTTCCATTTTCCATCCTCCTCCCTTATTTTTTCAGATATTACTTGAGCGTGAGAAAGAATCTGGACCGGAAGGCCCTTGTTGTCCTTGGAGCTGTAGCTGATTATCCTGGCTGATTTGAGAGAACGCAGGTTATTCCAGACTGCTGAAAGGGAGCAGTCAAAATGTTTTGACAGGGCAGCAGCCAGCCTCGTCACGTTAAGCGGTTCAGCATGGGCTTCAATATACACAATAATTGCCTTCTGCTTTTGCGTAAGACGCTCTGACGCTAACGCTACCAGTGTTTCATTCAGTTCATTGCAGCCTGAAAAGGCAATCACAGCATTGCTGCGCGCGTGCCTCACTTGTGCTTGTTTTCATTTTTTTTACCTTTGACTTTGAACTATTATCAAGATATTTTTTTGAATTAAATGCCTCGTGCCTTATATGTTGGCACTTAGCAAAACGCAAAGAAGCTAAAACCGAATGAAAAAGCAGCAGCATGGCTAGAATCACACGAATTTGCAATTCCGCTGCCTGCTGAACTCTTCATGGATGAGGGGAAATCATTGCTTCTTAATAAGCTTTTTGTGCAGGAAAAGTTACTACGTGTTCCAGGCTCATATTTTGTTGTTTAAGAAGTTCCGGATAGCCCAATGTAGTCCAATTTTGGAACAGGCACTTTTAAAACGGCGCCATTTTTGTCTAATTCTTGTTTTTGAATGCTAAATATCCAATTTGCGCCGTGTGCCAGCCATTTGTTCTTATTTAGGTAGATCAATGAATCAATAGCTTCAGTTAATTCACTTTTTAACGCGATTTTTCTGTTTTCGAGGTCTTCTAATGCGAAGATATTCCCTCCGGATCTATGAGTCTCCAGTGCAGCAACTTCAGCAATCAGATAATCAAACCTGGAAAAATCTGCACGAAACCCATAATACCTTAAAGCGCTTGAAGCGAGAACTACTGTAGACTGTTTATACAAAGAGGTAATTGTGTCAAGTACAATCATGTGCGCCCCTATAAGCCTTGTAGTTCTACTCGCGCCCTCACGGACCGGACGCAAGCAATAAAGTTCCCGATCTATTATCCGCCGTATTTCCTTCTGGCGAGCATTAGCCATTTCGTGATTCAAATCCTTGCTATAGCTAACCGAATTAGCCAAGGCGAACGCTAAAAGAAGCTGCCCAGCTGGCTGGAAGTCGTGCTTTTCTCCTGCCAGTACAGTAGCTTCAGCAACCGTACTCTCAAGTTCCCATGTTCTGCTTGATCTTAAGTCAGCCACTATTTTGTCTATTCTCGCACATATATCTGAATCTGTCATAACAATAGGTAATCGGTATCTGCTCATAAGCTTTTTGTGCAGGAAAAGTTGCAGAAATCAGGTCTTCTTCTTTAGTCACCGAGAAGTTCGGCCAGTATGCTTCTTATCTTTACAAGAACGTCCTTCTTTACAGAACCGATTGACTTTCTTACCAGCTTTTGGCTAACGCTTAGTATCCTGTCAACTTTTATCACGCTCTCAGCAATCAAATGCCCCTGCTCCAGTTCGCTGTCAGACAATCTCACAACGTGCCTTCTCAAACTCAGGTTTGTGGTTACCGGAACAACTATCAAATCCTCGAACTCCCTGTTATAGCTGTCATTTGAAACTACGACAGCAGGCCTGACTTTTGAAAAGTTAAGCTCGCTGAAAGGGTAAGGTATCAGGACAAGCTCACGCTGCTTAACCATTTTCACTCCAGATACTTGTTCCAGACATCCTCTTTCTCGCTGCCCCAGATATCCTCAAGTGATTTCTCAGAAATCTTTAACAAGTCGGCAAACTCATCCCTGACATCATCTTCCCTCTTTAAGAAGAGGGTTCTGCCTTCCCTAATCATGACTAGACTAGATCCTTTTTTTAGGTTAAGCTCTTCCCTAAACTCTTCAGGTATCACTATCTGACCTTTTGAGCTTACTGCTACGACACGAATGCTACTCTTCATACAGTAAGCTTAGGCTTACTTCTATAAATAAGTTTCGCTTGAATAGCTTTTCCAGCTTTAAAAATAGTAAGACTTAAATATAAGTATGACTGAGTTTATGGTATGACTCTGACAGCGGTAAGTAAAATCGGGCCCAAGGGGCAGATTGTGCTCAAGAAGAAGCTAAGGGAAGAGTTCGGGCTGAAGGAAGGGGTTATGGTGGAGGAGCAGGTGACCAAGGAAGGAATACTCATAAAGCGATTTGACGCAGACAAGCTTATGAAGCTGTTAGATGAAACCGCAACAATAGTTTCTGCAAAATGGCCTAAAGGCCTCACTTCTGTTGAGGCAGTCAGACGAGAGAGAAGGTACTGATACAGATGAACCTGTTTTTGGATACCTCCTGCCTGGTCTCTTTTTTCATATCAGACACGCACCACCAGAAAGCGAAGTCGGTAATAGGCAGTATAGTGAATGGTGAAATTCGGGGATTGTTGTCGGTGCTGTCCCTGGCAGAGCTCTGCGGCGCCGTGAGAAGGCAAACTGATGAAGCAACAGCAAAGCGGGTTAAAAACGATGTGAATGTCCTAAGTGAAAAAGGACTTCTAAGTATCATTCCAATAAGCAATCTTGACGCCTCTCTGGCAAGCGACCTTGCCATTTCAACGAGCCTTAGAGGGGCAGATGCTGTTATAGTAAATGCAGCCAAGCAGAGCCAGTCAAAACTTGTCACGTTTGACGAGGAAATCAGGAAAAAAGCAAAATCAGTAGTTGAGTTCTACGAAACCTAAACCTTCTTCGTCCCAACAGCAACAACTTCCTTGAAAATCTTCTCGTTGTCAATCTTCACGCCGAGCCTCCTGAAGAAGTCAGAAACGTTCTCAACGTCGCGCTTCAGGTACTCGTAAGCGTTTGGACCGTTCGTTGGAATCATCTGCGAGAAATCGATTAATACAGGATGCTGGCCAAGATTGAGGATGTTGAACTTTGACAGGTCAGAATGCACATAGCCGTAATGGAAGAGTTTCTTCATCTGCTCAACTGTTTCTGCAAAGAACTTCTGCGGCTGCTTTGGGACGTCATCCTTTATCTTCTGCGCCGGAGAATCTTCACCAACCTGCGTCATAACAAGGATGTTTTTCAGGAAAGCCAGCGGAAGAGGAGCACGAACTCCGGCTTCCCTGCAGGCCATGAGGTTCCTGTACTCGCGCTGGCACCACGCAAAAATGACCTCGCGCTGCTTCTTCTGCAGGCTGGTGTAGCGCGGGTCAGCGCCAATGTAGTCATACATCCTGTTGAAATCAGCTGTTTCCAAACGGTAAATTTTTATGACGACCCTGCCGCCATCTTTGGAAGCGGCAGTGAAAACATTAGCTTCCTTGCCTATCGAAAGAGGGCCCAGAGTGTCCTCGACAAAATGGTCCTTCCTGCTCAGCACGAACAGGTTGCGGATTGTAAACTGGTCGAATACATCGTTCAATGTCTTGAAGCGCTCGCGGAACTTCTTAGCCATGACCGCAGAAGTAATGTGATGGGTTTATAGAGTTTTTGGAACTATGGATTTCGCGGCCGCAAGCATCCCAAGGTCATAAGGCTGCTCCAACTCACTAGCCTTTACGTGCTGCAAGACTCCAGCGCTTGTATCTGGATGATACATGGCTTTCGCCCTGACTATTACCCTTAAAAGACTATCCATGCCTTGCCTGAAAAGGTCAGCATCATTTCCAGGTAAGCCTGAAATGTCAATTTCAGCAAGGCGCCTGTAAAAGCCAGTAAGCCTTGAAAGCAGTCCTGCATGATGGCTTGCTAACATTTTAAACTGCCTTGCCGTCAAGTTACTGCTTTTCCCGCTGCTGCCATCGAGGGCATTTACAAGCCTGCACCAGCTGGAAGCAACATCGTCAGTTGCTAACACTACATGCTCTTGCAAACCACTTTCTGATAGGTAAGTGCTTATCTTTGGTGTTTCTAGGCTGTGGGCTTCAAATGCCGGCTGAACAAGAAGGTCTGTGGCGCAAGTGCCTTCCCCATCTTCGCCTTCCCTCCTGTAAAGCAACGCCTGCCTGACTGCTTCTTTTTGCTCTGTAAACAGCCCCACCACGTCTTTGCCGAAAACCTTCCTTCCAGCGCTTTTTAGCACAATACGCATGCCATTCCTGAAGTCCATATTCAGCATTCCCCGCCTGACATACTGCAGGAACTGCGTTCTTGTCTCAGGGCCATACATTTCATTAGCCTCTATGACCATCGAGGCAAGCCCGCGCAAGCCAATCCCGAACAAGCCTCTGCGAGGCTCATCCGCATTACTTATGTCAACATTGCTCAATAATGCGAAATACCCCGGAATAGCCTGCAGCTCTGAAAAGTGGCTGTTAACCAAGCCTTCAATCTTTGATTTACTTGAAACGCTTTTAACAGCCGCATCCTGCAAGTCTTTCCTTATCCTAAGTGAGCCGTCCAGAAAATCACGCACTTCCTTGAATTTATCCGGGCCGATTTGTGGACTAACATATTCATCTAAAAGACTTCCCACGGCGTTAATTGCAAGAACTACAGGATTCACAAGAAGGTTTTGAGAGTAACCAAGGCTGGAGCTGTCCTTCAAGGCAGCAAAAAGGGGTGCCCTGCCCTCGTCAGCATAAAGCGACTTCATATCCTCCTTTAAAACAGTCAGCCTAAGCTCAATCCCCATAGGCGGAAGCATAAGAACGCCATTTATAAACCTTTCCTTTATCACCACTACCAAGTGAATATTGCACCATACAAAACTTTATTAATGGGCTTGACACTCTAGGCAATACGTATTCAACGAGAGTGCGTATTCGGTCCTTCCGCAACCGGGCTGTGAAAGCCTTGGGATGAACGGGAGCCACAATATGCACTCGGCCCGGTACAGAGTTACCCGGACAAGCTCGCTCAATAGCTGGCCAGGAATCCGGGGGTTAGTGTCGGGCAACATTTTATTTTATGATGATCATAATCGAACAAGATTAGGTTGGTAAGCCAAAGAACAAGATTAAAGGCACTAAGTGCCAGAAACTGTGACAAGCACAACTAACGTAAGTTAATAAGGAATAATAAGGCATTTGGCCTTGTGATTCACATTCATCCAAGTGAGTAGGGAACATAAGAGCGATAACGGCGATAGCAGAAAATTACACGGGTTGGTTGGTGATTAGCTGCCTGCTAAGGCCTGTTAACAACGTAAACTGCGCCGAATTGCAATCGCTAAACAACAACTTGGTTGTGGCTTGTTCTTGAAGCTGGCCTCGGTGCAAAACACTAAACACGAGGCGATTTGAAATGGGAAAGATAAGTCCGGTATCTGCAAAGTACATAATACACTCCACCATACAGATAGATGGCGTGGTTGACAGGCCTGATGTCATCGGCGCGATATTCGGCCAGACAGAGGGCCTTCTTGGCGCAGACCTTGAATTGAGGGAGCTGCAGCGATCCGGAAGGATTGGAAGGATAGAGGTAGACACCGAAACAAGAAGCGGCAAGACGGCTGGCTCAATAACCATTCCGTCATCACTTGACAAGGCAGAAACAACCATAGTGGCAGCCGCCCTTGAAATAATCCAGAGGATAGGGCCGTGCAACGCCAAGCTCAGGATTGAGAGGATAGAAGACGTCAGGGTGAGCAAGCGCAGCTATGTTGTTGAAAGGGCTAAGGAGCTCCTTAAGAACCTGATGGATAATGTCCTGCCGGACTCCCAGGAGCTTGCCGAGGAGGTATCGCAAGCAGTCAGGGTGATGGAAGTGGTGGAATACGGCACTGACAGGCTTCCCTCCGGGCCGGCTGTTGCTGACAGCGACGAGGTCATCGTGGTAGAAGGCCGGGCAGATGTCCTCAACCTTCTGAAGCACGGCTTCAAGAATGTTATAGGCATGAACGGCACATCTGTTCCTGGAACAATAGTCGAGCTCAGCAAAAAGAAGGAGATTACTGCCTTTGTTGACGGCGACAGGGGAGGCGACCTCATACTGAAGGAGCTTATTGACGTTGCCCAGGTTGACTTTGTGACGAAAGCGCCTGACGGAAAAGAGGTCGAGGAGCTTGAGAAGAAGGAGATTCACCAGGCGCTCAGGGCCAGGGTGGTTCCGGAGCAGCTCAGGTTGGAGAGGGCTGAGAGGATAGAAAAGCTTGCGGAAAAAGACCAGGCTGCACAGGCTTCACAGAGCAATAAGGAAGGGTTCAGGCCGAGGGATGAGTTCAAGCCCAGAGAGGAGTTCAGGCCGGAGTTCAGGCAGGGACAGGAACGGGCCCCGGTTTCGCAGCACTCGCAGGTAGCCCATGGAACCCAGGGAGTCCAGGGAGGGGGAATGATAGGCAGAAGGCCTCAGATGACGCAGGGCCAGGGCCGCAGGCCGTTGCAGAGGGAACAGCGGTTTGAGAGGGAACAAAGGTTTGACGGGGTTGACCGCGAGCCAAAGTTTGAGCAACATGACCTTTTTAGCGAAAAAGGTCAATCAAAAACAGAGCAAAAACAGCTCTCCCAAAGCGAGAAGAGCATATTCCGGGAGATATCCGGAGCGCTCATTGGGACAAGAGGAGCGTACCTTTTTGACGAGAAGCTCAACATACTTGGAAAGGTGCCACTTGCCGAGCTCCAGTCAACACTTAGAAGCCTCAACAACGTTTACGCGATCGTGCTTGATGGAACAATTGACAAAGACCTCATCAAGGCAGCAGAAATGGCAAGCGTGAAATGCGTTGTCGCAATGGACTCGAACATAAAGCCAGGGGAGACAAGGCTTGCGGTTGCGACGCTGAGCGAGCTGTAAGAACAAGCTCAAATCAGCCAGAATCAGCTAGCTTGGCACAGCCACTATCAGCACGTCTGCCTTCTCCTTAAGGGAGTTTATGTACCTTTCCCTGTCAGCTTTCTGGCGCTGCGCTGAAAGAAGCTCGACTATGGTCCTCTCGGACTGCTCGAAAGAAAGGCCTGTTTGGCGGAAACTGGTGTTGTAAACAGCTTCCGCATCCTCATGCCTTATCACAAATTTGCGCGGAACTTTTTTGTCAAGCAGCTTAATAATCAAAACCTGCTTCATAAGCGCTGACTTCAGCTTTTCCACAGAGCTGTTCCTCTCAGCAAGCTTGGATTTAAGCTCTGCTTCCGTGAGGTTGCCTAGTGCAGTAAAAACCGCATACTCGTTATCAACCTCTTCGGTTTTTGCCTTGTGGCCATCCTTAAGCGCTTCCTGATACAAGATTTCCCTCTCTATAAGAAATGAAAGCGCATCTGCCTTTGTCACGCCATCCCTTTGCTCAGGCGCAAGCGAGGCGTACTCCTCATTGACCTCATCAAAATAAATTCTTGCGCCATTCACCAAGGCGGCGATCTCCCTCACTTTCTCGCTTTGCTTCTCCTTCACAGAATCCTGCGCGCAGCCGCTAAGAAGCAATGCTGCAAAAGCTGCAAAAATAACTGCTGCCATAATGAAACCCAAATCGAGCACAGCTCGATTGGGCCCAATCAGCGCACAAGCTGACTTGGGAATGAGGAGCACCTCGCCATTTTTAGCATTTTCAAGAACTCAAATCTCAAAACCTTTAAATAAGTTCCGAATTGGTAAGCTTAACAGCTTCGGCTGTGGCACGTGCCGTAACAAATAACAAAACTCGCCTGCTCGGAGCTACAACAAAACCCTTGGTTTTACGCTCCTCACATACAGGCGAGTTTTGGAATTGAAAAGTCGCACTGAAGTGCGGGGTTTTATACCCTGCGACTTTTCAATAAATTCGCTGCCGCCGCTGCCGCAATGACAATGGCAATTGAAAAAAAGAGGCATACAAAGAGGCATACACGCTGGCTAGCGTCAAAGAAGGCAATAGCCATTGACCTTGACTGGATAATCAGCCTTGGGCTTTTCCTCATTTACATAGGAGTCTTCTTCATAGCGATAAGGCAGCTGCCTGCGCAGCAAAGCGTTACCGACGCGCTGCTTGAAAATGTGGCTGACGGCATAGATAAGTCCACAAAGTGGCACGTCCAGAGGCTGCCTCTCATAGTCTTTTCAAACCTGTCAGGAACCGAGCCCCTGATAGTCGGGTTTCCATACAGCTGGGAAAACTTTTCGTTCACGGATAATATGAGCTTTGACAGCAAGGATGGCAAGCTGATATTTGTAAGGACGCTCAACCGAGGAAGGAACACGCTTGAGCTGGTAACATCCGCTGAGAACTATACCCTCTCCTTGTCAAGCTTTGACCTGACAGCAACCGGCCAGGGAGCCTCTGTAAACTCACAAAGGTTTTCTGCAAAATTCCAGGACTCAATGCTTGCGAGCGCAAGCCACTTTGATAAGGAAAGGCTCAGCGACTTCAACATAAGCATTGAAGGGCTGGCTCTAAGGCCTGAAACAGCAACAACAGAAGCCAATGTAACAGCCTTATCAGCCAGGTACAGGACCGAGTTTCCCCAGCTTAGCCACACATCCTTTGTAGTTGCCGGATTTTCAAGGATGTTAAACTACATAAATACGGATGCAAAAGAACCACATAACATAGTCATATCGGCAATGCTCAGGAACTACACCTCCTTTTTCATAAACAACGCTGTTTCAGGAGCGATAAACTCCTCAGCACAGGCATGCACAGCCAGCATTGGCAGGTACATAGACTTCTATGATGATATAAGCGGGGTAACCTTCATAGTGCCGGAAGAAACGAACATAAGCTTATGCACAGGCAACTCAACAGCAAGGCTAAGCCTCGATTTCCCGATGAAAAACGAGACAACCTATGGCATATTGTTCCATTCAGGCGATTTCAACAGCACGCTGAAGTACGTTTCTCCCTACAGGGCAGCTTTCGGCATTGCCGAAAACATCACTGGCATCTCGAAAGCGCTTTACAGGAAGGTTAACGAGTCGGATTACCAGGCGCTTAAGGGCGCCTGGGACTTCCCGAATTCCAAGGATTTCGCCTTTACCCTTTACGACGCGGATGGAAACATGGTGTTCAACTATCAGCCAAAAATTCCGGGAGTAACAAACGTTTTTGCCAGGGAAAAGGACGTGTTTATCCTTGACAAGCACGGCTTAAAATCAAGGCACAAGCTGAGGATAAAAGGATGGTAAACACGAAAATAAAAATGAAAGCCGACAAGCAAGGGATATTCAGGACGATTGAGGCGTTTATAGCCGTATTCATAACCTTCATATTCCTCACTGTTTTCATCCCGCAGCAAAGGGAGCAGACAGCATTCCAAACACCCCCTAACGTGCTTGCAACGTTAAGGGGCAACGACGACTTCAGGAATTGCGTAATCCAGCAGAATTTCACATGCATAAACCAAACCGTTGACAGGAATCTCGAAGACAAGTACGAGTTTAAAGTGAACCTTTCTGTGAATCCAAACGCAGCAATACGGGGCCTTCCAACAACAAGGGTGTATGCCAACTCCATGTTCGTAGCTGGAAACACCACAAACTCAACCAGCCTGATAGTGAGGCTTTACTTCTGGGCAAAAGAATAAGAATTGTCACTTTTTTGCAAATCCGTAAACTATTTATAAAGCAGTCAATTCCCTATCATGCATGTCAACCTTACAGTTCAATAAAAAATCAAAGGCATTGGCAAATTATGCTGCAGCACGTGGCTCGCCTTTTCAGGGTGCAGAAGGCTCTTTTCAGGTGACAGCGAAGTATGACGGCGGTGAAATAAACGTCACTTTTCACAACCCCAAGAAAGCAGACCTCAAAACCAGTGCAGAAGGCACTGCGCTGGAGATAATACTTACACAAGACCCTGAACGTTCACAAGTAGCCGTCGAAGATGGCTTGACTGGCAAATGCGTTTACCTAAGACTGACTTTCATAAAGGAACCTGGTGTAATGGAGTTTTTGGCGTCAAAAGCCACTCTAGAGCACCAGGGAATTATGCAAGGAAAATACCAAACCATGTTGAATAAAGCTTATGAAGTTTTCTGTGGCAGGCCCGTGACTGTTGCAGAACAC
Organism: Candidatus Woesearchaeota archaeon; assembly: GCA_016188145.1. GTDB lineage: Archaea > Nanobdellota > Nanobdellia > Woesearchaeales > UBA10216 > UBA10216. The sequence goes on along the minus strand of JACPIJ010000014.1, from coordinate 22,499 downwards.
TTAGTCAATCAATAAGGCACAACCCTCAAATCCTCGTCATCATCGCTGCCGCCTGACTTCTGCTGGGAGGAGTCACCGGATTTCTCCAGAAAGTCGTTGATGTCAGTGATTCCCTCGCCCTGACTTTTTCCAATCTGCTGCTGTTCAGATGTCGAAGCTGCAGGGTCTCCGAACATGTCAAACAGGCCCTCACCCGTAGCTGGAGATGCCTTTTCCTCGTAGCCGCTGCTGTCGCCAACCAAAGCCAGAAGCATCCTGATAAGCTTCCTTATTTCCTCAGGGGAGTCCTCTTTTGTGTCTATGCTTATCTTCATGATGCACCTTTTTTAACAGCAGCCATTAATTGCCGATTATTTAACCTTTGCGGTTTTTTTGATGCACTCCAGGGCTTTTGCAAAGATTAAAAAACACCGCTAAAGCAACAGCTGCATATGAAGAAGTACGAATACCTTCCACACACCGCAGACGTAAAGTTCAGGGCTTATGGCAAAACCCTTGAGGAGGCGTTTGCCAATGCAGCTACAGCGATGTTTAACGTGATGGTTGAAACCGAAAAGGTAAAGCCGAAAACAACAAAAAAGATTGCTGCAGAAGGAAGCGACCTTGAATCCCTGCTGCAGCAATTCCTTGAGCAGTTCATAATCCTGCTTGATACAGATAACTTCCTTCTTTCAAAAATAAGGAAGATTTCAATCAGCAGCAGCAAAAAACAATACAAACTTTCTGCCGTTGCAGCCGGAGATGAGGCAAAGAACTACGAAACAATTGGCCCGCAGGTAAAGGCGTGCACGTATAACAGCATGTTTGTAAGGCAAGAAGGCAAGCAGTGGGTTGTGCAGGTTGTTGTGGACATATGAAACTCGAAACTATAGGCAATAACATTAATAATCGTATATCCATCTGTTATTGCCTAATAGCAAATCACTTGAAAAGATACGAAAACTTAAGTGATTTGCTATAAGATAATTTTTAAACCAACGCCGCTGCCAAAACGCAGCGGAGGTGAAACAACAGCAATGGAACTAAAGAAAATCTCTGAGTATGAGTGGGAGATACCGAAGCACGGCGGAATGAAGGTGCCTGCGAGGATTTTTGCATCGGAAAAGCTGGTGCAGAAGATACAGCAGGATAGGACTTTGATGCAGGCTGCAAACGTAGCCCACCTGAAAGGAATACAGAAGTACTCGTACGTGATGCCAGACGCCCACGAAGGTTTCTGACTCAGCACTTCGCTGGTTCAGCCTTAGACGGATTTCCAATCGGCGGCGTAGCAGCGTTCGACACAGAAGAAGGCATAATTAGCCCTGGCGGTATTGGCTACGACGTTAATTGCGGAGTCCGGCTTTTAAGGACAGACTGGGCTGTTGAAGATATAAAGCCAAAGCTCAAGCAGCTTCTCGATACACTTTTCACTGAAGTTCCATCAGGCGTTGGAAGAGGCGGCCTCACCAGGCTTTCCGACTCTGAAATGAATGAAATCCTTGCAAAGGGCTCAAAATGGAGCCTTGAGCAGGGCTACGGTACCAAGGACGATCTGGCAGCAACAGAGGACTACGGCTACATGAGACAGGCAGACCCGGAGCAGGTCTCGCACACCGCAATCGCAAGGGGAAAGCCGCAACTGGGAACACTCGGAGCCGGAAACCACTTCCTTGAAATTCAGGCTGTTGATGCCGTTTATGACGAGAAAACTGCTGGGGCATTCGGCATAGACGGCGGTGTTGGGCAGGTTGTTGTGATGGTGCATTGCGGAAGCAGGGGATTGGGCCACCAGGTAGCTTCTGACTACATAAGGGAGATGGAGAAGAAGTACGGCTTTGCAGATTTGCCGGACCGCGAGCTGATTAACGCGCCATTCAACTCCGAACTCGGCCAAAAGTACTTTAAGGCGATGTGCGCGGGAATGAACTACGCATTCGCAAACAGGCAAATGATAGTGCACTGGATAAGGGACAGCTTCAAGAAAGTAATGGGCACTGACCATGGCATGAAGCAGGTTTATGACGTTTGCCACAACATCGGCAAGATAGAGAAGCACAAGGTCGATGGCGAGGTTAAAGAGTTGTGCGTTCATAGAAAAGGAGCCACTCGTAGCTTTGGTTCCGGAAGGGAAGAAGTCAATGAAGTGTATCGTGATGTTGGGCAGCCAGTATTTATTCCAGGCACTATGGGCACTGCAAGCTACGTTCTTGTTGGCACAAACGAGGCAGAGGAGAAGAGCTGGGGCAGCACTGCGCATGGCGCAGGAAGGGAGATGTCAAGGTCAGAGGCCATAAAGCGATTCAGGGGAGAGGCTGTTGCGAAGGAACTTGAGCAGCGCGGCATCCTAGTTAAGGCAGCAAGCTGGAAAGGCATAGCAGAGGAAAACGTTCCAGCGTACAAGGATGTTGATGAGGTCTGTAGGGTTTCCAACGAGGCAAAGCTTGGAAAGCTCGTTGCGAGGCTGGTGCCGCTGGGCGTTGTGAAAGGGTAATTTTATAAAATAAGCAAGATTCCCTGTCTCATATGACAACAAACCCTGACTCTATTGATAATTTTTTGGCAAGCTTTGACTTTGAGGAGGAAGAACCGGGGCAGCAACAGGAAGCAGTTAAAGAGCTCGCTTTGGCCTTCGTTACCCAGCCAGTAAAAGCTCATCTATACCTTTACATGATCGCAAATCAACGAAGAATAAGTCTCCCACCATTGCCACCACCTTATATAAGCAAAATCGGCAATAGCAACTTAGAAGGCTTTGTAAGCGAATGCGAAGCAGAACTGATTCATAGAGGCTTTCGTCCACAATCAGGCAAACAAATGGACGGAAATGGCAAAACAATTGCTTACAGCTTTACCTTTGATGACTTGTCAAAGGGATTCGCGGAAGAAATAAGTGGTCTTTTAGCACATTTCCAGAAGAAGTATCCGCTTAAACCTCAATAACCTTCCCAACCTTGCTGACGTTAATGACCCTCGTCGTGCCAACTGTTTCTTCCAGGCCAGATGCCTCGTGAACGTGGCTGCACAGCAAAAGGTCAGGCTTGAGAACGTCAATGGCTTTCCTCACGCCGTGGCTGCCCTTCACAAAGTCAGAGAACTGCTCAATCATTGTGTCCTTGGGATGGACATGCGTTACCATAATCCTTTTTGCAGCATCCTTTACGCCTTTATGCGCTTTGTAAAGCGTATAGAAAATCTCGTCTTCCGGCAGCTGAAACAGCCCTATGTTCGCTCCCCCGCAGCCGAAAAAGCCGACAGTTCCGGTTCCATCAATGTTTTCGTGCTTGAGATGGTAGCCGTGAAGGTTAACTGCGCCGTATTTTTTGGCGAGGAACTCTGCCGTTGCAACGGTTTCGTGGTTGCCAGGAACGAGGGCTACCTTCTTGCTCTTCCTGACAAACGGGCCTATGATGTTATCAGTGCTCTGCTCGCCATACGTGAGGTCGCCGCACAGCACAACCAGGTCAACATTCTCTTTCTCCGCCTGCTCTGCCAGGGATTCAATCAATGTGCTGTTGCTGTGGATGCAGCCCGCTGCAAGGATTTTCATAGTAAAAAAGAATGGTTCGGCATTTAAAAGCTTTGCGGTTGCTGCCGTCGAGAAATAGCTATGCTGCTAACGCTCAACCACCTCAACTTCCTTCTCAAACAGCTTGACGATTGTTGAGGGCCTGCCCTGCTTTTCGCCCTCGTAAACTATGAAATCCACCTTCTGCCTGACTGAGTCATCAAGGTCCTCTGTGGAAGTCATGTAGGGCTCGCTAGTGACGTTGGCAGATGTGCTCACAACCGGGAAGTCGAGCTCTGCAACAACGCCCCTTACCCAATGTTCTGGTATCCGTATGCCCAGAGTGTTGCCGCCCAGGTTTACGGCTGCTGCAACAGCGGACTTGTTTTTCAGCCTGAAAATAAGCGTGTACGGTCCCGGAAGCCTTTCCAGCCATTTTTCTCCTTCCAGTGAGAGCTGGCAGTTTTCCAACACCCACCTTCTCGAAGGCGCAATGACAGAGAAAGGCATTGAGCCGCGCTGTTTTATTTCGCGAATCCTTTGGACTGCCTTCTCGCTTGTGGCATCGCAGCCAATGCCGTAAATGGTATCTGTCGGGTATATGAAAACAGCGCCCTGGCTAATGAGCCTGAAGTACTTTATCTTCTCCTGAAGAAACTCCTCCTTTGTTACGATTTCCACGACTGCGGCAATGGCGAGTTGCTATAAAAAATTTGTTGTGGAAGAAATAGCCCCACCCCCAACCCGCAAATCAGCATCGGCACAATTCCGCAGCGAGCGGAATGTGCAATCGGACACAGTCCGATTTGCAACAGCCGATGCGTATTGACCAATAGGTCAATATTTGCCCTTTAAGTCTTCAGAAGTAGTCTAGAGGTGGACCCTGAACTGCCAAAGCTGCCAATAAGCCTCAGCTCTGGCCGCCTGTTGCCTTCCCTGAGCTCGTTAAGGCTGCGGATGCTCAACTCCTTAAAACGCCTGAAAAACAACTCACTGACCATGCCCACGCTGAATTCTGTTGGCAACGACATAACACATCACCTCGCACAAGAAAGCCTCCTTTTCCCCTTTAAATACCCTAGCCGGGCATGTCCAGTGTCCAGTGGCACAGCCCTTTCCTCAACTGCGGTTGAGCAAAGCGCTGGCGGAAAACGACTGGTGGGAAACGACTGGTGGGAAACGACTGGTGGGAAACGACTGGTGGGAAACGACTGGCGGAAAATGGCTGCTTGGTAAAGCGTCCCCGGAAAACTGCGAAAAAGTTCGTTTAATAACGTAGAAAGCATACCTTTATATACTCCAAATAACCCCTTAGGTGTATGAGAGAATGGCATTTGGTCAGAGAGAGATGCACCAGATAACTTGCTCCGAATGTGGGGCACAGTCTGAGGTGCCTTTCAAGCCGGCTGAAGGCAGGCCTGTTTATTGCAGGGACTGCTATTCAAAGCACAGAACAAGCAGGAGAGAATAAGAACAGCTTATTCATAGTTCTAGCTTAATTCTTTTTTGTTTTTCTTTTTGTTTTCTTAAAATTTTGAATTATCCAAACGTGAACGTGTAAATCCTGAAGCCCTTTCCGGTTACTGCCAGCTCCAGCACCCTGGTGCTGTAGCTGTTATCGTTGACAACGCTGTAGAGGCGCTGCTCGTCAATAACCGCAACAGCTCCGCCAACCTCGGTCTTGGCAATTGCCGCATCGCTTCCCTTGTTTGTTGAGTTTGCCGGCTTTCCATCAAGGTTAACATACGTGATGGATGGTATTACGCCTGGCCCTGCAACGGCATTAACAGCTTGGCCGTGTATTTCAGCAGTATTCTGCCACTGTCAGAAATGAGCTCCAGATTATCCGGGTTGTTCCTCCACTCGCCTTCAATGTACGGGACGTTTGGCGTAAGGCTGGCGTAAGATTCCGGCGCGGAATAACTGACAACTTTCTCTGGGCTGAAGCCCTGCTCATTCCCGAGGTTGACCCTCGCAAACTCGTAGCCAAAATAAATTTCAGGGGTCGCTATCGAAGCAAAGTCAACCCCGACAGCACCCTTTGGAAGGCTTATGCTTTCAGGGATTACAGCCCTCTCACCCATTTTTTCAGCCCTTTCCTCAAGCAGTTCCTGAATAGCTATTTCTGTTCTGTCATAACCGCCCTCTCCTATGTGGTCATACCTTACCTTGCCGTCAATATCGATGAGGTACTTATGGGGCCAGTAGTTGTTCTTAAAAGCGCGCCAGGTTTCGTGCTCATTATCAAGGGCAACAGCGTATTTTATGCCGTACTTGGCAACCGCCTTCTGCACATTACTAAGCTCTTTTTCAAAGTCAAACTCCGGAGAGTGGACGCCTATAATTACAAGCCCTTTGCCACCATATTTCTCGTGCCACATGTTCAGGTAAGGCAGTGTCCTTATGCAGTTTATGCACGTGTAAGTCCAGAAGTCAACAAGAACAACCTTGCCCTTCAAGTCAGCGAGTTTAAGCGGCTCTGAATTTACCCAGTCAGAAATCCCAACAAGCTCAGCCACCCTAGGGGAAGCCTCGGCCGGCTTGTTCACTTTTGTAATCACAGTTGTCGCAGCTGTTGAGGGCGCTGCTGCCTGCGCATTTTCTTCCTGTGCGGCAGCTTCGGCAGTAGCAGTGCTTTCTATGCCTTCCCCTCCCCCCTCAGGAACTTCTATCCTGAGGTTTCCAACAAAAATTATCAGAGGCAGGACAATCGCCGCAACTGCCAGACCAACAAGCCACCTGTCCATTATTAAAGAAATCCGCCCTCAGCCATATAAATATTTCGCCTTTGGTAAATTGCAGCAGATTGTTTTCGTGACTATCCCCTTTTTTCCCTGTAAGCCCACACCGTCCTCTCGATTTCGATGTCAGGCCTCTCAGGCAGGCTGTATCTCCTGTGCACGAGAAGCTCAAGATGCGTTCCAGCAGATTCTTTTTGCGGTATGCTGACTGCATCTTCTTCGTAGCCAATGTCCTCATGTTCCAATACCGATTTTTCCTTCGCTAGCCTCGCTTCCATCCTAGCAACCAAACTGCCTCCCATAAACAACCACCCCCACTTGCTGTTTGCAAAACTGCCTGCTTAGTATCACTCTGCATCCATTATTGCGAAAATCTCTTCCTCGCTCATCGAGCGCTCGCACTCCTTGCACAGGTCATGGTAACTGGAACTTCTAACTATTTCCATTCCGCACCTTATGCAAGTGCCCGGTTCCATACTGCCAAACCCCCCAATCTAACCCGTTACTGCTGATATTTTGAACTATAAATATTTACCGTATATACTGCAGCTACTGTAGTCTCGCAGCAACAGCAAGCCACCGCAACATTTAAAACAAAAAACCAAATAGCCGAATAACGGCAGTTGCGAAAAAAGGCAGCATTGGAGGAAGCTGTAATGAAACGAATACACACGGTAGTCAAGGGAAAGGTGCAGGGCGTCTTCTACAGGGAATTCGTAAGGAGAGAAGCTGAGGGGCTTGGCGTCAGCGGCTATGTCAGAAACCTTAAAGACGGCACGGTTGAAATCGTTGCGGAAGGCGAGGAAAAGCAGCTCAGGGAATTCGAGAGGAAGTTCAGGAAAGGGCCCCTGATGTCGTTCGTCAGCGAGGTTGAGATGAAAGAAGAGCAGGCAACCGGCGAGTTTGAAGGGTTTGATATAAGGTTTTCTTAAGGCGCTTTTTCCTCATCTTTGCTAAAAAACATAACAACTAGAAGAATAATCAAAATAAAAAATTTTATGCCCTGGCAGCGGCACCACGAACCTGCTCATGCTCAGTGCCGTATGAGCCGTTGCCTGAAACAACATTTATGTTTCCGGCAGCCTCAAGCTTTGGTCTAAGGCTCCTTGCAACTGTTTCTGCACCATTCAAGTGCTGCCGCACATAGTCAACAAGTCCTTCAGCGAACTGCACTGTAGTCATCGGAGCATGACCTTTGTCAGCCAACTGCAGGTTTTGCTGCCAGTATAAGGCAAGCACTGAACGCTGTGGCAAGCCGTCAGAAGCGTGTTTCAGCTTTGCTGCTCCAAGCTTTTCCTCAAGCTCTGCCTGCATTTGAGCATAATGCTCGCTTAGGTCAGGAGCTTCAAAAATTCCAGCAGCTGCCGCAAGGTGAAAACGCTCTATAGCGTTGTAAACTCTGCCATCCTTAACAAGCTGCGGCAAAGCCTTATAGCCATTGACGGCAGCGGGAACAACGGCTTCCTCCTCCTTCTTAAGCCACCTGCCACCACCCAAACCCATCTGCTTTGCAAAGTCGTGCCCTATCCTGAGCCTGCCTCCTCTATCCTGAGTAATTCCCATATTGGCCAGAGTTTCCAAATCCAAACCATCCGATGTTAATACCATCTTGTTTACACCCCCAACTTAACTGTCTTTCCCAAATCAGTTCTGCGATGACCGTTCATGTGAGCCTTATTTACCAGGCCTTCAAGCCCTACGAAACCTGCTATGGCGAAAGGAATCTCAACCGGCTGCCCCTTCCCGCGTTCCTTAGTCACAGCACAAAGCTCAACAGGTCTGGCGAGTAATATGGCCGGGCCATGATAACCAACCGGCTGCATGTAGTGATTATCACCATAACCGCTTGGATGAACGAAAGTGCCGCCTTTGCCAACAAAAATGTAAGCTCTGTCTGCTTCGTCAAAGCCCATGATAAACGCTTTAGCCGCCGCCATCTCTCTCACACTTGGCTTTTCCCCAAATTTTGAAGCATCAGCCACGATCTCCCAATCGTAAAATCTGACACTAACTTCTGTTATGCCCTGCTCGTTTCTGGGCACTCCAACCTCATTAACCACCCCATCAACAAATTTTTCAAGCCCTCTTACATCGTAAATGCTTGAAGTCGGCTTCCTCCTTAACCTTATTCCCCTGCGCGCAAGGGAGTGCCTGATTCTGTTGCCGCGCCAAGTCATTTTGCTTCAGCAGCAGCACTACAAGAAGTAGTATATAAACCTTTCGATATTTTTACTACTTTAAAGTAATGTCAGTTTATGCTGCGCGAGTTGTGCCTGTTCTGTAACAGGGCTGCAGCTATAGCGTAAAGTAAAGCTAAAACTGACCAAAGCAGAATCTAGAATTCCGTCAGCTTCTTCTCCTGGCCAAACTTAATTACGGTTGTGCTGCCCTCGTTCCCGCCAACAATTTTCTCTGTGGCGATAAACCTGTCATCCTCAAGCTTTGCAATCCTCCTCTGGAACGTCTTGTAGACCATCTCGCCCCCGGCTTCCTTATAGGCGTTGTAAACCTCGCCAATCTTTTTGCCGCTGTTCTTCCTTACGATGTTCAGTATGAAGCGGGTTTCGTCCTCCAATTCCTCTGTCTTTTTTATGCTGAACTCCTCAAGCTTTTTGGTGGCTGCCGCGACATCGGCTGTTGTGATTTTCCCGGAATTCCGCTCCTCAGCAACGTTGGCCGCCTCTTTCATGAGGTAAAGCCCTGAGCGGATGTCCTGCATGCCGAGCGCTTTCTGGACAACAGCCTCAAAAGCAGCGTCCTCCCACACTCCGGGCGCGAACACAAACTCCATGCGCTGCTGCAAGACGCCCCTTGTCTCTGTCAGGTTGTAAGGCCGGAATTCCAGAATCTCTGCCGTCAAGCGGGATTTTATCCTGCTGTCCAGTTCGGCAAGCCAGTCCTTCCTGTTGGTTATGAGGATTATTGACTTGTTGAACACCTCTTCAATCATGTTGTAGAGGAAGTCTATGTCATCTATCTTATCAACCTCGTCAAGAACAAAAACAGCTGCCTTCTTGTTGACTTCTTTTTTGACAACCTCAAAAAGCTCCTCTGTCCTCTTGTTCTGAGTGAACCTGTAATTTATGGCATTGCACATCTCAAGAAGCATCTTGAACGTGGTGTCGTTTTTCCAGCAGTTGATGTAGAAGGGCACTATGTCATCTGTTTCCTGCTCAAGCTCCTGCAACAGGTTCCTCACGGCTACTGTTTTCCCAACTCCGGAGGGGCCGTAGACAAAGACGTTCCTGCCGCTCCTTTTCTGGAACAGTGGCCTGATTGCAGCGGCTACCTGCTTCATCTCGGCTTCCCTGTATTTGACAACCTTTGGCTGGTAGTCGTAGTCGAGCCCAATCGGGTTGCGAAACAGGGATTCGCCGCTGCTGCCTGTGCTGCCGAAAAAAGCCATGGAATAAAGAGCGGCTGGAACGTTTAAATAGTTTGTTGTGGCAGCTTGCTCCCCAGATAAATTTTTAAAGGCGTGTGGATCACCACAGGTTAATGGGTGGTTTGTATAGCAGAAATTAGTACTTTCAAAGAGGTTCTTCTTAGGGAATTGAGTTCTTTAGAGGAAAGACGAAGAATCAGTATGCCTGGTCCGACGCTAGATAAGGTGATTGAGAGTCTAGAAATAGCTCTGACAAGAGCAGGGCTGCAACCATGGCAGCTTTACTTACCCATCCTCGCTGATGCCGGAGCAAATTCAGGGGTTCGCCGTACAGCGGTAAATCTGCTGCACAATCCTGCCAGAGTTCCTGAAGAAGCAGCACCAAAAATTGCAGATACTGTAATGGATGTCATGCGAGAGCGCGGTCTTGATTACCGCCTGGGTCAGCAAACAGTCATGGCTGCGAGTATATTGAGAGGAAATAACCCCGAGGCTCCAATGCTGCCAATTTCACATGAACACATAGGTATGTACTTTATTCCTTTTATCGAACAAGTTCCTACTTCTGGGCCAGATCAATCAGAGTCAGAAGCAGTCCTAGGTCATGTGGCTCACATGCTTGCATCAATAGCAAGATTTACCGTTGTTTACGGTCATGCTTATGATAGTCTTTTAAGACGCAGAGTTAACGATTTTTATAAAGCACAAGCTACATTTAGAGACGAGTTGGAAAAAGAAGGAAAATTAAATAATGAGCAGCGACGTGGACTTTACGCAATTGTTCATCCTATGGAGCATCTTGCTGAACTTATGGACCAAGGAACACTCACCAGGGATAGAAGCCTGGTTGAACTTATTGCCGAGAACGGAGTTGTTAGTAAATTTGATTCACTTCTGAACCAGAGAACAGACCTCGGGATAGCTGGCGGTGATGTTCCAAGATACCTTTGGCAAAGAGCTGGGTTTTTGGTTGTTGCAAAGGAAGTTGGAATATAAATTGAAATGCTGCTGTGAAATTTTCCTTATCTTACACCAATAACCTTCTTGCCCATGTAAGGCACAAGCACTTCAGGCACCGTGATTGTGCCGTCCTTGTTCTGGTAATTCTCTATGATGGCGACCATCGTTCTTCCCGTTGCGATGGCTGTGGAGTTCAGGGTGTGAACATATTCTTTTTCGTCGCTTTTGCCGCTTTGGTACCTTATACTCAGCGATGCTGCCTGGTAGGATGTGCAGTTGCTGCAGCTAACAACCTCGCGGAAGTTGTTCTGCCTCGGGAACCAGGCTTCCAGGTCATATTTCTTTGCAGCAACCAAACCGATGTCGCCGGTGCAAACATTCATCACTCTGTATGGAATTTTAAGCTGCTGCAGCAATTCCTCAGCGTTTTTCAGCAGCTCCTCGTGCAGCTTCCAGGAATCCTAAGGCCTGCAGAATACAAACATTTCCACTTTGTTGAACTGGTGGACCCTGAACAGGCCGCGAGTGTCAATTCCGTGGCTGCCAATTTCCCTTCTGAAGCAGCTGCTTATGCCACAGAACTTCAGCGGCAGCTGCTTTTCATCCAGGGTTTCGTTCATCAGCATCGCTGCCATAGGATGCTCCGCTGTTGCGATGAGGTAGCTGCTTTCCTCATCCTTCCTGCCCTCGTCAATCCTGTACATGACATTCTCGAAAGCAGCAATGTCGGTAACGCCCTCATACGGCTTCCTCTGCATCATCAACGGCGTCTCTATAAGCGTGAAGCCTTTTTTCTCCATTGCAGCAGCAGCGAAATTGATCAGGGCAAGCTCCAGTTTTACAAAATCACCTTTTAGGAAATGAAACCCCGCCCCTGAAATTTTTGTAGCACGCTCAAAATCAGCAAGTCCGAGCTGCTCCAGAAGCTCGCCGTGACTTTTGAGCGGAAATGCGGGTTTTTTCGGGGTCCCCCACCTCCTTATTTCCATATTACCGGTTTCGTCTTTTCCTATTGGAACAGACTCGTGCAGGATGTTTGGCAGCCGCTGAAGAATAAAATCAATCCTTCCTTGCAGCTGCTGCAGCTTATCATCTGCCGCAGCCACCTTTTTTGCCATCTCCTTTGCTTCCTTTATCTTCGCAGAGATGTCCTCCTTCTGCTTGTGAAGCTTGCTTATCTCTGCTGTTAAGAGGTTGCGGCCGTGCCTGAGCTTGTCAACATCCTGCTTCAGCTTCTTCAGCTCGTCATGCTTCTTGACTGCCTCATCTACCCAGGGAAGCTTCTCCTTGTCCTGCCTTCGCTCGAGGTCTTTTTTTACAATGGCAGGATTAGCCTTGATGAACCTGATGTCTAGCATTGTAGTTCTATTTTCACAACAGCAATATAAATATTTCTTTTATATTACTTCAAGACGACTGAATAGTGACTCTTAACCCAGTTCCAGAACTCACAGCATCACCAATGACCTTGCCAATCTTGTTCTTCCTTGAAATCTTGAAGATGCCGTCCTTGCCGACATTCGCTGTCATTACATAATCATCGTCAACGTAGATTTTGACGTTTTTGTTGGCAAAGATGCCGTCAACAGAAAACACGACGTGCTTCTTGCCTATCTGGGCATCAAACGCGATGTTCTCCTCTTCCCCTTCACTGGCTGCAGCCGCTGCCCTCTTTGCGCTTAATGGCTGGACGTCAATGCCCACCCCAAGCCTTTCCTCTATCGCAGCAATGTTCCTTCCTTCTTTACCAATCAGCCTTGCTATCTCCTTTTCAGGAACGTAAACTACGCATTTGTTGTCAGAAGCCATCTCAACCCTTGCATTGCTGACATATTCCCTTAACTTATCCTCAATGGCAGTTGCTGCAAACTTTTGAATCGGGCTCCTGCTTCTGGCAAGGCTGCTTACCGGAATTACGACCGTTTCCTCGCCGTAGCTGTAAAGCTCATACTCAAGCTTTCCGGTTTCGAAGTCGTTCACAACCACAACAGGCCTCGCCAAATCAGCTTCGGTCATCCCTTCAGGAACCTTTACAGTCATGTTCAGGCTTAGCACTTTTCCCACAAAGCCGTTCTTTATGAAGATAACAGTATCAATTATTTGCGGGATAACCCCCAGCTCAATCCTCCCAACAAAGCGCTGGATTGCGTCTATGGGGTTGGTTGCGTGGACCACTCCAGCAAGGCCGATGCCTGCCAACCTGAGGTCTGCAAAGAGCTGGAAGTCTGCTGTGTTCCTCATTTCATCAAAGATTGTGTAGTCAGGCCTTGACAGGAGCAAGATATCATGTATCTCCTGGGGGCTGCCATGACTGATGGCGTACTGGGTTATGGTGTCAGGCAGCAAGAGGTCCCTCGGCGCTTCCACTGTTTTCACAATCTTGTCCTGCAATGCGTAATGCTCCGCCAAAGCTTGGGCGAAGGTCGACTTGCCGACGCCCGGAGCCCCTCCTGTAAGGGCCGAGCTGCACAATGGTTGAGCCTGGCCGCTCAATCTCAACAAAGCCGTCCCTTCTCACTCCAGCTTCCTCGATTATCTCCCTGGACATTTCCTTGACTTCCTCCCTTAACAGGGGCCTGGCATCGATTTCGCTGAAAGACCAGTTTCCAGGCACTCCCTTCTTTGCCTTTGGCGCAACATTCTCCCTGAGATGCACGCTCATTGTTGCCTCGTCAAAGTAGCTTTCAAGCCTTATGGCATGCTGCATCTGCTCAATCTCAACAAAAATTGTGGGAATGTTCTTTGCCCTGGAAACCTCCGCCTGAACCTTGTCAGCTGTCATCAAGGTTCCGTCTGTCTCAAAGGCGAGCTGCCTTATCAACGCATCAATCTCGCCAAGCTTCGCATGGCGGATTTCGGCAGCGTGCGGCCTTAAGCCTGCAAATTCAAGCGTGAAGCCAGCTTCATCAGAAAGTTCCTTAAGCCTTTTAATCTCGTCCAGGCCGAGAAAGCCGATGGTCTTGTTCATGTTCGCCTGGTGCTCCAGCTCGGCTATAACGGCTTCGTGGATGAGAATGGCAGAGGGCTTTACCTCGCCTGATTTTATCTTCCTGCTTACCATGCCCTCAATAATTACAGAAGTGTCAGGAACGAGCTTTTCTATTTCAGTTTTATCTTTTTTTGCCATACTGGTGCAGCAACTGCGCGGTGCGCGGCTTTATAAATATTTCTTAGAATCCTTGGGCGCATAAGCCGTTTCTCAGCGCTTTTCAAGAATTTCCCGTATTTGTTGAGCTACTAAGGGTGAAAGCGGCATTGGCTCTTGTGGCATGGGCTTTGGAGTTCCCGCATAACCGGTGCCGTTCAGTTCATTCGGGTTGATGCTCCTCCTGCCAGTTTCTGGCAGCAGGGTTATGCCCGCCTCTTGAACTATCCTGTAAATGTGACCCCGGCAATCCGCCTCAGGCAAGCTCACAAAAATCAGGACGTTATATACGTTATATAAGCTGTATGAGCCATTACCCATTGCAGGTGCAGGCTCAGTTTTGCCTGCGCCATTTCCCCCGCTGCCATTTCCTATGCCTATGCCATTTTTATGGAACAGCGTTACACTTATCTTTACATAACCTAAGCCTCGCTTTTCCTTTGCCAAGTACGAGGTTCCCTGTTGAACTGTGAAACTACAGCATCGGGGTGCAGCTTCTTAATTACTGTTTCCAGGCTTTCAGGAGTGCCACTGTAATTGCCAACCTCAGCACTAAAATTATCTTTTTCCAGCTTTCATCACTTCCGGTCAGATGTTGCCTGCTCTCCTGTCAGGCCTTTCACTCAAATTCCCTCAAAAACCTGATAAGCTCCTTTGAAGATTCCATGCCCAAAAAGTCCCTTTTCTGGAGGGATGGCATGCCCTTTTTGTTGTTTTCTGAATCTTTGTCAAAAATCACGAGCGCGTCTGCCCCAAGAAGCTGCTGCAGGGATTCGAGATTCGGGTTGTTTGCTTTCGGAGAGACCTTGATGATGATAAGTTCCTTTTCCAGCTTGGCAACAACGTCAAAAGGCGCCTTTTTCGTGTCAGCAGCCCTGAACCCGAGCTCATCGTATTTCCTGGCAATCATGGATGGCTTGCCGGATACTGTTTCCTTTGCTATTGCAAAAACATCTACTTTGTTGAATATGTTGTTTCCGAAAAGCCTGTTTAGGGCAATCGCGCCCCTTAAGGAAACATCAGCCCTTTCTGACTCGTACTTCGCAATCATCCTCTTGGAAACACCAACCTTCCTTGATAATGTTCCAAGGGAATAACCCCTCTCTTCACGTTGCTGCCGAAGCTTTTCACCCACAACAGACGCCGTGAAGCCGGCCTTTGTGCTTATGATTATGGGGAAGCGGCTCTCAAGGCAGCTGCTGAACGTGCCGTAATTGAATGTGTAAACGCCAAACCTTGAGTAAACAACCCCTTCTTCCAGGATGTGCCCGGCTTTTTCCGCGATAATCACTGGCGAGGCATCGATGTAGCTGCCAAGGCCCTTCATGGAACTTGCGTAGTCCTCACTGATGCTGTTGGCGTCCTCAAGCACCTTGATAAGAAGCACATGGGAGCCCTTCCTTGCCACGATGTCAAAGCTTGCCCTCGTGAGGCTTTTTACAGTGTAGCCGTGCCTGAGCAGCAAAACCGCGACCTGGTCCATGAGGCTGTGCTTCATGAGAGGAAAGGGTGTGAAAATGGCTATAAAAGAATTGCGGAATTGTTACAGCCGTCTTACCTCGTCAAGCAGCTTTTGTTTCTTCTTTTTGAATTCGGAAGGTAACATGTCAAAATGCTCATAGTCGTTAAAGCCCCTTACCAGACTGAGCAGCCCGGTTATAAGCCCTTCCAGCCTGTTCCCCTTTATGTTCTCCTTTAGAATCCTCCTGTAGCGTTTCCAGTCAACCTCGCAGTTCAGCAGCAGGCTCATGATGTCTATCCTGTCCTTCTCGCCCTTTTCGCTGTGCTCCCTGTCAAGCTCAGCGCCCTGCTTCAATATCAGAAGCTCTTCCGGCTTGGCTACGTCAAAGCCCTCAATTTTCAGCGACCCGACCTTCTCAACAGGTATTGCAAGCTGCGAATAGTAAGGCACGTAGATGTCAACATCTATCTCATCCATCTTTATCTCATATTTTCGCAACGCGTCATTTTTCCTTAAATCATACCCATTTTTAAGACGCTGCAGCGTATTCACGTCAACGATTACATCTACATCTTTTGACTTCTGTGTTCTTGCGAGAAGATAAACCGCCCACCCGCCAATCAAGATGAACTTGAATTTCCCCTTCAGCCGCTGCAGCAGCTTCCAGCTCTTTTCTGTAATAAGGTCATGCCAGTATTTCATGCATCCTCCCCTCCAAAGCGGTCAAGAAGTCTTTCGCGTACCACTCTTTCAGGTTCCACAGGTCGATAAACATCTGGGCCAGGGGCATTTCCTTATCGGCAAAGTCCTTCCTCAGCACAAAAACATTCGGGTTGGAACGCAAGTCGCTTTTGCGACTGCGCCCAATCGAGCGCTCTCGATTTGGGTTTTTGCCCTGCGGGAACCTTTTAACAACTTCCTTCAGGTCATTCTCTCCGCAGTAAACGTAAACCTCGGAATAGTCTGCAGGCACATCCTCAAACCTGAACTTGTAAGCGGTGTAGGCAGCAAAAACAACCTGCGGGGGCATTCCTTTCTCAATCCCTGAAACCGTCATGTCAGCCCTGGTCTTGTAAATAACATCTTTATCAAGGCTCCTGGCGCTTGCCCAATAATACAACACCTTTTTGGCATTGACAACCTCAAAACTTCTTCTCTTCACCCTCACAGCACCCATCCTCCTAAGCGGCTGTAGGGCGTTGCTGACCGTGCTTAGGGAAATCCTCAGAGCCCTGGCTAACCCGAGCTGCGTGAACTTCGCCTTTTTCACTTCCAAAAAGCTTCGCAGCACCTCCCTGTAGACGAGCTCCGACTTCTTCATATTTCGCTAAATATAGCAGTTTATTTATAAATCTTTCTATTTTTATCGAAAATAATATAAAATTAAAATTGTAAAATAGAAATATGCAGGAAGCTGCGCCACTTTCCCAAAATAGGAAAAACGGCTACAATTTAAATACAAAACCACAAAACAGCAGCACTATGCAACGCAGAATAGCAGTAATTGAGAAGGACAAGTGCAACCCGCAGGGATGCGGTGGGTATTTGTGCATCAGGGTGAGCCCGGGGAACAGAATGGGCAACGAAGTATTCGTAATCGGGTCTGACGGCAAAGCCCAGGTGAACGAAGAGGTCTGCACTGACGCCGAGAGCATCACTGTAAAGAAATGCCCGTTTGGAGCGATTCACATGGTGAAGCTGCCTGAGAAGCTCACCGAGAAGCCCGTACACAGGTTTGGCAGGGATGGCTTTTCACTGTTCAGTTTGGCTGTGCCTATGTTCGGGCAGGTAAACGGAATACTGGGCATAAACGGCATTGGCAAAAGCACGGCGGTCAAAATAATTGCGCAGATGCTGACGCCGAATTTCGGGATAAAAGAGGCAGCTGCAACAGCTACTGAAGCGAAAGGGAAAAAAGAAGAAGAAAAAGAGCCCATCAACAAGCTGATTCAGATGTTCAAAGGCTCCGAAGCACAGGTGTTCTTTGAGAAAGTGCGCGATGGAAAAATAAGGGTGTCGGTGAAGCCCCAGGCGGTTGATGCGATACCGAAAACGTTCAAAGGCACGGCGCAGCAGCTGTTGAAGAAGGTTTGCGGCAATGATAAAAAAATAGCTGCTGTTGCAGAAGAGCTGGGAATAAGTAACGTTTTGGAAACCGACATAAGCCAGGTCTCGGGAGGGGAGCTCCAGAGGATAGCCATTGCAGCTGCAGTGCTTAAAGACGACAAAGGAGCGAACGTTTTTGTTTTCGATGAGCCAACATCATATTTGGACATAAGGCAGAGAATAAGGACCAGCCAATACATCAGGAAGCTTGCAAAGCCGGAAACAGCTGTTGTTGCAGTAGAGCACGACCTGATTGTCATGGATTACCTTGCTGACTCTGTGCACATAATGTACGGCGAGGCTGGCGCTTACGGGATAGCAAGCAGGCCAAGGCCGGCAAGGACAGCTATAAACACTTACCTCGAGGGCTACCTCAAGGAAGAAAACATGCGCTTCAGGCAGCACGAGATAAGGTTCGTGGCTAAGCCGCCAAAGAAGGTCATCGGCAAGGAAGGCCTTGTCAAATGGGATGACTTCGGCAAAAAATTAGGAAAATTCCACTTCACCGCCGCTGCAGGAGAACTGCCTAAAAAGCACGTCATCGGAGTTCTTGGGGAAAACGGGCTTGGAAAAACAACCTTTGTCAAGATGCTGGCAGGGGAGATAAAGCCTGACAGCGGCAGCATACACATCGGGATGCGCCCGATGGTACATTCCGCTAATGGCGGAATTGTAAGCGCGAGCGTGAGGATTTCGTACAAGCCGCAGTACATCCACGCTACTGAGAAAGCAGATGAGCAGGTGACAAACATACTGGCAAAAGCGCAGAATGACGCGCAGCTTATGGCGCGGCTTGAGCTTGAGCCGCTGCTGCTGAAAAAAGCCAGCGAATTGTCAGGAGGGGAACTGCAAAGGGTCATGATTGCCAAATGCCTTGCAGAGGATGCAGACCTCTATTTACTGGATGAGCCGGCAGCTTATCTCGACGTTGAGCAGAGGATTGCGGTCTCAAAGCTGCTGCGCGAGAGAATGGACGTGCATGGCAAAACTGCCCTGGTTGTTGACCACGACCTGATGCTTGTTGACTATGTTTCTGACATGCTCATGGTTTTTGAAGGCGAGCCAGCGATAAAAGGGGAGGCAAAAGGGCCTTTCTCAATGGAGGATGGAATGAACAGCTTCCTCCGCAGCCTTAACATCACGCTCAGGCGTGATAAAGACTCAAACAGGCCGAGGATTAATTCACCGGAATCAAGGCTGGACAGGAAGCAGAAGGCGGAAGGAAAGTATTACTATTCGTGATTCCGGCCGAAGCAGCAAACAAAATGCGTGACGCAGGGGCGCACATCATTAGTGAAAGATTTTGTTTCTTTTTACGTATTTTATAATATCATAGATTTCATACGCCGTTATAACTATAATTAAAATTCTAAAGAATAATATTCCTAATTTTATTGCTATAAAGAAAGGATTTGCAGGAGTTAAGTCTTTTTCAATCATAGGTATCACGTATTGGTCATAAATACTAATTTTTGAAGGGATTATATTACTTAGTCCAAACAGAAAAATAGCAATTTTCTTTAGAAGTGTAATCTCTGATTTTCTAAACATTTTATTTACTCTAGTGGTGGAAGACTCTTATATAAAGATGTTGTTGTGTGCCTCGAGTAATATTTTGATGAACTATACTTACATAGCATTGCGTCTGGAAAGGAGGGTTGTAGTGTCCACTGGCTTTGAAGGCTATTTTTGATTGGGCTGTGAGTAAAATTATGGAAGAATTCCGGTTGCAGCGGAAGGTTTCCTGATTTTTTGTCTCACTGGTCACTGGACATGCCCAGCTAGCGTATTTAAACAGGTTCTGTGCTTAAATGTAAAAGAAAAAAGGCGCCGCTTAGCTTGGCGCAAGAGGTTGAGATCCCGTAAACTAAAAATGTTAAGTGATATATAAACTTTTTGCCGGCGTCGCCTAGCTTGGTCATGGCGAGAGGTTGAGATCCTCTTGGCGGAAGCCTCGCGGGTTCAAAACCTTAGTGGGTGAAACTCCCGCCGCCGGCGCATTAATTTTACCGTAGCCTTACAAGTTTCAGCCCCTTAATCCTTGAGAAATCCTTTACGTTGAGGGTGGCAAGGGCGCAGCCGTTGACAATTGCGGTTGCGGCGATGAAAATGTCCTGGCGTCCTATGAGTGCACCTCTGCTTTTCAAGTCCTTCTCTATGTTGCTCGCCTCCTCGGCTGCTTTCTTGTCAAACGCCAATATTTCGAATGTGCTAATGAATAATTCGGCCTCTTCCAAGTTGTGCGTCCTAAGCCTTAACTCAAAAAGGGTCATCGAACTTAAAAAAGCTTCAGCAGTTAAAAAAGAAAATAGTGCCTCTTCGTTACCTCTTTTTATCAAATCAATGCATACAGATGTATCTAAACAGATTTTTTCCATGATCTATCCTGCCATTCTTTCCATCTCTTTTTTGACCATTTCATTAATTCGTCGTATTCTGTATCGCCCTTAAGGGTACCAGCATACTTCAAAACTCCGGCTATGGTTTTTTTAGGCTTTGACGCTTCAAGAGCTTCAGCTATAACATCCGTGAAGCTTTTGTCCTTGCCTTTCATTCTTTTCAGCTCCTCATAAACCCTGTCTGCAATCATTATCGTCCTCGCCATAATATGAATATACATATGAATATCTATATAAAGCTTATGCTCTTGCAAACAGCAGCTGCCGGACTTTCTTTCTCGAAGCATAATAGGCAGCCAACCCGGCAAAAACAATGCTGGCCGACAGCAACGCGCCGACAAAGACGTTAGCAGCCAAACTGCCGTTTTTAGCTACCGTTATCTTTGCAGCAACAGTAGTGCCTAATGACAAGCTGACTTCCCTATCGCTATTGGCGTTGTAGTTGCTGATGCCAATGCTTATTTCTTCTGCTGCAGTTCCAACATCTTTGCCAATTGCCGTTACTGTTACAAGAGCTGTGCCACCTTCTTCTATGACTCCCCTATCCGGGGTAACAATTAGCGCTGAGGGGTTGCCGCTTGTTACGCTGAACTCTGCCGTGACCTCGTAAGTGTTGTAAATTATGAGATGCCTTGATGCTTGAGCTCCTTTTTCAACAGCGAATTCCAAGCCGGATGGGGAAACGCCAAAGCCGGCAGCATTGACGTTTTGGGAAGCATTTATGGCTACAGTTGCTGCCACCAAAAGCAAAAATAGAAAGTAATAAATAAAAAAAGAGCGCTGCATTACGAATTCACCGCGACCAGCGATATTTTCCCTGAGTAATTGCCTGGAGAGGTTGCCAGAGGCAGGTTGAGCCTTAGGCTGAGCCCCGCCGTCGAGCTGGGATTGAGGTTTATGTCCTTCCTCGCTTTGGCATTTGTCATGTTCCCTGCAAAAGAGGCGTTATTGTAGTTGCCGTTGAAAGTGTACTGGAGCTTTGACGCTTCTATGATGGTGCTGCTTCCAGAGCTGAAGTTTGTTGACCACAGGTCGAAATCCAGCTGCACATTCCCTGCATTAAGCACGGTTATGTTAGTTGCCGTTGAACTAGACTCATCACCAATTACCTCATACATTGAGCCTGGGGATGCAAAGAATGTAATTGAGCTTGCGTCAACCTCAACAGCGGTCATTGTGAGGTATTCAAAGCTGGCCGATGAATTTGCAGAAAACCCCGAATTGTCTGTTGCTGTTGCCGTGATGGTATAGTTTCCTGCCGGAAAATGGCTTGAAAGATTAAAAGAGGCTGAATAAATCGCTGCTGTTGCATTAATATCGCTCTTTTTTGCCATAGCCGCTGTTAGATTGGCGGAATTAAAAGTCAGGATAACTGATGCAATGTCTGAAGCCCCGTTGTCATCGGCAATGACAGCTTCAACTGCCATTGTTTTATTTTTATTCGGGACGGGGCTGACTTGGTTCCCAGGCAGGAAGCTGTCATCATCGGCCAAAATGTTTAATGTGCTTACAGCGGGGCCTGAGCCTGAAACAATTATCATAATCTGAATTTCTGCATTTGCACTCGCTGTTTTAGAAACTGAAGAACTGCTGTTATGGAAATTCGGCATTGCCTCAATGAAATCGTTGGAATTGTTATTTGTGTCGAGGTAGCTGCCATTCACAGTTCTTCTCACCAGCGCATTCCCGCCGCTGCTGCCGATGTGGGGAATGCCTTCAAACAAGCCAGCACCGATATTCACAGGATTGCCCCACCCAACAGCATCCGCAATGATACCATTAGAGTCTTTTAACGCCACGCCAGCATCCGTATTGGCTAAGGTTACAGCCTCTTCAAAATCAGCATAAGGCCAACTGCTGTTGTCTTTCGCGTTTGACCAGTTCAAGTCAGCAACCAAATAATAGCAGCCGCCGCAAATCACCGCACTTGGCGGAATGATGGCATCCGTTGGAGAGGTTTCCGTAGCAAGAACCCACCCACTTATGTTTACAGAAGAAGCTGCAGGGTTGTAAAGCTCAACGGCCTCCCCACCGGACTCTGAACCGGCAGGATTGTAGAGGACTTGCGATATTATTACGTTGGCTGTCTCGTTTGCAGCTGCGGCCACTGCCGCGTCAGCACCGAGCACAACAGCGAGTGCAGCCGCAACTGCAATGAACATAACAAACAATACCATTAATCGCTTCATCGACATCACCAACATCCTCTGTAATGTTTAGAATTAAAATGCCTTTCGGCTGTTTTGTCGTCGTAATTCTGGCATTCCCGCAACTTTGCCGGCATCTGCCGCAAATCTGCCGGAAAAAAGCCAAAATTTTGAAAGAAAAACGGAGAAGCCAGAGATTTTTAGCCTATGCGGCATATGCGATACTTTTATAAATTTCACTCAGGCCAGCCTAGGAATGCTGGCTCAGTCAGGGCTTCGGCGCAAGGTTGAATCTTACATCTCCAATCTGGCACTGGTTTGGCTTGCCCTGGCATTTTACCGCACCAACAGCTACTATGCCGGCTTTCTCAGGCCTGAAACGCAGCAAGTGCTGCTGTGGATGGCGCTGGCATATACGGCGCTCGGCCTCTTATTTCATGTAATTATCCCCTTCAGGCATGTTAATGAGTCGAAAGGAGCCACGCTCATCAGGATGCTTTGGCGGCTTTCCCGGGAAACGAAGGCCTACATTGCAAACTTCACTCTTAATCCAAGCCGCCCCATGCCCAAGATCGACCAACATGAAAAAACTGTCCTCCTTTTTGTGCTCGTTAAGGTATTTTTCCTGCCACTCATGCTCAACTTCCTTTTCAACAGCCTTAACAAT
>JACPIJ010000011.1 GCA_016188145.1 Candidatus Woesearchaeota archaeon | reverse complement strand
TATGATTCGGATTTCCCAGAAATGGTAATCGTAAATGTTCCACTTCCGGATGTTGTTGAGAAAGCAGGCGGCGATAAAGAAAAAGTTGAAATGCTGGTCAGTGCTTCAAAAAAGCTGGAAAACTCCGGAGCCGACTTTATAGCAATTCCGTGCAACACAGTAACAAAATATGTGCCTGAAATGGAAAAAGCAGTTTCGATCCCAATAATAAACATAATCAGGGAAACCGCTAATGCTGTGTTAAAGCTCGGATTGAAAAAAGTTGCCCTGATAGGAACAGAAGCAACGATAAAAAGCTGCATTTATTCCAGACTTCTGAAAGGAACACAGGTTCTGGCCTTAAACAAAACAGAGCAGAAAGAAACTACTGAAATTATCCTGAACATCCTTGCAGGCAAACAACTGGAGGAGGATAAGGGAAGGTTGACGACTTTTATCAAAAAGCTGAAACTGCTAGGGGCAGAAAAGGTAATCTTGGGGTGCACAGATTTGCCGCTCTTAACAGATGATAAGAGTGATACCGTTAGTAGCTTAGACGTGCTTGCAGAAGTGTCGGTTGAAATGGCAACAGGCAAAAACTATTTAAGCCAACCAATTGAGTGAAGAACTATGAAACTCGAAAGAGCTCGTGGAACCCGAGACTTCGCGGCAGAGGATGCTTTGCTGCGGCAGCAGATAGTTGCAACTCTCCGTCAAGTGTTCGAGCTCTACGGCTACAACCCTCTCGAGACTCCAATTTTGGAAAGGTTTGAAACCCTTGCTTCCAAATACGCTGGCGGCGACGAGATACTGAAGGAAACTTTCAAGCTGAAGGACCAGGGGGGCAGGGAGCTGGGGCTAAGATACGACCTCACAGTTCCCATGTGCCGATTCATCGCTACCAACCCCAACCTGAAGATGCCTTTCAAAAGGTACCAGATTGGCGAAGTGTTCCGCGACGGTCCGCTGAAGATTGGAAGGTACCGGGAGTTTGCGCAGTGCGACGTTGACATAGTAGGGGTAAAGTCGATGGCTGCGGATGCGGAGATGGTTGAGGTCGCGCTTGACGTATTCAAAAAACTTAATCTAACGGTAGAAATTGAGATTAATTCCATCAAAATATTAAATGTTGCAATGGAACTAATGCAGATACCAAAGGAAAAACGTGTTGACTTTATTTTAACACTTGATAAATTAAAGAAGATAGGAATCAAGGGGGTGATAGAAGAATTAAAACAGAAGAATCTAATGAACTACTCGGTAGAAATTCCCGGCTTCCTAAACACACTTTTACTCGGCAAATTAGATGAAATGGAGGCTTATCTCAAAACAATAGCGGATCGTCGGAAGAAACTTTTGAATCTGGACGAAGACTTAAATGGTTTTTCAGACATTCGAGCAATTTTGACTTCAGTAAACAGTCAGACTGTTAAGTTTAATGGAGCGCTTGCGCGTGGTCTTGCATACTACACAGGCACAGTGTTTGAAGTGTTCCTGAAGAAGTCCGAGATTACGTCAGCTGTCGCGGCCGGCGGAAGGTACGACAAGATGATTGGCAGCTTTGTCGGCAGCGGAAGGGAGTACCCTGCAGTGGGGATTTCATTCGGGCTTGACGTAATTGAGGATGCCCTTGGAATCGTGCAGAAGGAAAGGAAGAAGACAACAACTCAGGCTTACGTTATACCAGTCAAGACTGTTGCCGAAGCGCAAAAGATAGCCTCGCAATTGAGGAAGAATGGAATAAACACAGACATTGACCTGAACGGCAGGGATGTCAAGAAAAATGGGAAAAGAGGAAACCGTAACAGTTGCCGAGGCAACAGCGCTGATGAAAGCTTAATCTTCTGCTTTTGTAAGAACCTCACACCCCTCAGCTTTCACCAGCACCGTCTTCTCAGACTGGCTGACAATGCCCTTTGCCTCCTCGATAAGCGGCGGGAAGCTCTGGATAGTTCCCTGCTGCCCAAGAATTTTCAATGCCAGGGCAACTTTGATTGCGGGAAACTCTTTCAGGAGCCACCGCCTGGCAAACGGCAGCTTCTCGTAGCTGCGGATTTTGTCAAGAACCTTTCTTGTGCTCGGGTCCCTTGCCGGCTTGTCCGATGTCTGCATGAAAACCTGAGCGTTTGAGGACTCATAAATAACACCCTTGCCTGTTGTGGCAAAAGGCTCAATAGCGATTACCTCGTTCTCCTGCAGCACTGTTTTGTCGCCGTTGTCAAAGTTTGGCACTGTCGGCTTGGTGTGAATCTCAAATTTCCCAAGCCCGTGGCCGCTTAAGTTGCGGATTGGCGAAAAGCCATAAGACGCTATTGTTTCCTGAATAGCCCTGCCAACTTCGCCAAGAGCCACTCCGGCCCTGGCAACCTTTATTGCTGCTGCGAGGGCTTTCTCAGATGCGGCAACCAGGTCTGAGTAATTGCCGCCCAAATCAACAGTTGCAGCGTTGTCGCCCATGGCGCCTTCAAAGCATGCGCCAACGTCAAGCTTGCACACCTGCGAGTCCAGGATTATTTTATCATCGGCATCAGGGCAGTAATGTGCAGCGATGTGGTCAACGGAAACCTGCGCAGGAAAAGATGGCTTTGCTCCAAGCTCAATTATTTTAGCATCAACAGCATCGCAAACTTCCAGCAGTGGAGCGCCCTTTTTAATCAGTTTTATGCCGTAATCCAAAGCAATGGCTGATATTTTGCCGGCTTTTCTCCAATTTTCCAGGTCGGATTCTTCAACTATCATTGTGGTAGCGTGTGGCTGCTGGATTATTTAAAAAATTGTTGGTAAACAAAGATGGCAATGGATGTGAGTGCGATTAAAAAGCCCAAGCCGAATAAGCGCTTTGCAAGCCTCTCATCATCTTTAACTGCAAGAATCCCAAAGGCAACTGCCGCATACCAGAAAAACATCCTTAAAGAAGGGCTTTTTATCCCTGAAAAGAGGATTATCGCCAAAACAAGAGCAAGCGCCAACGCGGCTGTCAGGCGTTTGCCAAAAAATGTTGCGATGGTCGTCACCCCGGCTTTTTTGTCGGGTGAATAATCCATTATAGCACCCAAGGCATGAATGGCGCTAGCGCAAAAAGCGGCAAAATAAACGGTTGCCGGAACCGCTGTTACGGGAGCGCCATAGCTATACCCCATGAGGATGACTGACAGGACAAGAGCGCCATTGCTTAAAGAGTCCAGAACAGGCTTCTCCTTAAGGCGAATGGGCGGCTCTGAATAAGCCCAGCCCAGTGAAACCACAATGGCAGTTGCCACCATGTTTCCCGGATTGCGGGTAAAAGCGGAAAAAATAGCGAGTCCAATGGTGGATGCGAGTGCGGCCGAGGAGACAAACCGGTGGTGCACTTCTTCCAGGGCAAACCCGTGAATTGCAGACTGTTTTCTTTTGTTGATGGCATCTGCCCTGCAGTCATAAACATCATTGATTCCAAATACAATCAGCGGAAGCAAGATGGCAACGAGAAGAAGCTGCAGAATGGCCGTTGCCGTGATGGCTGCGCCTGATATTGCAAGCCCCAGCCCAAAAAGCAGCGCAACCAATGGCCAGCTCAAAGGCCTGCTAATCCTGACCAGCAGCCATAACCGGGACATAAATGCTTTTTTGCCATTGCCCGCTTAAAAGCTTAACCACCAGAAACAGCTAAATGCTGTTACTCTTAAGTAACTAAAATAGAAAGATTTAAATAGTGCGAAGCCAGCGCAGGTTATATGGTATTTCCAACAGACTGGTTTTACAGGGCTGCTGTAGAGTATGACAGGATAACCCAGTCGCTCATACCTGCCCTTAGGGATTTGCCGCAGGCAAGGGCTTACCTGGAAGGTTTTGTTGCGGCTTATGCTGCTATATCTGCAATTGACGCTGGCTTGCATTTCGGACTTAAGTCCATCAAGAGGGAAAACTGGCTCAAGCCGCTCAGGAGTGCTGGATATGCAACAATGTGCGCATTGCCTTTAATTGTTTCTGCCATTGACCCTGAAGGCGCAAAACAGGTTCACGAACTTGGCAATTATCTCGAGGGCATTGTTGGGTTGATGATGGGCACAGGAGCAGCAGCGTTCCAAGGCAACAGCGGTTATTCATATGCCACCCTGGCAACAAAGGCCATAAATAGGTTTAAAGGCAACGGAAAAGAAAGATTGGAGCAAAAGCTACGGTAAGAAAAGAAGGAGCACTTACTTTTTCTGCATTTCAGTGTAGCCGCACTTTCCGCAGCTTGTGCGGTCTTTGTGCTTTGCCAGGAATACCCCTGGCCCGCATTTGGGGCAGCTAGTAGTTTTTCTGGCAAGAGTGCCGCTTTTAGAATCGTAAATCTTCCACACCTGCATCGGCTTCCTGGGCTTCTTCTGCTTTTTTGCCATTTGAAATCGTGCTCGCTTGTTTTACGCCTTCTCTGCTGCAACTGCCGGTGCCGCCTTCTTTACCCTTGGCTTGTTCCTTGCAAGAGTGACCTTTGAGCTGAACGTGCCAGCGTCCTGCTTGGTCTTGTAAACGTACGCTTCCATGCCTGACTTCCTGCTTCCGAAGACAGGAACGCAGTTGCTTATGACAACGACCGCCTCATCAACTTTCAGGTGCTGGGCAAGGTGCTTTCTGAGCTCGGCAAAGCTTGGCGGCGCAGTGTCGTATGCGACAACGCCCTTTAGCACTGCCCTCGACAGCAATGGCTCCTCGACCTTTTCCGTGACTGCGACGTTAAATGCCATTAGAATCATACCAAATCTTTCTGCATTATCTTATCTTCAGGGCGTAATCGCCTTCCCTTGTAAGCTCTACCTTTTTGCTTATGAAGGACTTTACCGGGTCGATGATGTTAATCCTCCCCTGCCATGCCGTGGCAAAATCAGAGTTCTTGCACATCTGGCAGCTGCCCTTGCCTTCGTCAACAAATACCTTGCATTGCCTGCAGACACGCTTCATCTTATCTCTTCTCCTTTTTCCTGGCAGTTGCTTTCTCCTTTCCTTCCTTCTTTGCCGCGGGCTTCCCCTTTTCCCCTTTTCCCTCTGCTTTCTCTTCCTTTGCGCCTTCCTTCTCCTTTGCAGCGTCCTCCTCAAGCCATTCCAGCTTGCCCAGGCCGGGCTGGCGCATTGTCAGCCCAAACTTCGGGTTGGCAATGTCCTTGAAGCTTACAGCAATTATCCTTGCCTTGCACTTATCAGCAATCTTCAGTGACCGCTTGCTCTCCTTCCCCATAAGCGCCTTATCAGCGCTGAAGCTTACAAAGTCGTCCATGGTCTGGCTGATGTGAATCATGCCGTCAACAGCGCCAATGTTTATGAAAGCGCCGAAGTCGGCTATGTCCTTTATCCTGCCGTAAACCACTTCCTGCAGCTCAGGCCTGAAGGCGAGGAGTTCAAAATCGCAGTCGTAATAAGCCGAGCCGTCACCCGGGATGATAACGCCCTCCCTTGCCTCCCTGAGCGAGGAAACGCCAACAACAATCCCCAAATCCTTGGAGATGTAGCCATCATACGCCTTCTTGACCATCGTAAGGATTGCTTCATCTTTCGGCAGGCTGAAAAGGTTAGGCGGAACCCTTACATGATCCCTCACATGGACGCGGTAAAACATATTTCAAATGCCTCGCAATTCACTGGTAAAACTTCAGATAACGCTTTTGACGCAGCACAATAACAGCCACGTCTTTCGAAGCCAGCTTATCCCTGAGCTCCCTGTCCTGGGTTGCAACAACCACTGGTTTGTCGTTTGCTTTGCCTGTTGCCGTGGCAAAGCCAAGGATGGCTTCATCGGTGGTTTTAAAAACTTTTCTATGTGATTTAATAACCTTAACGCCCTTTGCCTTTATAAGCCGGATGCCAAGCTTTGCCGCAGCCCTGTCCTTTGCAGATGCCGTTCTGTCTGCCACAATACCGTCCAGCTCTTTCAGTGCCGCATCCAGAACAACCAGCTCATAGCTGAAGTCACACAGCCGTTGGAACTCAGCGAAAATGTCAACCCCAAACTGGCCTGGTATGAGAAGGAAGTTGGTGTCCAATACCACTTTTTTAATGTAATTTGGCATAAGCGCTGCAGTTGCGACTGCATATTTAAGCGTTGCTGCCGTTGCGGCATGTTATGTTGGAGGATGCTATAATGGCAGGAAATAATGACAAAAATTTTAAACTAAGCTCAAAACGAATAATCTGAGTTTTAAAATGAGCGATTCCATCCAGGACATTCTCAGTCTCCAGCATTATTCTGTCAGTTCATTGGAAGTAATTGCCAGCCACCCTGACGTCTTTAAGCCAGAAGATGACTCAGTCTTTACAGATGAGTTTTTCTTCATCCACAGATACCACGACGGCTGCAGAGAAATCAGTGTTTATGCGCGCAACCTCGGTGATGGCGCCACATCTGTAGAGTTTGTGGAAAAAGAAGAGACCCTGCTGCTGAAAAGGGGAGCGCGCTTAATGGCATTAGGAGTTATGTGCAATGGCAAAAATGTTGCCTCGATTAATTGGAAAGATTTGATGATGTTCACAAGGGAAAGGATGGCGATGGTTTATGTTCAATCTGCCCAGGATATTGATGAATTTGCTGCCGTTGCATCAGAAGCTGCAGAGCTGCTTCAGCAACAATACGAAACCGTTTACAAAGAAAGAATGAGGTATGCCCCGTTGAAAGACATGATACTTACTGAAATGATAAGATAAGCCGCTAAGTCTCCAAAAACCTCACAAGCTTCTGGTCCTTGGATATTTCTTCCTCAATTGCTGTTTTTACTTCCTTCTGCTGCAGCAGAACGTTGAGGAACCTTGTGGCTGTGCGCTTCGTGAGGATGCTTTCAAGGGCGGCAGCAAGCCTTTCCGGCTGCTTCAGGGTAGAGTTCTTCAAAATGCTTATAATAAGCCCCTCATTTTCCTTTTTCCCGAAAAGCTTCAGGGCAACATCCTGCTGGAGCAGCTGCTTCAGAAGCTGTTCCTTGTTATGGTAGCTAAGCGGCTTATGAGTGTCTTCTTTGCCCATCAGTGCAGCAATCGTTGACGGGTTAGCCATGAGGACAAACTTGACAAGCTGGAGCGCCCTTATAATGGGGCTTCGGTAGTTCTGCCTGTCAAGCTGGCTAACAACCTCCCTGATTACTTCCTGGAACCTCACTATAGTGATTCCGGACAATGAAACCGGCGCTGTTGCAACAAGAACTTTCTCATATTCGGAGTCCTTGCCAAGGTAGCTTCGTATAGTCCTTTCGACGGCTGCAATAACATTGGAATCGTTGAACTTCCGCAGCAGGTCAGCCTTCTCCTTCTCGCTGACAACAGCCGTTGATGAGGAAACCGAGCAGTGCAGCTCAACATGCTGGACTGTCGGCTGGCCCTTCTGCCTTATGGCTATTATGTCCACAACCCTGTTATTGGCATTAATGTCAGAAACCGTAAAGAAGCCCCGCCTGTTAAGCCACAAATTAACGATATCCTTCTCAGGACTCATAGAGCACCACCAACAACCGATTAAGAAGCGGGAAGCAAACTTCACTTATAAATGTTTTGCACCTGGCGGCATAGTTGAAAATCTCTGAAATCACAGCTGTTATGTTATGCATTACTGCTCTGCAATAAACTTCAGCTCGCTGTGTGCGAGCTGAACGGCAGCTCACCGAGCTGCCGAACTTGCGTTTAAGTGCTGAGAACACGCTT
>JACPIJ010000080.1 GCA_016188145.1 Candidatus Woesearchaeota archaeon | reverse complement strand
TTAACAGCACGAGCTGGAGCACCATCCTGCAAAAGCTCGGCGTCAAGTACGTTACCATAACTATTCCTGACAATGGCACAAAGCTTGTGAAATGTGCCGAGGAAAATGTCTCGAACTGCGTTGACGTTACCAGCAACGCCAGCTGCACCTTCGGCACAGGCGTAACTAATTGCACAATCCCTGTAGGGGCTGGCTTGGGCTTCTCGTACTATAACGTGCAGGGCACAAAGACATACACAAGCGGCGGCGGTAGTAGTAGTACGTCATCAAGTAGTGGCGGAGGAGGAGGCGGGGGAGGGGGTGGAGGAGGCTCTGCATCAGTGTCAGAGAACTGCCTAGTTCAGAAACAACTAAACCCTGGCGATGAAGCAACATGTGCGTTCAAGAAGTATGCCAACATTGCCGTATCAGAAATTACGTTTGAAGCAGGGGCAGCCGCAACCAACCCGACAGTCACTGTGAGGGAAACGAACCTGGCTGTAAACGTCGCAGCGCCAATCTCAAAGGAAACCGGGAACGTGTATAAATACCTGTCAATAACAAAAGCTGACCTGGCAAGCGTTGCCAAGGCAACGATAAAGTTCAGCGTTCCGAATAGCTGGTTCGGTAACAACAGCCTTGACTCTTCAACCACCACCCTTAACAGGCTTGTCTCCAACAACTGGGCTGAGCTACCAACAAAGCAAACAGCATCTGGAGATGCCAGGTTCACAAGCTTTGAAGCGGAAAGTGAAGGGTTCTCGACCTTTGCAATAACAGCAGAAAAAGCAAAGGCCAAACCGGTTGTTGCCGCTCAGCCAACCACAACTGGCGCCGTAGTAGCTGAAACGCCCCTACAAACGCAGCAGCCTGAGGAGGCACAGCCGCAGCAGCCAGCAGGGTTCAAAGAAAAGGTTGGTGGCTTGGGCTTCGCTGGCAGGATTGTCTGGACACTCGTTTTGCTCATTGTTGTAATCTTGGTGATTATTGAGGCTATGCACTTCATGCACAAGAAAGTCCCGAAGATACCTATTAAAATGCCAAGAATTCCGCCGCCACCAGGAAATTAGCCGCGGGTTATGCCTTCCATATACCTTTCTGCCTCAAGCGCTGCCTGGCAGCCCATCCCGGCTGCCGTGACAGCCTGCCTGTAGATTTTATCGTGAACATCGCCAGCCACGAACACGCCAGGCAGTTTTGTCCTCATTCTGCTGTCAGCTTTTATGTAGCCGTTTTCGTCAAGGTCGAGAATTCCTTTGAACACAGCGCTGTTTGGTATGTGGCCAATTGCCAAGAACACGGCATCGGTTTTTAGTTCGCTGGCCTTGCCATCATTGACGTTTTTTATCTTAACAGCTGTTACCTTTTTGCCGTCGCCGAGTATTTCCTCAACAGAGGAATTCCAAACAACCTTTATCTTGCTGTTGCCGAGAACGCGTTCCTGCATTATCATGCTTGCCCGGAAGGCATCCCGGCGGTGGATGATTGTAACAGAATTAACAACTTTTGCCGAAAACAGTGATTCTTCACACGCGCTGTCTCCTCCGCCAACTACGACAATGTCTTTCCCACTGTAGAACGGGGCATCACATGTTGCGCACGTATGCACTCCCCTGTTCCAGTATTTCTTTTCAGATTCCAGGCCGAGCATCCTGGCTGATGCTCCTGTCGCAATGATAACAGATTTTGCTTCTATTTTCTCGCCGTCGACAACGACATCGTAGACGTTTTCTTTACCGATGTTGTTGCCGCCACTTTTAATCCCAAAAGCCTCAACGTTTCCGTCCTTGAACCTTGTGCCAAACCTCTTTGCCTGCTCCCTTGCCCTGCTAATCATGTCAGGCCCCATTATGCCTTCTGGAAAGCAGGGGTAGTTCTCAACAACCGTCGTTAACATTAGCTGCCCGCCTTCCTCCTTTCCTGAAATGACAAGTGGCTGTAAGTTTGCTCTTGCGGCGTAGATGGCAGCCGTAAGGCCTGCTATCCCTGCTCCGATTATTACGAGTTTTTCCATATCAGCTGCGGCTGCCGCGGCTAGTTTAAATTATTATCGCTGAAAAGAAGACGAATAAAGGGATGTAAGAAAGAAGAACTAGTCCGTATCCACCCTTGGCGCAAGTATGAAGGCCATCATTACCTTGTCTACGGTGCTGTAGGTAAGCCTGAGCGGGTAGTCCTTGTTGAACTGTATTACGACCTTGTCAGAGAGCTTGCCGCCTTCAACCATCTTCTTGAGGTATTCTATGGAGTACTTTGCCTTTACCTTTTCCCTTGCAATTATCTTAGCTGATTCAGATTCCTTAATCTCAATTGCTGCCGAGTTGAGGTCGCCTTCTGCCTGCAGGGTGAGCTTTCCCGGCTCAGCAATCAGGCTTACAGATTCTGAAACTATTTCAGCATCAATTATTGCCTCGTTGAAAATGGTCGCATCCGCCTCTACGCTTACGGGGAATGAGAGGTCAGGCACCTTCTGTTCCTTGTCCTCTGTGTCAATCAGGGGCAGGCTGAATGTCCTTGTTGATGCTGACCTGAGCTGTATCTTGAGCTTGTTGTTGTCAAGCTCCAGGCTCAACATGTCTGAGGGGTTTGCCCTCCTGAGTATTTGCCTGAGGTTGTTAAGGTTTATTGCTATGTCAACTGGCTTTTCAATGTCATACTCTGTGAAGGCTGTTGGGAGAAGCTTGAATATGACCATGGCAACGTTAGCCGGGTCCATGGCTACAAGCTCAATGCCATCCCTCGAAATCCTCAGCTTTGCCTCGTTGACAAGCTCAGAAATTATAGCGATGCTTTCCTTAAGGTACTTTGGCTCTGAAAGCGTCAGCCTCATCTTTTAACCCCAAAATCAGCAATTAATTCCCGAAAATCCCCAAATCAACCGCCATTAACCACTGGACGGTTTTTGCCGCTATTTAAATATTTTTTGCAGTATCTGCAGAGGCTAAGCCAGCACAATCCTTTGCCCGTCATGCGCCATGTGGACCTGCTTCTCGTGGTAGCCGAGCTTCAAGGCCATCTGCCTGAGCCCTTCTTTCATCCTCTTTTCGCCATGGGAGGGTATTATGTGCTTGGGCTTCAGCAGCTCAAGAAGGTGCATTACGTCCTGACCGGAGGCGTGGCCTGACTGGTGCACGTCCTTAAAGATTCTCACGTTTGACCTTTTAAGGTCTCTCTCAAGCCTTTCCCTGTTGGCCCTGTTGGTTCGGGTTGGTATTACCTTGCACGAAAATACTATTGCGTCCTGCGGCCCTATGCTAAACTCAAGCTGGCCTGAGGCAATTTTCGAAAGCACTGATTTTGGCTCGCCCTGGTGGCCTGTGCATATGATGAGGTACTTTTCCTTTCCTTCCCTCTCAACCTTCTGCAGCATGCTTCTTGTTTTGCTCCTGAACCCGCCGATTATTTCTGCCTTGTCGGAGAACTTCACTATCTGCAGCTCTTCTGCTGCTGCTATGTACTTGGCAGGGCTCCTTCCGAGTATTACCACCTTCCTCCCCATTTTTTGGCCAAGCTCCACTATGCTTTTGAGCCTTGCTATGTGGGAGGAGAAAGTTGTCACAATGAGCCCCTTTTCGTTATGGGTCTGGTTAAGCAGCACATCTGCAAGCATCTCCTTTGCAACCTTCTCGGATGGGGTTTTCGCGTCAACACCGGCGTATGTGCAGTCGACAAAAGCCGCAAGAACCCCTTCGTTCCCAATCTGCTTCAGCCGCTCGTAGTTCGGAGGCTTGCCAAGCGTGGGGGTGTCATCAAACTTGAAGTCGTTGGCGTAAACAACAGCTCCGTGCGGCGTGTGAATCACGACAGTTGCAGTATGGGGTGTGGAATGGGTGATGTTTACAAACTCAACCTGAAGTTTTTTTGAAACGTTGACCTTGCCATTCAAGTCAATAATGTTGAGCTTGTTTTTCAGTGGGATACCGCCATCTTTCATAATGTGCCTCAGGACATGTATAGTGTAAGGCGTCCCGATGATTGGCGCGTCATAATGGCCTGCCAGGTAAGGTATTGCCCCTAAATGGTCAAGGTGCGCATGGCCAGGCACTATGGCTTTTACCTTGCCTTTCCAGTCCTTTATCAGCTCATCGTTAGGCACTGCCCTCGCCTTGATTAGCACTTCCCTGCTGAGCTTTATAACGTCCTCTTGCTCATCATCTGTAACTTTCACATAGTTCTCAATGTGAAGCCCCATGTCACATATCACAACCTCATCATCCACTTTGACAGCGACCATGTTCCGGCCGACTTCATCAAACCCAGAAACAGTGCATATCTCAACAGTCATTTTTTCCGATAGCTTTGCTTCAGCCGCGGCTTGTTTTAATACTTTTCTATCACAACCGCCGAAACTATTTAAATAATGCCACGCCATCCCACTAGTTGTGAAACCCTTGGCCGTAGTATTTGCAATAATTGCAGCATACTCTGTAGCGCAGCTTCTTTTTTCAGCGTATTTCTTCCTCAAATCCTCCCAACTAACAAAGCAGTCATTCGCAGGCCAAACCGAGCACGGAAACAAGACAAAGCCGAAACTCAAGCTGTTCCTCGCAGGCGACAGCGTCGCAGCAGGAGTAGGGGCAAGCAGCTTCAACGCAAGCATTGGAGGAAGAATAGCATCCGCTCTGGCAAAAGAAAACCATGTCATATTCACAAACGCTGCCAAAAGCGGCAGCCGCATGGTCGACATGACAGATGTTCCAAGGGAAAAGCAGGACGTAATGGTGCTTTTCATCGCGTCAAACGACCTGTACCATTTCACCAGCTTAAGGAAATTTGAAAACGACACAGAAGCTGCAGTGGAAAGATACTCCAAGCTGGCTGATAAGGTGATAATTGTAGGGCCTGCCGACGTTGCAGGGGCAACGGCAATCCCGCTTATCATGAAATCGCTTTACAACCTCCAGTGGCAGAAATACGCTGCCATAATGAGAACAGCAGCAGCTAAACACCCGAACATGGCATACGTTTACCCTGCAGAGCACAAGGCAAAACTCAGGACTTACGGCCACACAGAAGCAGATGACGGCTTCCACCCCAACGACAACGGCCACAGGTTCTGGGCGGATTTGATACTCTCAGAAACAAAATAAACTCGTTTTTGGTAAAGCTTTTCTCGTTTTTGGTAAAGCTTTTTTGCCGCAGCAAAAAAGGTTTAGTGCGGGGGACGTGATTTGAACACGTGTACCCACTAAGGGACAAGCTTTCTCGCAACCTTTTCACGTTTTTTGGTCGAGCTTTTTGCTCGCCGCAGCGAGTAAAAAGGTCGCCTGAAGCTTGCGCATTTGACCGGGCTCTGCCACCCCCGCGCAACCTTCTTACTAAGAAGGTTGATCAAGAAACTGGTTGGACTAGTAATGGCTTCTTAAATTTAACGTAAATCCTGCCGGCGTGGCTAAAATATAAAAAGAAGCCTTCATTACCTTTCTTGAAATGGAAAGGGAAACAAGCGCTTCTCAGGGCAGTTCTCAGGAAAAGGCTTCTATGGCTCCTATGGCTTCTATGATGCAGAGTAAGGACTTTACGATGAAGGCAATGCGCTTTCACGAGTTTGGCGGCCCGGAGGTTTTGTCTTACGAGGACGTGCCAAGGCCTGTGCCTGATTTTGGCGAGGCCTTGGTCAGGGTCAAGGCGGCTTCCCTGAACCACATAGACATCTGGGTTGAGAAAGGCGGCTATTACAAGCCAAGCCTGCCGCATATTCCCGGAAGCGATGCCGCAGGCATTGTTGAAGAAGTGAAAGATGCTGACTCCTCTCTTGTCGGCAGGAAGGTAATCGTTTATCCGACTTTGGCATGCTTCCACTGCAAGTACTGCATCGAGGGCAACCATAACCTATGCGCCAGTTACAAGACTCTTGGCGCCCAAGTTGACGGCAGCTATGCAGAGTACGTGACTGTCCCTGTAAAAAACCTGATAGGCATGCCTGCCAACCTGAAATTTGAGGAGGCTGCTGCCCTCCCTTTAACGTTTACAACCGCTTACCACATGCTTGTTGACAGGGCAAAGGCGCAGCCAAACGAAACAGTGCTTGTTCTGGGGGCAGGAGCTGGAGTTGGAGTTGCTGCTGTCCAGATTGCAGCGCTTTTGGGAGCAAAGGTCATTGCAACATCATCAAGTGAGGAAAAGCTGAGAAAAGCGCAAAGAATCGGTGCTGACGTCATGGTAAACTATTCTGAGGAGGGCTGGACTGATGAAATCATGGCAGCCACGAACAACAAAGGCGTTGATGTTGTAATAGACCACATAGGAGCGGCAACATTCGCTAAAAGCATAAAGTGCCTGGCAAAGAACGGCAGGCTCGTCAGCTGCGGAGTCACTTCCGGCAATGAGGCAACAGTAAACATCCGCGAGCTTTTCATGGCGCAGCGCTCAATCCTCGGTTCTGTTTCAGGCACAATGAAGGACTTTATGGCTGTTACTAGGCTGGCTGCTGAAGGAAAGATCAAGCCAATCCTTGACTCTGTCCACAGCCTCAGAGATGCCAGAAAGGCGCAGGAGCGCCTTTTGTCAAGGCAGAGCTTCGGGAAGATTGTGCTTGTGCCTTAGCTGCAGCTGCAACCGAATTTTAAATGCAAAAATATTTAAAAGAAAAGGGGGTTGGTGTAAAAATGGCAAGGCTGGTAGAGCATGACGCGCAGGGCCCTGTAGAAGTCAAGGCCGGAAGCGAAAGCAGATGGATTTGCATGTGCGGCTTAAGCAAGAACAAGCCTTACTGCGACGGCAGCCACAAAAAGACGGTTGATGAAGAAAAAGGAAAGGTTTACGTCTACGATAAGGAAGGCAGAAGGACCGAAGTGCAGAGCCGGTAAGACTAGCGCGTTTTTTGGTCAACCTTTTTAGGTAAAAAGGTTGAGTGGGGCTGCTGGGATTCGAACCCAGACTACGTCGTTTTTCTTCCCTTTTTGTTTTTGGTTGAGCTTTTTGTGAGCATCAGCGAACAAAAAGGTCACCCGAACGGCGTGTGTTATTGCTCCAGCGCAACCCAAGTTCACGCTGTCCAAGTTGCACTACAGCCCCGTGACCCTTTTCCTAAAAGGGTCAATCGAAAAACGGATATGCTGAGAATATTTAAAGGTATAGAAATTAAAGCTATTTGATTGCCATAAACCTGCTTTTGTTTGCGCCCTTTCTGCTGCCGGTTACTGACGTGGCAGAGTTGGGATGGCAGCAACTTGCCCTATTACGGGCTTGTCGACTTTGCCTTCATAATAGTCAATCATTCTGCAGAGCGCGTCTACGCTGTGCCTGAAAATTTCAAGTTTCAACAGCCCGCCTGTCTGGAAAACCAGATGATGCTCTGCTGGAGGCTCGTCATATGGAAGCCGAACGGCGTAGCTG
>JACPIJ010000079.1 GCA_016188145.1 Candidatus Woesearchaeota archaeon | reverse complement strand
GAAAAGGGTAATAAAGGAAAACATTGCTGATGTGAAAGGGGCGAAGGCGATAGTCTTCAACCAGTACAGGGACTCTGCCTCAAAGCTGCAGGAAGAGCTCAGCCAAGTGCAGGGCGTGAGGGCAAGCATCTTTGTAGGGCAAATGAAGAAAGGCGAAACCGGCCTGAGCCAGAAGCAGCAAAAGGAGCTGCTTGGAAGGTTCTCGGCAGGCGAGTTCAATGTGATTATAGCAACATCAATAGGCGAGGAAGGGCTGGACATACCAAAGGTTGACCTTGTGGTCTTTTACGAGCCAATACCATCCGCAATAAGGCAGATCCAGAGAAGAGGCAGGACAGGAAGGCAGGAAAAGGGCAGGGTAATAATACTCGTAACAAGGGATACCAGGGATGAGGCGTTCAGGTGGGTAGCCCACCACAAGGAAAAGAGGATGCACCGCATACTGAAAACGCTCAAAAGCAAGCTCAAGCTTACACCGATAGGGCAAAGGCAACTGGAATGGCAAACAGAACGGAAGGAAAAATACTGATATTAGCCGACGTAAGGGAAAAGCATTCCGGCGTGGTCAAAGCACTTTACGATGAAGGCGCGCTGATAGAGCTCAAAGCCCTTCCGATTGGGGATTTCCTTTGCAGCAGCAGGGTGGCTGTTGAGGTAAAACGCTCAGGGGACTTTGTAAATTCAATAATAGACGGGAGGCTGCTTCGGCAGCTAAGGGAGCTTAAAGAGAACTTTGAGAAGCCCGTGCTTATGATAGAAGGGAACGAGGAACATGACCTGTACTCAATAAGAAACGTCCATCCAAACGCCATAAGGGGAATGCTGGCAGCAATAGCGGTAAGCTATGGGATACCGATAATTTACTCAAAAAACCCGAAAGACACAGCCGGGCTGCTGGTTGCAATAGCCAAAAGGGAAATGGATGCTAATTCGCCCCAGCCATCGCTGCATCCACAAAAGCCAGTAACGCTATCACAGCAGCAGGAATATGTCATAGCTTCCCTGCCCGGGATAGAAACAAAGCTTGCAAAGTCGCTGCTGCAGAAGTTTGGGTCGGTGGCCGAGGTATTAAACGCCAGTGAGGAACAGCTTCAGAAGGTTGAGCTGATAGGGCCGAAGAAGGCTGCTGAGATAAGAAAGATTATTGAATCTGAATACAGATGAAACAAAAAATGGGTGACTTGAGCAGTTTAGTGAAAAAACTTATTGAAGGAGATATACTTGTGGTGAGCGAGAAGGGGCTGAAGCACGCCGTAAACAGGTTTTTTGGCAGGAGCAGGTGGCACCACGTAATGCTATACATAGGCAAAGGCAAAGTCCTGGAGGTAACCCCGAGGAAAGGCTGCCACGTGTCAAAGCTGGACCTGACAAGGGAGAGCTACAAGGCATACAAGGCTGTGAGATGCAAGAAGCTTGCTGCGGCAACAAGGAGGAAAATAGCTGCTGCGGCAGTTAAACTGTTCCGGGGCAAAAATTTCGACTGGCAACAACTGGTTAAGGTCTCTTTCAGAAGAATACTGAAGTGGAAAGGCAACAGAGGCAACATTCAGAAAGAAACTTATAAGTGTGATTTGGACAGCCTTATATGCTCAAACCTTGTTGCAATAACATACCACATGGCAGGCCATGCCATTAGCAGCAAGTGGGCACCGGAATACATAATGCCGAGGGACTACGACATGCTGGAAGCGGCTGGCGGGTTTGAAGTGGTGTTTGAAAGAAAGCTGGAAAGCGGAAGGGGCAAAAATGCGGCTTAGACCGGAAATGAAAAGGCTGAGAGACGCCCACAACATCATCAAAAGGCTTCGGGAAGCGGATGTCATCCTCGTAAGCGAGAAAGGGCTGCTTCATGACATCAACAGGATGCTGCAAAGGAGCAAATGGCACCACGTAATGCTATACATCGGAAATGGCCGCACAATCGAAGCCACACCAAAAAAAGGCGCCCACATATGCGACCTGATGTATGACCTGACAGAAAAAGAATACTTTGCCTACAAGGTCTTAAGGAATAAGAGACTCACCAAGGCGCAAAGAAAGAAGGTGGTTGGCATGGCACTGAAGTTCTTTTTAGGCAAAAAGTTCTCATGGGGGCAGTATGCCAGAATAGTGCTTGGGAGGACGCTCCACTGGAGAAAAGAGGGAAACCGAAGCCTTGTGTGCAAGCCTGGGCACAGGTGCAGCATGGAAAGCGTTGCCTGCTCAAACATGGTTGCAATGGCATATTATGAGGCTGGCCTGCCTGTAACCGAGCGCTACATGCCCGAGTACGTTGTGCCTAAGGATTATGAAACGTCAAAGGCGCTTGCTGTGGTTTCTGAAGGCAAAATCAAATAACACAGGCAATGCCGCTTTCAGGCGAGCCTGCCCACAAGACTCTTCACGTGCAGGGCAATGGCAAGCGAAGAAGTAAGCCCTGGGCTTTCAATTCCTATAAGGTTAATCATGCCAGGCAATCCCCTGGGTGATTCTTCCCTGATTATGAAATCCTGGCCTGATTTTAATTGGGGCCTGTAACCCACCATGTCTGGAGCAATATCAGCCAGTTCAAGCGCAGGAAAATACCTCTGCACTTCTTCATGGAAAAGTCTTTGCTTTGAACCGTCGTTTATGTAATTAACATCAGAGGCTGCCACAATTTCAGAGTCTGGTCCGAGCAGCATCTGGCCGTTAATGTCAGTAGTTATGTGGATTCCAAGCCCTTTTCCTGCTTCTGGAGGCACAGGATATATAGGCTTTTTTACCATTCTCCCTTTTTCGGGGCTGACGGCGTAATACGAGCCCTTGTTAAAGCGTTGCCTGTAGCCTGCAGCGTCTATGTCAATGCCTGCCATTTCAGCTATCCGGTCAGCAAACAGTCCGGCGCAATTAATAAGAATCTTTGTTGTAAATGAAAAGCTGTCTTTAGTTCCTTCGGCCGATATGGTTGATACCCTGTAGCCTTCATGCAATTTCTCTATACTACCAACAACCTTTGTGTTGTACGCAATATTTGCCCCACTGCTCTTTGCTCCGCCCTCAAACATCTTCATAAGCGCCATCTGGTCTATGACCCCGGAAGAAGGGCAGGACAGCGCCTTAACCGCCTTGATGTGCGGCTCAACCTTACTTACGTCTTCCCCGCTTATGATTTCGAGCCCCTCAACGCCGTTTGCTTTGCCTCTTTCCAACAGCTCTTCCAGCTTCGGCACCTCGCTATCATCGCTGGCAACCACAAACTTCCCCTTTCTTTCATGTGGTATCTGATGTGCTTGTGCCAGCTCGTAAAGAAGCCTGTTGCCTTCAACGCAGAGCCTTGCTTTGTTGCTGCCTGGAAGATAATGAATTCCGGAATGAATTATTCCGCTACTATGCGAGCTCGTTTCGAGCCCAAAGGTCCTGTTTTTTTCCAGAACCAGAACGCTATACTTCCCCTTCCCGGCAAGCTCGTATGCTACAGCTAACCCGACCACGCCAGCCCCTACAATAGTCACATCAGGGTTTTGAACAGCCATCCTAAATGCTACCAACAACAGTTTCTCTTTATAAATCTTTCGTTTATTTTACTACTCCTAAATGATTAAAATTCACTGAGAAAGCGGGCCTTAGCAAGTACAGCTAAAACCTCATGCTTCTTAACCGTTGTATGCGGGCTTCAAGCGGTGGATGCGTTGAAAACAACGACATTAAGCCATGCCCCTTGAGCGGGTTAACGATAAACAGGCTTGCGGTTGCCTCGTTGCCCATGCCCATTTTGTGGTGAAGGGCTGCCTTGTCGAGTTTGGCCAAGGCAGAAGCCAAAGGCTCCCCATCCTTGATCGTTGTTGCACCGCTGTGGTCTGCAAGGTACTCCCTGGAGCGAGAGATTGCAAGCTGCAAAATCAGGGCTATAATCGGGGTAATTATCGCGAGGGCAAGAAGGGCAATAGCGTTGCCACCTCCCCTGTTGTCATCGCGCCTGCCGCCGCCAAATATCGCAGCGAACTGGGCCATGTGGGCCAGGTAAGAGATGACACCGGCTATTGTTGCTGCAATTGTTGTGACCAGGATATCCCTGTTTTTGACGTGGCTGATTTCGTGGGCAATTACGCCTTTAAGCTCCTTATCCGTGAGAAGCTTCATAATGCCTTCTGTGCAGGCAACAGCAGCATGCTTCGGAGAGCGCCCGGTGGCAAAGGCATTGGCTGCCTCTGTTGGGATAATGTAGACTTTCGGCTTTGGAATATTAGCTGCCGCTACAACTTCTTCAACGATTTTGTGGAGATGGGCTTGCGTTTTTTTGTCAGCAGGCTTGGCCCTGTACATTGCCAAAACAATTTTGTCAGAGAACCAATAAGCCCCAAAATTCATAAGGACTGAGAAGATAAGGGCAACAAACAGCCCGGTCTGGCCACCAATCAGCCTGCCAACTACCAAAAGCAGCCCGGTAAGCAAGCCAAGCAGCAGCACGGTCTTGATCTGGTTTCCCAAACTCATATTTTGTGGTAATGTGAATCAGGTTTAAAAATGTATCGCACACGCTGGCTCTGTTGAAAATCTAAAGATTTAACAACTCCACCGGCTGTAGTGGCTGGTGGAGTTGGGGAAAACATCTGAGGTGTTTTCCCGTGGAAAAAGAGGCAAAACTGGTATTAAAAGTTAAGCGTTTGTT
>JACPIJ010000012.1 GCA_016188145.1 Candidatus Woesearchaeota archaeon | reverse complement strand
TGAGCAGATTCCGTTATTTGCCAGGACGAGCGCTCCTGCCTCAAGGCTCCAGCCGCCAAGTATCTCATCCTTGACAACCGCTGCCGTAATGCCTGCCCCGCTGATCCCCCCTCCGCTGACATACCTCCCTTTTGGGGCTATTACACTGACTCTCTTCAGGAGCTGGCTTTTGCCAGAGCCCGGGTCGCCAACAAGAAGTATGTGAATGTCTCCTCTTGAAACCACGCCGTCAGAGCGCCTCTTCTGGACTCCTCCCATCAGCTGCAGCAGCAACGCTTCTTTGACCCTTTCATAGCCATATATTGAGGGCGCTATTGCGGCAATAAGCTTTTCATACACTTTTTTGTCTTTTGCAATAGCCAATATGGCATCTTCATCATCTTTCGATATTTTTATCTCGTAAAAGTCCTCGTCTATTGTTTCAATGTGGTTGGTGTCAATGTGAAGGTCGAAGTTTGTTAGCCTGCTTCCGTGCTTTACTACTGGAACCTCCTTCAGCACCCCCACAATCCTGACCCGGTTGCCCGGGTTTGTCCTTTTTTCGCTTATCGGGCTGACAAGGTCCTCTTTCAGGAAGATTCCCATCCTCCTCGGCTGGTCCCCACCCTCGAGCATTTCAGGGGCTTCTTCAAGTACCATGCTTTGCGCGTCAACAAGTTCCTTTTCAAGAAGCCTGAAATTTCCCTTCCTGCCGCATCCGCAGCGGTGCGGTTCCTTGAATGTTGTTTCAAGCTGTAGGACGGATATTATGTTCCCGCAATTAGGGCATTCAAACCTCGTGTTAACCACCTGCGGCCTTACGTCCGATTTCCTCCTGATTATGCCCTCTATGGCCAGCAGCTTTCCTATGTGATTGCTCCTTATCTCCCTTATCATCAGCCTTTGGCTTTCTGGGATGTTATGCACCCTTACCCTGAAGTTTTTAATCTCGGTTGGCAGCTCTGTTTCCCGTATTGAAAGCTCGGCAGCCTTTATGGCCTCTTCAGGGTTCTCCAGCAAGTCAACAGCCAGCCTTGGGTCAAAGGAAGAGAATTTTGCAAAGTCAACCTGCAGCGAGGTTTTGCCGGATGAAACTGCTTCAAGAAGCTCGTTGTTGTAAGCCGTTTCAAAGAATTCCTTGAACCTTTCTACCTGTTCTGCAACTTCAAGCATTTCCACACCCGCGTTTTTCTTAGCCCAGTCATTGCAACAGCAACCGCGATTCGTTGCAGCCAAAAACCAAAATAAAACTAAAAATTGACAGCCTTATCCCTTCTTGCCTGATGCCTTCTTCAGGTTTTCAATAAGCTTATCCAGCGAGCGGTTAACCTCCTCCTCGCTCTTTGTGCCCGTGCAAACAACCTTGCCGTTGCTGAACAGAAGGAACGTTGCCTTTACTGGGCCATCAACAAGCTTGTAGACAAGCCCGGGGAACTGTTCAGGCTCGTATTCCGTATTGTTGAGCTTCATCGCCAGGGTGTTCAGGTTAAGGTCCATGCCCACTGTTCCTGAGGCAACTATGTTCTGTATCTTTATCTCGGGCTTTATCGTAATCTTTATCCCAATCTTCTCCAGGCTCTTGATTATCTTCCTTATTGATTCCTCAACCTTGTCCATCGACCTCGCGCCCGTGCAAACAACCTTGCCGCTGCCGAAAATCAGTGCAGATGTTTTGGGTTCTTTTATCCTTATGACAAGCCCCGGGAACTGTTCAGGGTTGTATTCCGTGTTGGAAAGCATCGCATTCATCTTTTCAAGAGGAATGTCGTGGTTCAAAGAAGTGCTGACGACTATGTTCACTACAGTAATCTCTCTCTTGCCCATTTACAAAACACCCCCGGTTGTTCAACCGCGCCAACACACGCCAACAGCGGTTTAAGCCGTATAAGCCATTCTTATTTAT
This sequence comes from Candidatus Woesearchaeota archaeon, assembly GCA_016188145.1. Lineage (GTDB taxonomy): Archaea > Nanobdellota > Nanobdellia > Woesearchaeales > UBA10216 > UBA10216. Next base: position 4,878 of record JACPIJ010000012.1, on the reverse strand, counting down.
AAATACTGCTGTTTTTAAATAAGGCCTTTCCACTCAGCAAAACCCCACAGCTTCCTGTGGAAATCCGGCGTTTTAGGCTCTGAAAGTGCAAAATTCGTATCACTGCAGCAGCCACTCCCAATTCGGCATGTGCATTTGTATTTATAAATCCGAATTATTGGGTTTTAACGGGTTTTCAGCCACAACAACTCGCTGCAGCTGCCAAAGTTTATTAATTACGATGTGTTGCAGCTAAACAATCATGGAAATATTTATTGAGCGTGAAAATATCAGGAAACAGCTAAAGTTTAGCGGCAAGGTTTCAAGGCTGCTGCACCAGTTAAAACTTAATCCTGCGGCAGTTTTAGTTGCAAAAAACAACAACCTTGTTACAGAACAAGACGAGCTGAGCGACAAGGACGAGGTCAAAATATTATCGGTTATTTCCGGTGGATAAGGATTGTTAAGGATAAGGCTTTATATCTGCTTTATACCGCTGAGCACGGCCATCCTCTGTCTGACCTCCGCGGCGATTTGCAACTCACTTTTTCCTCTTGCATCGTAAGGCTCGTTTCTCACAATTATGGTTGTAAAGGGAGTCCATAAAGAGATCTGTGGCGGGGCCTTGTATTCTATCCCTGTTACGTAAGTGTCGACCCCTCTCTTCGCAGCAAGCATTATGGGCTGCACGTAGAAATTTGGCCCAATTTTTCCTCTGGCCCGTGTTCCTTCAGGGCAGTAAGCCCACAAATGCCCTGCTTTCAGCACCTTGATAAACTCCCTTGCCATTGCCACGTTTTCATAGCTTGATGGGCTGTAGCCTTCGTCAGTTGGTCTGATTACAGGAACGCCTCCAAGCTCTCTCAGGATAAGTGCAACAAGGTCATTCCTGAAAAGTCCCTTTTTCAAAGGAATCATAGTCCTTCTCTTTAACAGCTTTATGAAAACATAAGTGGATGCGAAAAAGTCCATCATGTGGGTGTGTTTGACAGCAATCACCGCAGGACCGCGTTCGTTCAGGAGAAAATCCTTTCCTTCTGTTTCGATTCTGTAAAGCTTCCCGACGAGGCCCGGTAAGCTTCTGGCTGCAACTTCCGCAATTTTTTCCTCTACAGGCCCGGTCACTTTATCTGCCCTCAATGTAGCTCTTCAACTTATCAATCGCAATTTTCCTGAAAAGATTGACATCTCCTTGTTTCCTCAATTCCCCGTAAGTCCTGCTTTTTCCTTTTGGGATGAATATCGGGTCCTGCCCCCACCCATTCTTCCCTTTCTCCTTGCCAGCAATTTTCCCTTCTTCGCCGCCCAGAAAGCAAACCGGCTCTTTCCCGGGCTCGCAGTAGCCAATAGCCGACTTGTACCAGCACCGCCTGTTTTTTACGCCTTTCTTTACGCCTTTCATTAGCTTCAGAATGCCTCTGTTGCCTATCCTTTTGAAGGCGTAGGCAGTGCACGTTCCAGGAAAGCCCTTTAAGGCGTCAATGAACAGCCCGGAATCCTCAACAACAACAGGTTTCCTTATTTTTTCACAAAAAGTCTTTGCGGCAACCTTGACAATCTCGCAGGGGTCATCAGACCTAAGCTCTGGCTTTTCTGCCCTTAACACCTCAAACTTTATTCCCGAGCCTTTCAGAACAAGCTCAACCTCCTTTATTTTCTCTTCATTATTAGTCACAAGAACAAACATCTTGGCAGCATCATTCGTTTTTCTTAACAACATCAGTTTTTATGTGCAGCTCCTTCAGCTGCCTCTCTTCTACCTCTGAGGGTGAGCCGTCCATCGGGCTTTCAGCCTTTTTGTTTTTGGGAAAAGCAACAACCTCGCGAATGTCATGCAGCCCCATCATAAGGGCGACAGTTCTGTCAAATCCTATTCCCATGCCGCCATGCACGGGGGCGCCGAATTTGTATGCCTCAAGCAGGAACCCGAACTTCTTTTCAGCTGCCTCATGGCTTAAGCCGATAACTTTCATAACCCTTTCCTGCAGTTCGGGGTCGTTTATCCTTATCGAGCCCGAGCCAAGCTCTGTCCCATTCAGCACAAGGTCATAAAGCCTGCCCAGGACCTTACCGGGCTCTTTCTCAAGCAATCCAATATGTTCTGGCTTTGGGGATGTGAACATGTGATGCGCCGCTTCCCACCGGTTCTCGTCCTTGTTCCATTCAAACAGCGGGAAATCAACCACCCAGCAGAATTTGAATTCGTTACCCCTCATCAGCCCGAGCCTTTTCCCCAGTTCCAGCCGCAATTTTCCCAAGACATCCGCCGCCTTCTTCTCCTCATCAGCGACAAAAAACAGCACAGAGCCTTTTTTCGCTTTTGTCAGCTGCAGCAGCTGCTTTTGAATTGTGCTGCTGAAATATTTCACTATTGATGATTCAAGCCCTTTGTCAGTTACCTTCATCCACGCAAGTCCCTTTGCCCCGTTTTCCTTTGCCCAGGCAATGAGCTCATCAATCTCGTTCCTGCTCAGGTCTTTTTCAGCAACCACGCATTTTACCCGCTCTTCCACACCAAAGGTTTTGAACTCAGATTTCTTTACAACAGCTGTTACGTCAACGAGCTCCATCCCAAACCTCAGGTCTGGCTTGTCGATTCCATACTTTTCGATTGCTTCAGCATAAGTCAGCACTTGGAACGGCGTCTTAATCTGTGCCCCAATGACTTCCTTCCATATGTGCCTATACAGCCCTTCAACAAAAACCATCACGTCGTTTTCGTCTACAAAGCTGATTTCAAAGTCAATCTGAGTGTGCTCGGGCTGCCTGTCTGTCCTTAAATCCTCATCCCTGAGGCATTTTGCAAGCTGGAAATACCTGTCAAATCCTGCTATCATCAGAATCTGCTTGTACAGCTGCGGGCTTTGTGGCAGTGCATAGAAGTTTCCGGGGTGAACCCGGCTTGGCACAACATAATCGCGAGCGCCTTCCGGCGTTGATCTTACCAGCATTGGCGTTTCAATCTCGATAAAGCCGTTCTTGTCAAAATACTCCCTTACCGCTGCTGCAGCCTTGTGCCTTGTCATAAGCCTCTGCTGCATTATCGGCCTTCTCAGGTCAAGGTACTTGTACTTCATCCTCATATCTTCTGAGGCTTCTATCCTGTCGTCAATCTCAATAGGAGGCACGGCAGCCTTAGTGACTATGGAAAGCTCATCAACAATGACTTCTATTTCGCCGGTTTTCAGGTTCCCATTTACCATGTCCTTTGGCCTGTGCCTTACCTTGCCTTTTGCCGCAACAACCCATTCCCTTCCAATGTGCTCCCCGGTTTCGTGCACTTTCTTGTTGTGGCTTGGGTCGAGAACTATCTGAGTCAGCCCATACCTGTCGCGAAGGTCAATGAAGATTACCCCGCCGTGGTCCCTTCTGGAATGGCACCAGCCCGCAAGCGTCACAGTTTTGCCTGTGCTTTTGGCAGTAAGCTCGCCACAAGTATTCGTTCTTAGCATGCCCGCTCCGTAACCAGAAAGCGTTTATAAAGATTGTTTTTCTATTTCAGCCATTACCTGCAAAAGAAGCTCCTCTTTAAACGCTGGCGCCATCACCTGCAGCCCTACAGGTGCATCGCTAATCTTTCCAGCCGGAATCACCCCCGCGCAAATCCCCGCCAGATTCGCCGGGATGGTATATGCATCGTAGGCATACATCGCTCTCGGGTCTGTTATCTTCGTTCCCAGCTTGTGCGGCAGCATTGGCGTTGTTGGCGATATTATGACGTCAACATCCTTGAATGCTTTTTCAAAACCTTCAGAGATGAGCTTTCTCGCTTTTAGCGCCTTCCTATAATATGTCCCTTGATATTCTGCTTTGGATATCTCCCTTCCCCCCAGAATCCTTCTCAGAACTTCTTCGCCGCATGCCTCTTCTATTTTCCTTCCGTATTTTCTGCCGTCAAACTTTCTGGTTCCGGAAAAGAACTCAACATACACCAAGGGGTAGTATGCCTGTATGGCGAGGTCTACGTTCGGCAGCTTTATGTCGCTTACCTTTCCGTTCGTGTCTTTTGCGAATTCTCCAGCCTTTTCCTCAATCATTTTGTATATGCGCCTGTCAGTGCACATTTCCTCAAATTCCCAAACCATTCCTATTTTCGGCTTTTTTGTTTTCGAGAGCAGTGAGCTATAGCCTGGCACTTTGTTGTTCAGTGTTGTGCCGTCATTATCGCTTCTGCCTGCAATTGTTTCCATCAGCAGGGCAGCCCCGTAAACATCGTGGCTTAATGGTCCTATCTGGTCAAAGCTCATTGCCATGTCAATCAAGCCGTATCTTGACACCCTGCCGTAGCTCGGCTTTACCCCGACAACGCCGCAGTGCGATGCCGGGTTTCTTATTGAGCCGCCTGTGTCTGAGCCAAGTGCCAAATCGCAAAATCCAGCAGCAACTGCCGCTGCCGAGCCAGAGCTTGTGCCCCCAGGTATCCTCCCCGAAGCAGCAGGATTGTCTGTCGCCCCAAACGCCGAGTTTTCTCCAGAGCTGCCGCATGCGAACTCATCCATGTTTGCCATGCCTATAATTACCCCATCTTCTTTTTTTATCGCGGCGACAACGTCAGCGTCGAAAGTGCCGTTGTAATTCTCAAGTGCCTTTGAAGCGCATGTTATGGGCATGCCTGTTACAGAAATGTTCGACTTTACTGCTATCGCGAGCCCTGCCAGCTTCCCTGCTTTGCCGGCTTTTATCCTGCGGTCAACAGCTTCAGCCTCCGCGGCAGCGTTTTCGTTGATGTGCAAAAGCGCATTTATCTTTTTGTTCCTCTGGCCAATCGCCTTGAGGAAGCCGCGGATGTTGTCAGTGGCGGAAAGCCTTTTTCCCTTTATCTGCAAAATCTTGGCAGCTGTAGAATCAGTCACCATAGCTCACCAGCTTTTCTTTTCTGCAAGTATCTGGCCGTCCTCT
>JACPIJ010000081.1 GCA_016188145.1 Candidatus Woesearchaeota archaeon | reverse complement strand
GCTACACGCATACATACCTTCTTGAAGAGTATCTCAGAACTCAAAACCCTGAATACCTAGAAATTACAAACTTCACTTTCTATCAGCAGTATACCAAGCTTTCCGAGCTGAAAACAAACTACCGCTTGTTCGACCATGTTGAGGGTGGCTTCCACCGCTACAGCACGAGGCGAGACTGGACGATTCCTCATTACGAGAAGCTTCTTAAGGACCAGGCCAGGCTTTTGGAGGCTTACAGCCTTTTGGCAAACATCACCAATGACAAGATAGTCAGGGATGCCGTAACGTTCTCGTTCGGCTTTTTGCAGAATAAGTTCCTTGACAGCGAAACAGGTGCTTTTTACAATAGCCAGGATGCTTATATCGAGGATGAGTACTTTGGCAAAACTGCCGAAGAACGCGCCCTGATAGAACCGCCGCACATTGATAAAACTTTGTTTTCAGACTCAAACGCGCAGATAATAATTGCTCTGATAAGTGCTAGTCATTTCTTGAAAAATAGCACTTACCGCGGTTTGGCAAAAGCTGTCCTTGACTTTTTCGCAAAAAACATGGTTAGTGACAAAAACGGAGCTTACTTCTACTTTGATTTTGATAAGAAAGAGGCAGAGATAACAGGCCAGTCTTTTGCGAACAGCTGGCTTCTGCTCGCTTTTGTCAGAGGATACGAGGAGTTTAACGACTCTGCTTACCTTAGCGCTGCCGAAAAACTTGGCCTGTTCTCACTTAGTAATCTTTATGACTGGAACAGCGGAGGTTTTTTTGAGAGGCACAGCGCAGAAGATGAGCTTTACGGTCATAACCAACGTATCCTTCTGTCAAAACCTTATGAGGAGAATGCAGTTTTTGCATATGGCATGCTTAAGCTTTACACTCTTACCGGAAAGCTTGTGTATCTTAACGCTGGACTTAAGACCTTTGGCTACTTTGAGGACTCTTTTGGCGGTTTGGATGAATCGTATTACTTCGTCAAAAGTGCCCAGGTTATTAAAGAAAGTAATCTTGTTGCAGATTATCTTGGCAGAAGCAGCGAGGTATCGCTTTTAGAAAAAAGGGGCAAGGAAAACTTTTTCCTGCCTGGGCTGTTAGAAGCCCAAAAGGCTGGCAAGCCATTGCCTTCCGTATCATTCGTTGCTCCGTCTTTAGAAGATAGGCAGTTTACGAATGCTAATTTTGCAGCCCTTGCATTGCTGGCTTTCCTCGTTGGGCTTGTAAGCTTCCTATCGCCTTGCACACTGCCAATTCTGCCAGCTTTTTTCGCCTCTGCTGTTGAGTCAGGGAGGGCAGCGCACACTTCCGGTGCTACCGGTGCTAACCCTTCCAAGCACAAGAAAACCGGTATTGCAGCTAACACGCTCCTCTTTATTGCAGGTCTTAGCGTAGTTTTTGCAGTTTTCGGAATGGGGGCGACCCTTTTCGGCAGTGTCTTGAGGGAGCACAGGGTTTTATTCTCGGCAGCCGCCGGAGTAGTTGTAATCATGTTAGGCTTGATGCAAATTCTTGGTAAAGGCTTTTCAGGATTTAGGCTCTTTTCAGGAAAAGCTCCAGGGAGAGCCGGCTTTGTTTTTTTCGGCATGGCATTTGGACTTGGTTGGAGTGCATGCATCGGCCCTGTTTTGGCTTCGCTTCTTTTGCTGGCCGCTTCCTCGTCAACAGTTATTAAAGGAATGCTGTTGTTGTTCATTTACATAAGCGGGCTTGCCCTTCCGCTATTGCTGTTGTCGCTTGCGTTTGAGAGAATAAAGAATCAGAAGCTGTGGCAGTTGCTCAACGGAAGCCCTGTAACTATCACCCTCTTTAACAAGAAAATTGAGACCCACACCACGTACATATTATCGGGATTCCTGCTCATAATTATCGGTTTCCTTATCTTTAACGGCTACCTCTATAGCCTGAACAAGTTTGCCCTTTCAACAGGTTATGTTCAGAAAATAGTGATAGGTGCTGAAGAATGGCTAAAAAGCGTGTTCCTGTGAGGGTTAAACACAAAATTTATATACTTGATAATCATATCATATGATAAATTTATCATATAATGAGCGTTGAGCGTGATGAGCCATGCAAAAAATCGTATGCCATAAAGGAAAGTGCAGAGACATTGGAAAAACTAAAATAGGCATTTACGGGAAGGATATTAGCGGAATGATTGAAAGTGATTTGCTGAGGGGCGAATTAGGTGATGAGTTAGGTGATTCTTATGATGGGGACGAATGGTAGCAATGAACCATCAAGTTTAGTGCAAAGGGTGGTTGAGATGGAAAACGAAAAAGGCCTTCCAGAAATGGTTGGGCACATGCTGAGCTAACAACATTTAAATAAAAAGCGAAAGAGTAGAGCGGAGGTGATTAGGATGTGTGGATGCGGAAGTGATGATGGGGGCAAGTAAGCCCCCACCTTACCTCAACATGCTTGGGCAGCTTTGAGAAAAAACGGGATGTAAACGGAACGTTAAATAAAGCAATCAAGGAGGATTTCATATGAACGAATTATCGTATAAGCTTTTTTTCAAAGCGATATCGAACAAAACGCGGTTTGAAATAGTGACCCTCCTAAGAAAAGGCTCAAAAAGTGTAACAGCCATTTGCAACCGGCTTGGTTTTGAGCAAAGCAGGGTTTCTCATAATTTAAAATGTTTGGTGGATTGCGGTTTTGTCAATTGCAAATACAACGGAAAGAACAGGGTCTACTCGTTGGACCCGGAAATAGCTGCAATACTGGCTGCAATCGACAAGCACCTGGTTAAGTACCGTGGTAGGCTGAAAACATGCGGCATTTTAGAGAGGCGCCTATGAATAAGCCAATTTGGCTTATAGGAAGCGCGGCATGTTGCGTAATTGTTACTTCATTACTGTTGCTGCGAACAGCTAAATAATTTCAAAAGTTAATAAGATAAGCGGAGGGAATTGGTATGGAAAGGTTTGATTTGGCAATAATAGGCGGAGGAGCTGCAGCCTTTGCAGCAGCCATGAAGGCAAATGAATTAGGCGCAAAAACATTAATGGTAAACAATAATGCCGTTGGAATTGGAGGTACGTGCGTTAACGTGGGGTGCCTTCCAACAAAGCACCTCTTACATGCTGGAGAGATTATCAATGTATCAAATAATAACAAATTCGCAGGCATTAAAAGCGATGCCAAATCTGATTTTTCAGAGCTGATTAAAGAAAAAGATCAGCTTGTGAGCAAACTTAGGGAGGAAAAGTATGCTAAAGTTCTTAAAGATTTAGAAAAGGTAACATTTATAGAAGGTAATGCGAAGTTTAAGTCAAAGCAGGAAATAGAAATTGGCCATAACGTTTTTGAAGCAGATAAATTCATCATAGCCACGGGCTCGTCAACGTACGTTCCGCCAATTAAAGGTTTAGAGACTATAGATCATTTCTTAACCAACATTGAGGCGCTCAGTCTTAAGCGTAAGCCGGATTCTGTGGTTATTCTTGGAGGCGGAGCTTTGGGAGTGGAATTCGCTCAAATGTTTTCAAGGTTTGGCACAAAAGTTTGCTTACTTCAAAGCGCACCAAGGCTTGTGCCAAGGGAGGAGCCTGAACTTGCCGGTCTTTTGCAGAAATATTTGGAAGAGGAAGGCATTGAAATATGCACATCTGTAGAGGTAAAAAGTGTCAGGCAAAAAGGGAAAGAGAAAATAATTACTGCTACAGTTAATGGGAAGGAGCGGGAGTATTCTGGAGAAGAGCTTTTAATATCTACAGGAAGAAACGCAAATACTAAGGAGCTAAATTTGGGAGTTTTAGGCGTCAAACTTGGAAAAAGAGGTGAGGTTTTAGTTAACGCGGAGATGCAGGCAGCAGAGAACATTTGGGCTGCTGGCGATGTAAAAGGCGAGCCTATGCTTGAAACAGTAGCTGCCAAAGAAGGCAGGATAGCCGCCACTAACGCCTTGGCAAAAAGTACTGGCGAGAAGAAAAGGATGGACTACTTTGTTGTGCCGCACGCAGTATTTACAGACCCGCAGCTTGCAGGCGTTGGATTAACTGATGAAGAAGCAATAAACAGAGGCGTAAAGTGCAGGTGCAACACCCTGCCGTTTGAGCTTGTGCCTAAAGCCCAGGCTATCAAAGACACACGAGGGGCTATAAAGATGGTTATTGACAACTCAACAAAGAAGGTTCTAGGCATTCACATCTTGTCTTCAATGGCTGCCGAGCTTATTCACGAAGCCGCATTTATTGTAAAAGGCGGATTGACAGTCTACGATGTAATTGATACTCTGCACGTTTTTCCAACAATGTCTGAAGCTATTAAAATTGCAGCGCAGTCTTTCACAAGGGACGTTAGTAAGATGAGCTGCTGCGTTGAATAGCACGCGAATGGCAAGTAGGTGTTGGCTAATGAACAGATTGACTGAGAGATTAACAGAGAGCAGTTATGTGATAGTGGCGCCTTATGGCTTGTCGGCAAATATTAAAGAAGAAGCGAGGCAGTGCCTTATTTTAGCGTAAAGACTGTTGACGGTAAAGTATTAAACCAAGGTGTTGTGTCTGAAAAGAAAGATTTAGAAAGAGCATTACTTAACAGAAAAGCAAAAGCTGAGGCTTGCCATTGAAAGCGCTATTGGATGAGAAGCGTTTTGACTGCGATGGGGGTGTTGGAGGCTGGCAAAATTGGCAAAAATGAAAAACGTGTTAATTGTGGTTTTGGCAGGGAAGGAAACCCATGAGGGCATGGCGAGGGTGTCAAATGCGTTGGTGATAGCTAAAGAGTTTAAGGAGGCAGGCTATAACATTAGCATTATTTTTGATGGCGCAGGTACTGAATGGCTGGTTGAGCTGCAAAAAGCAGATAACAAACTGCATGACTTATACTCGGAATTGGTGGATGTTGTTGCAGGAGTTTGCGACTTTTGTTCAGCAGCGTTTAATGTTAAAGACGCATTGAAAGCCCAGGGTACGGCTTTGTCCTCACAATATATGGGTCACCCAAGTTTTAAAAAGTACGTTGAGGAGGGTTATGAAATTATAACTTTTTAATCTGCTATTGCAAAACATGATGTAAATGTTTGAATTCAAAGCAGAATCAGGCAGTTAAACATAAGTTTTAAATAAACTTCAGGGTACTGTAAAACAGTAAATAAGGGCGAGGTGGTTAATTATGTCATTGATGTGCCCCATGAGCGGCTGCAAGGGTCAGAAAGGAATGTGCCTGCATGAGAAGGTAATGGGCGTAGTTATAATCGTTGTGGTGCTGTACTTCATCTTCCAGGCTGTTCGCTAGCGGGTTTGAAGTTCTTTCTTTTTATTAAACAATAAACTTTTATACCAATAATGCTTGTTTCGTGTCAGCATGAAAAAGAGGATGTTTGCAGCCGGTATGCTGTTGGGTGGTAAAGGCATTCATCACTTTAGCATCCCGTTTCCAAAAATATCAAGGCCAAACGAAGCGCTGGTAAAGATTATTGAGACAGGTGTTGACGGCACTGACTTTGGCATGGTTAAGCATGACAGCAAGGACATAGCTGCTGGGAGGGATAGTATTGTTCTTGGTCACGAGGTTATCGGCAAGGTTGTGGCTGTCGGAAAGGGCGTTAAAAGGTTCAAAAAAAGTGACTTTGTTACTGCAACAGTCAGGAGGGGCTGTAATATTTGTGCTCCATGCCTTCACAACCAGAGCGATATGTGCATGACCGGGCTTTATACTGAGAGGGGCATTCACAAGCTTGACGGCTTCTTAACAGAGTATTTTGTGGATGAGGAGCAGTATTTGCTGAAAGTTCCCGAGCGGCTTGTTAGGTATGGAGTGTTCATTGAGCCATTGAGCATTGCAGAAAAGGCTATCGAGCAGATAAGGATAATCCAAAGCAGGCTGCCATGGGGCTGCGGCCATCCGAGCCATAAATTCAATGAATCGCACTGGGGAGGCTGCAAGACTGCTCTCGTCATTGGCGCTGGCCCGCTGGGTTTCTTGGCAACGTGCCTCCTTAAGCTGGCTGGCGTGACTACATACGTGGTAGAGGTTGTTCCTGAAACGCACTTTAAAGTGCAGATGGTTAAGAAGCTTGGCGCGCTCTACATTGACGCAAGGGATAAGTCAGCTGCTGAGATTGTGAAGCTGTGCTGCAGCGTGGGCACATTGGACATAATCTTTGAAG
>JACPIJ010000078.1 GCA_016188145.1 Candidatus Woesearchaeota archaeon | reverse complement strand
CAAGCCTGCCCTTCTCGACAGCCGCCCTGCACAGGTCCTCGCACATCTGCAGCAGCCTCCTCGGACTGCCGTTTGCTCTCTGATAAGCGGAAAGTATGATTTCATTGGACAAAATTGGAAGGTTCCCAATCCTGCTCCTCACAATGGAAATTGCCTGCTCAGGCGTTGGCCTGGAGAGCCTGACAATGTTACCATTCATCATTGCCCTGATTTCATCAGTAAAGCCATCCTGGCTGTATCTGGTGCCGAAGAACACGACAGCCTTCAGGTTGCCGCCTTTGTAAAACTCCATAATCTCAGCACTGCTCTCTGGCAGGATGTTCTGGGCCTCGTCTGCGACAAGAATCATCCCTTTTGGGAGGCTTCCGGTAATGTAGTTGGCAATTGAGGAGCGCTTCAAAAGGTCCTTAATGTCAGCCTTCTCAGAAGGCAGGATGTTTGCATAAATGACCTTCTTCCTGCCCCCAAAGCGGTGAATTATGCTTTTGAGCATTGTTGTCTTGCCATAGCCAAGGGGAGCCTCAACAAAAATGACCTTTCCATCCTCGATGCCTGAAAGCACAGAGTCCACGTTCACGCCAAAAAGCTCGTAGCTGAAGGCAGCCGGCTTTACTGAAAACGGGTTCCGGCCAAATCCAAGCTTCCTGAACCAGGCATCAGCCATTCAAATCACCCACAGAATTTTTCATTTTCAGGGACAGAATATGCTCGTTGCCGACAGCATCTGACTTTGAATCAACAGCAGCCTTGCACGCATCCTCGCAAAGCTGAAGGAATTTTCTGGGGTCCTTTCCGGACATCTTATAAAGCTTGCGGATGGCGCCATCGCCAAGGATGGCCGAAGAGCCAAGGCGGTGCTTGACCATAAGTACAGCATCGCTTTCATTAAGGGCCGAAAGCCTGAAAACCCTGCTTCCTATCCTGTCGGCAAGCGCTGGCGAAAGGCCTGCTGACTTCAGACTGGAACCTGCAAAAACAACAGTGCCAATGTGATTGTTATCGTAATGGTACTTCAGCATGCCCATTGCAACCGGTGAAAGGCCGGCTGCGTTGTCGATAAGCAAAACGATACCTCTGGGATTTTTTCCAAAAAGCCTGTCAAGGAGGGAGGTTTTTTTACGAATTATTGACCTGACGTCCAGTTCCCCGTGAGAACAGTCAAAGTAAACCGCCCTGCCCCCAAGCTTATCAGCCAGCTTCCGGAGCAAAACGCTTTTGCCTGAGCCGAGAGGGCCTTCAACAAAGCCAGCGCTTCCGGAATCAACATAGTATTCAAGCTCCTCCAAGGGCCCCTCAAGCCCTACAGCGTATTTAGCCGAAGCCTCAAGGCTGGCATCAAATGGATTCGAATCAAACCCGAGTTCCTCAAACCATTCCATGACCTTCAACCCTTTCAAATCATACTGAATCAAACTTTCTGGTTAAGCTGCCCATATGCCTGCTCGCGGTAATAACCTGCCTTTTCAAACAACAGCTTTGCCTCTTCCTCATTGCCTGCCTCGTGGAGCTTTGCAGCTTCTGCATGAAGGGATTCCGCCTTTCTGAAGTTTCTGGACGCAGTGCCCCTAAGCCTTCTAAAAACAAAAATAACAGCTGCAATAGCAACTGCCACGATGACTATCTTTGCCAGAAGCGGCAGCGAGCCGAACTTGCCAAAAACGCCGCCAGCAAAAGCAAAAACAGAGCCATTGCCTGAGTACTGGCGCTTAAGGGCTGTAACCGCTGGAGCATCAAGTGAGCTGCTGCTGACATTGCAGCCCGAAAATGCTCCCTTTGAGCACTGGCACTCCGAAGACTGCACATCGTAATGGCAGCTGTAGAAAAAAGTGTCCTTTGCATCGCTGCGCTGGCACTCATACCTATAAGCGCAATCAGAGGTCAGATGGGCCACAGTGGCCTCGTCAAAATTAAAGGCGTTAAGCTCGCCATGGCTGTTCCCAAGCAGATGCGCCAGAACAAGCTGTGGCAATAAAACGCCCGCCACTGCAACCACAGCCATGTAAATTACAACGTTAGCCATCAACATCCCTTTTTCGCATTCTCACTGATAAAGACGCAGCAAACTACGCCTTTGCGACTAAAACACGATTTATAAATTTTTAGATTTTTGCGCCTGAAACCGCACAGAAATTTACCACTGCAAAAGACAAACTATAGTAATTGCCGCAGGTAATCACGCTTGTTGCCGCAACCTTCCATTTTTGCCAGCTTCTCAAGAGCCTTGTCAAAGCCAGAGCCGTACTGCGCAGCCATCTTGGGTCTGAAAGCGATGTCCTTTGGAAGCCCGGCAGCAGCTGCTATTTCGCGCAGAATCAGTTTTTTCTCATTGTTGCGGATTTTCCATTCCGGCTTTGCCCTCATCGCAGCAACAATGACATTTTTGTCAAGGAAAGGAGTCAACGCTGTTGCATTAAACCTGGCAGCTACTGCAAAATCCCTGAGGAAGTCACGCTCCCACATTTCCTTCAAGCCATTCCAGCATTCCGCATGGACATCTTTTGCAACAGCGTGGCGCTGGTATCCGGCAAAAACCTCCTCAGAGCCCAAGCCGGTAAAGACGACGCTTATTTTATTCGCTGCTGCCAGCTTCAAAGCCGCAACCTCTGTTGCTGCAATGCCTATCGTTACAGGATCATCTGTCTTGAGCAGCTTTACGACCTCTTTTATAGTTTTTTCAGCAGCTGCTACCGAATATTCTTCTATGACGAGTTTTAGCTTTAATTTTGCTGCTGCGAGCCCTGCAGACGCCAAATCCCTGCTGCCAGAAATGCCAACGCTAAAACAAGTGAATTTGTGGCCGAGCTTCTTCAGCACTAGCGCGATGAAAGAGCTGTCAACGCCGCCAGACAGGAGGACACCAAATTTTTTGGTGGCAGCTCTCTTCCTTATCGCTTCAACAACAGCCAAATAAACCTCCTTCCTTGCTGCTGCACTGTTCCTGAAAAATCCGAGCTTATCCGACTCTTTTTTCAAGCTGCCAATGTAGCGCTTCCACTGCTGCTGCGGGACCAGCTTTCCATTTTTGAGAGCTGCTGCCAGTAACATAACGCGATTGAGTAACTTGGGAAACATTTAAATACGTTGCTCTTGACCCCTTTGCGAAAGCGGTCCAACAGTCGGCAGAAGCCGACTGTGCCCAGTCGAGCGCATCTCGACTTGGGAATCGGAAAACTATCGGGGAGTAAAATGGCAAAGAAAGAAGAAAAATCAGAAACGCCCAAAGACATGTCAAAGGACGAGCAGGTGGGCTTCCACAAGGGCTCACTCACTGTCCTGGCGAAGGAAAGGCAGGAGATGCAGCGAATTTTGGGGATTGTCGAGCAGCTCATGCAGATGCACCTTTCCGAGCTGAAAAGGCTTGGGGTTGACTTATCAAAAGAGGCTGCAGAGGCTTCAAAAGCAGGGGCATCAGGGCAGAAGGAAAAGAAGCCGCCCATTGATGAGCTATTGTAGTTTTCTAAGCATGGGCTACACTTTCACAGCGCACGGGCATCCTAACATTCTAGCGACTCATAAAACTACGCTTGAAATAACAAAGGACTCGGAGCTCACAAAAAGTGGGGACTGCATAGTTGCCGTCAACGCCAACTTCTCATTGCAACGGATAAAGGAGCTTATCAGCAACTGCAACAGGGGAGATAAAATAAAATTGATTATAGAAGCCGCAGGATTGGAAGAAGAAATAACCGCAATCGTGAATAAGGATTTCCTAAGCGAAAAAGAAATAGTGCTCAGAAAAGGCAGCTTTGCCTCGGAAAGGACCTTTGGCATTAATTGTAACAAAGCAGCCGCTGACATCAGCAGGGAGCTGGTTGAGAAGTTGAAAAACGAGAAAACAGCTGTTTCTGTAACCATTGAAACGCTGTGAAAGCCCGGCAGGGCAATATAGAAGGTATAGACAAAGCTTTTTATACCAAAACCTTAACTTTATATAAAGTTTATAATTTTTATAGTGTGGGAGGGATTTAGGACATGGCACTTTATTCTCCAGCGACAAGAAGGCTAGAAGATGTTGTTGGAAGCGCTCAAATAGCTAGGCAAAGCGTTCTCGATCGGTTCGGAACTGTTAGAGAAATCCAAGGTAACTGGGGCAAGATAATCGAAATGCCCGAAGTAGCTGAGGCTCTTGAGTTGCAGGACTCGTACAGGCGTGAAGGCTCTGAGCTTGCAACAGCAGTTTCTGAACTCGTCATCAGCAAAAGCCAGATGGAGGAGCGCAGGCCAACCGCCATTCAGCACGCGTGGAAGGTAAAAGCCCTTTGTCTTCCGAATGAGCGGCACCCGTATGTGGCTACTGCAGCTATGGCAAGCATTGACACAACTGAAACAGGCTCTGAAGAGGGAATGAGGCAACAACTGCCAACTCTTCGGCTTTCATACCCTGACCTTACACACTCCCTACATAATGAGAGGCTTGAGGACGGTAGAGTGTTTCACAACAGCTGCCAACAGCCAGCAACCCTTGAACTTGTTGGCAAAATCCACCGCCTGGTTTTCAAGGAAGACTCCCAAGCCAAAGAGGAAGCCATTATTGAAGGTGTTGCAAGTATGAAGGGAATAAGGCGGCGTGGGCTTGGCGCCAAGCAGCTTTCCAGAGAGCTTGCCTTGCTTGTCAGGGCAGCAGGGCCTTATGCGGTATTTGGCTCAACCTACGAAGCGTTCAGGCAGACGAGACACAGGGCCGTAACAATAGCCGACCTTGCAAAAAATGCTCACTTGGGACAGGATGAAATTCCAGGGCTCTGGCCAGTGATTGCAAAATGCTTTGGACCGGAAATAAGCAAAGGACAACTTGCAGCAAATCTAAGCCAGAGCGATTTTATCAGAAGCTTGGAAGATGTAGTCTCAGAACACATAGCGCCCCCAATAGTGGTCACTGGCAGCAGGGTAAAAGGTGCTTCATTGGGTGACAAGTACCTCCTTATGCAGTATTATGATAAGTTAGTGGATAAGGTGGATAAGGAAGCGAACAACACAACATGGACATTAAGAGGCTTCATGAACAGGAGAGGGCTTACGTGTCCAGATACTTTTTCAAGACCCAATCCTCACGATTTAGTCAGCACAATGTTGATTGTCCACGGTGATGCAGTCACTTATCACGCTTTGGAACTTGCGAACCAGGGTAACAACGCTGTGCTGCCACCAGGTGAGGTAGTAGCTGTGCAAAAAATGAATGGCTTACTCAAATTGCTCACTAGCAGCGATGGAAACTTCACCAGGTATATGCGCAATGGCACTGATGACGTTTGGTTCGTGGTACCGCCTGAAGG
The DNA here is from genome assembly GCA_016188145.1 of Candidatus Woesearchaeota archaeon. GTDB lineage: Archaea > Nanobdellota > Nanobdellia > Woesearchaeales > UBA10216 > UBA10216. Next base: position 5,268 of record JACPIJ010000078.1, on the reverse strand, counting down.
CATAACAGACAAGCTTGGAAAACCTACTCAGACTGGTTACAGGTCAAGGTGGCTTATTCTGCAAAGCCTCGGTGACGTGCTGGTGGAATTTCAGATGCTTTCAAACCTGATGGATAACATGGCAGAACTCGATCCAAAACAGAGCCATGACCTGAAGAAAATCCAGCAGATGACAATGATTGATTATCTTGTTTCACAAGGCATGGTTTCTCAGGCAGAGGTCTACCTTGCCAGACGTATGGTAACTCTTGATGGCAATGTGGTGGAGCCGTCACTGAACGGAAAACGGCATTACTCATTTGCCCAAGCAAAGTGATTATTTGATAACCCTCCTCGCCTTAGGCACGAAATTCAGGATTTTGCATTCTCCTTCTTTTTCCTTGTATTTTCCGCAGCCGACAAAGTCGCTTTTGTGCTTTATTAACAAGTATCCGCTGCAATCATCCAAGGCTTTTTCTACGTCTTCGCCACGCAGCCACTGCCTGAACTCTTCATCATTAAGTTCGACAATGTTTTTTGTTGCCGCTTTCCCAACAAGTTGGCTGCCTTCAATGCTCAACCTTAACTCATTATTCCGCAGTTGCCCAAAATACAGCCCTAGGGAGTTTATCCTTAGCTGCTGCAGGTCAAGCTTTTCGACGTCGCGGCTTATCAGGAAGATGTCGCCATCATTGCCCTCCAAAAAGCCGCAGCTGGAAGAAAGCTCAGACAGATCAGAGCCCCACTGCTGCTTAACCATCCTTAATATTTTTCTAACTTCTTTGCTGTTGAGTATTTTCCAGTTATTGAGACCTTTTAGCATGCCAGCCCGTATTATGGTTAAATATTTAAAGCCATTGCACAAACTAAAGACATATGCAAATAGAAATTCAAAAGAAAACATCAGAAAAGCTTGAAAAGACTGCGAGACTTTTGGGGCTTAAAAAAAACGAGTTGGCAGACAAAGCCCTGCTCCTCTATTTGGACAGCATTGGCAAACATGTCGCCCTTAAAAAAGAGATGAAAGAGTGGGACTTCTTAAGCGACGAAGCATTTGCGAACTTTGAAAAGGCGCTATGAAAAAAGGTGAAATCTGGCTGGTAGAGTTGCCAACCACAAACGGCCATGAACAAGAAGGCTATCGGCCGGCCATGGTTTTGGCAGAAGCTGAAGCGAACATAGCCATAATAGTGCCCTTTACTTCGAACTTACAGGCACTCAGATTCCCAACACAATAGAAGTTAAGCCTTCTAACGGAAACGGCTTATCAGCTATTTCAGTTGCACTTATCTTTCAAGTCAGGGCAATTGACAAGAAGAGGCTCAAAACCATGATTGGTAAGTTAGAAAAGCAACTTATAGAGAAGCTTGATGCCATGCTTAAGCGGCTACTGTCGTTATAGCTCAGGATTAACCCCTCAAATCCCCCACACAGGACTATCCTTCCGCATAAGCTCTGCAATTTCCCTGAGCACTTCAATTTCATCGGCAGAAAGGTACTGCTTGAGCTCCTTCAGCCTTCTGAAATCGTCTTCAGGAACAAAGCTTAAGAGTGTGTCCCCCTCATTAATCTGCCTGCCAACAATCACTTTCTCAAGCGAGACGGCAACCTGCTTGCCTTTTTCTGCTGTTGTGATGTTCTCGCTCTCCAGCTGGATTTCTTTCACAGAGGTTATGGCCTTTCCAACCTCACCTTCTGAAGGAGCTGCTTTCATAAGCCGCATTCCCGTCCTCAAGCCGCCTGCAATGACCTCAACCCCGACAATTGCAGGGTTACTCTGCCTGAAAACATAGCCCCTGAGGAGCTGGATTTTGCACGGTCGTGTAAGTTTTTCCAATGACTTGGACTCCAGCTTTTGCTTTTCCCGCTCCTGCCAAGCCAAAAATTCATCCATGATTGAGTAAATGATGTTGCCAGTGATTATTTTGACAGAGGACGGAACAGACCCATCAACCTCCGAGCCAAGGCTGACATTAAAGCCCAATATGGCTGCTGCCAGGGGATTGCTTTCAAGGTTTGATTCGGCATCAGCAGTGTCTTTTCTTGTAATATTGCCTATGGAAGCTGCCTTCACAGCGATGTTTTTTTCATGCAGCAGCTTCATCAGGGCTTCAAGGGAGCCGAGAGTGTCTGCCTTTATTACAATGCCTGACTCGTCAACAGCGAGGCTGAATTCCTCAACCTCCTTCTGCACAAAGGCCTTAGCCTGCTCCAAGCTCAAGCTGCCAGCGACAGAAACAACAGGCATCCCTGCAATGGCTTCCTCAACGCCAGAACCGACTATCTTAACGCCTGTAGCTGCTGTGACCTTGTCAACGGCGACGAATTTTGCCTTCCTATCCCTCATCTCAGCCAAAGGCTGCGGCTCAAGCAGCGTCTTAACCCTGGCAACTATTGGGGCAGTTACACCGCCGATAACTACCGTATCGTTCCTCTGAAGCGAGCCGTCGTAAATTATAACATCAACTGTTGCGCCCAGCCCTTTCTCCTGCTTGACTTCAAGCACGGTCCCCTTAGCTGCAGAGTCGGGGGTAAAACTGAGCTCGGTTTCCAGGAAGCGCTGCGCCAGGCCGCTCACGACAACGAGAAGCTCAGGAATGCCAACTCCAATCTTGGCAGAGCAGGGAATAATCGCAAGCTGTTTTGAGTAATCCGAAACCCGGTCAAACCTGTCAGAGTCAAAGCCCAATTCGGCGAATTTCGCAACAAGGTTATACAGTCTTTTGTCAATATCATCCTGGACAGGTTGCTGCTGCTTTGATATTTTTGCCATAAGCAACTCTTCGCCGTTGCCGCTGCCGCCAGTAACTTCTAGGTCTGTTCTCCACCCAGGAACCAAATCGAGCTTATTAGCAACAACGATGAATGGCGTCTTGTAGTTCTTGAGAATGTCTAGCGCTTCAAGCGTCTGCGGCATAAAACCTTCATTCAAGTCAATAACGAGGATAGCAATGTCAGCCAGAACACCCCCCCTTTTCCTGAGGGAGACAAAAGCGGCATGGCCCGGCGTATCAATCAAAAGAAGGCCGGGTATGGTGAGATTAAGTTTTAGCTGCTGCAGAAGAGGAGCGCACAGCTTCTTAATCACGGAAACAGGGACTATTGAAGCACCAATTGCCTGGGTAATCTGGCCCGGCTCGGACTTAACGATAAAAGTGCCCCTAATCCTGTCGAGGATGCTGCTCTTGCCATGGTCAACGTGGCCAAGCACAGTGCAGATGACAGAGCGGAGATGCTTCTCGTTACTTGCGACTGGTGCTGAAGGGGGCATTTTGACATCATCGTAAAGAAGGACGAGATGAGTGTTTTTAAAGATTCCCATCAGCTGCAATATCAGCTTAGCATCTTCCTCCCAACCAGAAACGGCAAAATCTGCTTCTTGACAATTGGCGTCAGGAAAGGGTTGATTGCGTCAGCTGCGGAAATCCATTTCAGCTCCTCAATCTCCGAGGAAGGCTTCGGCTCCCCAAACAATGCACCGGTGTAAAGGTCAATCAAAACCCTTGCTTTGCCATCTACTGTAAGTTCCTCGAAGTTGCCGAGGTAAATAACCGAGGACCTGTCAATGCCGCAGCTGAGCTCTTCCATAATTTCCCTTTCCAAAGCAGCAATGGCTGACTCACCCTCTTTCGGCTTGCCCCCGGGCATCAGGAAATAGCTGCTGCCTTTTGCCCTTACAACCAGAAGCCTATTGCCATTTATGACAGTCAACGCGGATTTTTTTATCAGTTTCATAGTTTCATTCACAGCACATGCAGAAATGTGCATAGTTTATTAAGCTGTCCATAATTTATTTCAGATGGCATGAAGGGTGTGAACTATGATATTGTTGTGGAAGGAAAAGCCAGGATAGCTGTTCCAAAGGCTGCTGGCGGCAAGGTATCCAGCGCCATGCCGGTATTTTACAATCCCGTCATGAAGTCAAATCGCGATATAACTGTGCTTCTCATGGCAGCAGCTGCCAAAGTGTATGGCGTTGAAAGATGGAGAATTGCAGACCCGATGGCTGCTACAGGCATTAGAGGCATCAGGATGCTGCTGGAGCTGGGCAAAGACAGCCTTGAGCTGATGAAAATGAATGACCATTCGCCAGCTGCCGCAGCGCTAATTAAAAAAAATCTGGAGCTTAATAAGATAAAAACCGGGAGAAAGGTTGCGGTGGAGCAGAACGATGCTAACAAGTTCCTCTTGAACAACAGCCTGTTCAGCTACATAGACATAGACCCTTTCGGCTATCCGGGAATCTTTTTGGATGCGGCAGTGAAAAGGATAAGGCACAACGGAATAATTGCGGTAACTGCCACTGATACAAGCGCCCTTGCCGGGGCAGCACAGGCGGCATGCCAGAGAAAATACCTTTCCACACCGCTAAAGAACGGCTTCATGCACGAAACAGGATTGAGGATAATGGTAAGGCTTGCGCAGCTTATTGGGGCAATGCATGAAAAGGCATTGCAGCCTGTTTTCAGCTACTACAAGGACCATTACGTAAGGGCATTCTTCCTGTGCAGGGAAGGCGCGGGAAGGACTGATGGGCTACTGAAGATGCACAAGGAAATTGCCTATTGCGGAGGCTGCTGCGAAAAAAAAGTCAGCGAAGACGAGATTAACCTCCGCTGCGGCACAATTCCGCAGAAGCGGAATGTGCAATCGGCGCAGCCGATTTGCAATTGCGGGAAGAAAATGCTTAAGGCGGGACCCTTGTGGGCAGGAAAGCTGTTTGACAATGAATTGGCGTCCAAAATAGCAACGGCTGCGGCAAAAAACAGCTGTACTGACGGGAAAATTAAAGTGTTTTTGGCAACAATCGCTGAAGAGGCAAAAGAGGAACACAAGACAGGAACAGGCTTTTACGCTATAGGGAACATATGCGAGAGGCACAAAATCGGGCAGCAGCCGAAAACAAGCGGAGTGATAACAAGGCTGCGGCAGAAGGGCTACGCGGCATCGCCAACCCACTGCTCGACAACAGGAGTGAAAACGAACGCTCCTGTAAAGGAGGTTGTGGCTGCTGCGGCTCTGTTGAAAATCTAAAGATTTAACAACTCCACCGGCTGTAGTGGCTGGTGGAGTTGGGGAAAACATCTGAGGTGTTTTCCCGTGGAAAAAGAGGCAAAACTGGTATTAAAAGTTAAGCGTTTGTTGAGAGGAGTAGGTCTGCCAAGGTGGCTGCACAGGTTTGGGCCTAAGAAGTACGACTTTTGGCATCACGCACTGGCATTGCTGGTCAGGCAGGAGTGCAGGTTGAGTTACCGTCGGGTGAGCAGGCTTCTTAGCACATTAGGATTT
>JACPIJ010000077.1 GCA_016188145.1 Candidatus Woesearchaeota archaeon | reverse complement strand
TGCGAAGGAATAATTCACTGAAACTTTCGCTGCGCTCTTTCAGCGACTTCACTGCCTCATACGCATTCTCTGTTACGGTGATGGTTTTTGTTGCCATAATATGTTTATGTATGTTTAAATATTTAAACTTTGCTATGTTTAACCTGGGGTGGCAAAAGCAGGGACCTACCAAAACAATAGTTTTATAATTAAGAATCCGAAGTAATGCAATGTGCCAAGCATGCTAAGCAATCAACTGAAGCGGATAATAGCAGCAAGCAAAGTTGTCGTTCATAAAGGCAGATATGCTTATCTTAAGATGCGAAAAACGCCTGCCGGAACTTATTTTATGGTGGCGAAGGACAGTGATGAAATCACAATTGTGGCAGAGGAGAAGCAACTTGGTGGCTTAACTTATGAAAGCGCAATAAAATGGTTCAAGCTCATTGAGTTCCGAGTAGCCAAGCCATTCGTGAGCACAGGCTTTCTTGCCAAGATATCACAGGCCATAGCACAGAGAGGAATAAACCTACTTATTGTTTCCACTTTCTCAAAGGACTACGTATTAGTCAGAGAGGAGAGAGTTAATGATACTGTTGCAGCATTAAGGAAAGCGGGTTTTCCCATAAAAGGGGAAAAACCCAAAATAAAGTCAATGTTTGGAGCCGCTAAAGGTTTGGGCAGGTGGACAAAAGCGGACAGGGCAGACTTTCGCGAATTGTAAAATTGCAGCAAACACATTACTTCAGCCTCACGGCCTCCAGGTTCCTCGGCGCAGAGGTCTCGATGCGCATGAACTTGTGGATTGCGCTTGCCAGGTCAAGGCATCTTGATGACTCTCCGTGGTTGACGATGACTTTCTTGGGCCTCGGGCTGCACTTGTAAATGAAGTTCAGCAGCTGCTTCCTGTTGGAGTGCGCCGAGAATTCCTCAAACGTCTCAATCCTGCACTTGACCTGGAGTATTTCCTGGTTTGCGCCGTTGGTAAAGGCTATCTCGCGCTCTCCTCTTTGGATTCTCCTGCCGAGCGAGCCCTCGCCCTGGTAAGAAACTATGGCGAGTGTGTTGTTGGGATTGTCGCCAAGGCCTCTCAGGTATTCAACCGAAGGCCCTCCTACGAGCATGCCTGACGTGGCAAGGATTATGCACGGTTCAGCTGATTGTATCACTTCCTGCCTTTCCTTCGGGCTGCCGATTTCCCTGAAGACCTCTGCCAGGAAGGGGTTCTGGTCCTTGTGGAATATCAGCTTCCGGACCTGCGCGTTGAGGTATTCAGGATATGCCGTGTGTATTGCTGTTATGTCCCACACCAGGCCATCAATATAAATTGGAACCTTGGGCATAGAGGCAGCTTCGCTGTCGTACATGAACTGGTGCAGGGTCAGCATTATCTCCTGCGCCCTGCCTGAGCCAAGGACGGGCACGAGGACCTTGCCGCCTTTCTGTATCGTTTCCCTTACCAGCGCTGCGAACTCTGCGTCGTTTTCCTCCTTTGCCTGGTCGCTTATCTCCTTGCCGCCGTAAGTTGACTCAATAATCAGCGTCTCAAGCCTCGGGAACACTGTTGATGCCGCCTCAAGCGTCTGGGTCCTGCCAAACTTCATGTCACCGGTGTAAAGTATGTTGTGCAGGCCGTTGCCAACGTGCATGTGCACCATTGCGCTGCCAAGCGTATGGCCGGCATTGTACAGGGTTATCCTCACGTCAGGGGTTATATCCGTCACCTCATCGTATTCCAAGGTTACGGTATGCTTGACCATCTCCTTGACATCATCAACATCGTAGATTGGCTCCTTGTTTTCAGACTTCATTATCTTGACAAAGTCCAGCAGCAGCAATGCAGCGACATCCCTTGTTGGGGCAGTGCAGTAGGTTGGGCCGCGGTAGCCGAACTTGTAAAGGTACGGGAGGAATCCGACGTGGTCAAGGTGGGCGTGGCTGATGACAACAGCGTCAAGCTGGTTTATGTTGAAGTCAGGACTCTCAAGGTATGGGTAAGGGCTGTCCTGCGACGCAACGTCAACCCCGCAGTCAAGCAGCACTCTGGACTCCGGAGTCTGAAGGAACAGGCAGCTTCTCCCAACCTGCCTTCCGCCCCCAAGCATTGTTATCCTCACCCATTCATTCTTCTTTTCCCTTATCCAGCCGTCGTATATCCTGTGGCCGATCTTGTCAAGGAATTTTCTCCTGTAGTCAGAATACTGGTAAAGGACTGCCCTGATGTTTTCAACTATCTTGGACCTTATCGCAGGGTTTCTCCTTATCACAGGAACCCACAGGGTTTCCTTCCTTATCTCGTGCAGGAGCGAGCCCTGCTTCCCAATCGCGAGACCAAGCTTCTCTGCCTCAATCACCACTATGCTCCTCTGTGGGTCAAAGAGCACGTTCGAGACCCCGGCCTCCTCAGGCATAAGTTCCCTTATCTTCTTCTCGGCATCGTGCTGGTCCATGAGCACGCTGGGGTCAGACCTCAGCTCTATCCTCTTCTTTATGTCATCAACGATTTTTTTGATGACCCCCTCGTTGTTGAGGAAGAAATCCCGGTCCTTTGTATAAAGGACTATGTTGGCACCCTCAAAGCATGCCTCGCTTACCTTTTCCTCAGGCAGGTTTTTCAGTATCTCCTTGATTATGTTTGCCATTTTTGAGAATTCCAATTTCAAATTTTCAGATTTGTTTATTTGTTTTGACTTTTTGTCCTAGCTATGCAACAAACTACAGCACCAGCAAACAAGCACCAAGAGGCTAAGAGTGACGAAAATGACAAAAGCTGCTAAACTGCCCAAGCTGCTGTGAAATTACTGCTTTCGTATTGCTTTCGCGTTATTCGCGTTACGGCTTGATTGTTGTGTCAATGTCCCTGTCAAAAACCTTCTTCATGCCATCCTTGGTTATGGTGTAGGCCACTATGCCGTTTCCGCTTCCGATATCCCTCTGGATGGCAACGTTCAGGCACTTGACGCAGAGGTCAACGCCTTCCCTGACAGTCACGTCCTTCTTGTACATAGCCTCGAGAACGCCATAAGCGACAATGCTCCCTGAGCCTGATGCGACATAATCCTGGGATTCCATGACAGAGCCGTCCACAAAGAGGTCGTAGAGGTGGTAACCTTCAGGGTCATAGCCGGCAAGCAGGAATTGGGTTATTCCAGGGATTAGCGAGTATTTCCTGATGTTCCCGTAAATCAGCCCTGCCAGGAGGTTGGCTGCTTCCTTCACGCTCGCTTCCCTGTCTGTCCTCACCTGCTTGAGCTTCAGCTCTGCCCTGATGAGCTTTGTCAGCAGCTGCGCATCGGAAACAGTTCCTGACGTTGTTATTAGCATGCGGTCCGTTATCCTGAATATCTTTTCGCTTTTCTTCTCGGCAATGAACGAGCCTGTGGTCGCCCTCTTCTCTGCTGCAATGACGAGGCCGTCCTTGCAAACAACGCCTATGGTTGTCGTTCCATGCTTGGCTTTTGAAACAAGGCTTTCTTCCATTTTAGCTTCTTCCCTTTTATTTTACTTATTATCCATTTTCCCTATCATTTGCTTCTTTTCTATTTGTTTACTTTGCTGCTGATTCAAGGCATTTAAACCCAGCAACAGCGCCTAGAAACTCTAACCCTTAACCAGTAACATCCGATAATGTTTTGCTAGCATAAGCTCTTATTTAAAGCTTTCGATTTGCAATCTTCTCAGCCCCGCAGCTGTGGTAAAGGAACTGCAGCAGCGCTCACATCCTGCGGCTACTTCACCGTCTCAATCACCATCATCGTCTCTGTCCTTGTAACGCCGCCAATGCGCCTCAGGTTTTTCAGCACTATGTCGCCAAGCTCCTCTGCATCTTTGACCCTGACCTTTATGAATATGTCGTTCGCTCCTGTGACTGCCGCCACTTCAGTCACAAACGGCATTGACGCTAGCTTCTTGGAAATCTCAGAGTGGTCGGCGTAGTTTATGTCCAGCAGCATGTAAGCGGTCAGGGGCCTGTTAAGCTTCCTGTAGTCAAGCACTGCAACGAGCTTCTTGATAACGCCAAGCTGCTTAAGCTTCCTGATCCGGTTATGGACAGTGGTCTGAGGCATGCCCAGCATTGAGGCAAGCTTCTTGGTCGTCAGGCCTGCGTCCTTTTCCAAATGCTCCAGTATCAGCAAGTCCTTGCTGTCTGGCACAAAATTTTTATCTATTCCCCCCATATTTGGGAAATAATTCCATTTTATATAAAAATGTTGCTAATTTTTGTAAAAATTCCCACTTTTTATCAGATAACTCTTTATATCACATTAGATAAATCTTTGTATTATCTTTATATTAAATTTGATGCGTCTGTCAAAAACCACCGGTCAGAGACCGGTGGCATGTGGTTTTTGACGCTCAGAATTCCACGAATCATATGGTTTTTGAGCACACAGAACCCCACTCATCATAGATGAGTGGAATTCTGTTGTTTTAATACTGGGTGGGGGCAAATATGAGTGGCACACATAGCATAACCATATTGCTGTTTGCTCTGTTTGTCATACCTGTTTCTGTCCTTGCCCTGCCAACCGGCTCGTGCATGCCAAGCGCGTGCCCGGAAGGATACATGGATGGAGGCGTATCATGCGCTGATGGAACATGCGCGAGAACTTGCGTGACTGGGACTTGCGGCAGCGAATACACCACGGTTTACAGTCATTCTGAAGTATTAGACGACCACGATAAACGGAACTATTATAAGGAAACCTTAAGCATCGATTTTGCCAGTTTCACGCCCACAGACACCACAAAGTGCTACAGGTTCAGGCAAACCACGCCCTATAATTTCATTGACGGCAGCGACACAGACGATTACGAGGACACTCACGATTTTGACTCTGCAATAGCATTATTTTGGGCGTCATCAGGAAGTGACAGGTGGTATGACCACAACCCGTATTACTACAACGGAGAGGAAGGAATACTATCTCCTGGAAGCGGCTCAGTATGGATAGACAGCTGCGGGGATGACGGGGATGAATTTGACAGAGCCGACAGACTGAGTAACACAAATTACCTCTATTGTGCACCCAATCAAAACGCTTGCGAAGCCTTTAACGGCGAAAACTGCGATACTGATTGCTACAGCCACAGGACTGAGATATCAATGGAGATAAATGCAAATGTTGAAAACGACTTTGATTGCAATTCTTTTGTTGACTACCGCAACAAGGGAAGCGGAAATGATGCCGGCGACCCGGTAATCCGTTACATAAGCTTTGACAAGCAAACAGTTGACATGTACGTGGATGAATACCCCCTTACCAACACCCAGAATGATAACCAGCAATGCCAATATTGGCCCGAATGCAGCCCCGCGGACCCGTGCTGCACTTCTGATGGGCATTTCAGGCCCAGCGGGCAAGTGTGCAATCCTGCACACAACGCAAAATGCCTTTCTGCAACATCTACAGGCTGCGGCGGAGTAGCGTACGAAGACCGCTGCACAGGGGCAAGCTCAGCATGCCCTGACAACAATTTTGAGATTGATTATGACAGGGCGTGCGATGACGCAACGTGCGTTGAGCAGTCATGCTCCGGCTCAACATTGCAGCCTCAGAGGACTTGCAGTGCAGGAGCTTGCCAAGCGCAGGCCACATACGCCTGCCCCTACAATCTTGGCTGCACGGATGCAAAGTCATGCAAAACTGCGGCCGTTTCGCAGGGCGATTGCGGCAGCGGAGCAACTTACGACCCTGACCTGGGCATTTGCTACGAAAAAGGCGGGGATGAGCTCAATCTTTCGTATGATGAGAACGGCAACCTTGCCAGTGGCCTTGGATTGGAATACGTATACGACTCATTCAACCAGCTAACAGCTGTAAAAGACAGCTCTACAGGAATCGTGAAAGAGGAATATTCCTATGACCACGGCGGCAACAGGAGGAAAAAAGTAACGCATAACAGTGACGGCAGCATTACTGCAGTTTACTATGTAAGCAATAACTTCATCCAGATAGTTAACAGCTCAGGCACTTACAACGAAACATATTACTATGCCAATGGCAAGCTTGTCGGAAAAAAAGATACAGCACAAAGCATGCTTTTCTTCCATCCCGACCATCTCGGCAGCACAAGGCTGGTTACAGACAGCAGCGCCAATGTTGTAGCTGACTTTAGCTACAAGCCATTCGGCGAGTTGATAGATAACGCAAAAGAGCGCTTCCTTTACACTGGCAAGGAGCTGGACTCCAGCGGAAACTACTACCTCGGAGCAAGGTATCTCAGCCCAACTCAGCTTTACACATTCACCCAGCCAGACCAGAACATCCCCAACATCTACAACCCGCAAGACCTGAACAGGTACACGTATGCAAGGAATAATCCGTATACTTACGTTGATCCGAATGGGGAAAGTCCCACTATTGCGTTAGGCGTTGCAGGTGCATTGATAGCAGGAGGACTAAACATGGGAATACAGCTGTGGCAAAACGGAGGGGATTTCCGAAGTGTTGACTATGCAAGTGTTGCCGTGAGTGCAGGTGCCGGATTTATTGCTGGTGTTACTATGGGCATCGGCACTGCTGCTCTGGGAACTTCCACTACCGCCATGGTCACTTCAGGAGCGTTTTCCGGTGTAGCTGCAGGCCAAACAGAAATTGCGCTCACAAACTATGCTCAAGGTGCCTCACCTACTGAGGGTTTGTTTCAGCCAGGAGACATCACCGCCCAAGCAATATCAGGTGGTGTAGGTGTGGGAGTTGGCAATTACCTAGGTTCTACCTTGAAAGAAGTTTATTTGTCAAAGCTATTGGCGCACTTGAATAAAAGAGGAGCTAATCCAAAATCAGGAATAACCATTATTGGAAGCGGAGACGACTACAAAGAAGCGGCAAAATTGATTGGCGCCAATCACCTTGATATAGATCCTAAAAAATGGACTTGGCAGTTAAACAGGCGGTTCCTGGATGAAGCGCTTCAAAGGGAGGATGATATCCTGTATGAAAGCGCACTGAAAATTCCAGGGCGAAATCTCAGGAGAGAAATGAATTACATTCATGGGAAAGGACGGGACATAGGATGGTCAATACTAAGCTAAAAGCGCTAAAAGCAGGGTTGTACGCAATAATGTTCTTATGCCTAGTTAGTTTTGTCCTCGCCATTGACTCCTACCGCCCCTATCTCCACAACCCTGAGGTTCCTGAGAATCCCGGCTTGAAATTGCAGGGGTCTTACCAGACTGCGCTGTGGCCCGGGGCAGCCACTTACTCATATGGCATTGACATTCCTCCGGGACGGAATGGCTTGCGGCCGTCGCTTGGCATTTCCTACAACAGCCATTCAACAAGCCAAAGGCCCGGGATAGTTGGAACCGCATGGACGCTCTCTCAGAATTACATATGGAGGGAAGTTGACTACTCCTTTGCTGACGCATCTGACGACAAATTTAACCTTGTCCTCAACGGCCAGTCTTACGAGCTTGTTTACGTTCCTTCAGAGGGCAGGTACCACACGAAGATTGAGTCTTTCCTGCACATAACGAAGGTTTCCGGCGGCAGCAATGACAAAGGCGAATATTGGGTTGTGAAATCAAAGGACGGAACCACATACAGGTTTGGCTACAACAAAGATTCTGAACTGGTTTCCAACCTTCATGATTATGCTGTCAGGTGGAGTCTTGACTTGGTAACTGACACTCACGGCAATGAGATTTATTACAGCTACAGCGAGAACCCAACCCCGAATGACATTGGGGCAGTTTATCCGTTGAAGATTGAATACAACAATGAAAAAGCCAGAGTTATTGAATTTGTTCTGGAAGATTCTGACAGGCCTGATAAGTGGATGGTTTACGAGCAGGGCAACAGGGTAAGGGAAGCAAGGAGAATAAAGGAAATTGTTGTCAAGGCGGATGGCGAACTGGTAAGAAAGTACGCTTTTAGTTACACCACTCTCGGCACGACTGCCAAGAGCTTCCTGTCTTCGATAACGCTTTTTGGAAGTGATGGAACATCGAGCCTTCCGCCAACCACTTTTGAGTACAATGGCGTTTCTAAGGGGTGGGCTGAAGATTCATCATGGCAGGTGCCGGCTGATGCAGCTTTTGGCGGCAACAAGGATTATGGGGTTCGACTTGTTGATTTCAATAGGGATGGTCTAGTTGACTTGACTGTAGACGGGCACGGTACGTGGCTTAACACTGGCAGTGGCTGGGCTGAAAATGGCGGGTGGAGTATTCCATACCCGACCGGTATTGTTGATTCAGACAAGTTGGATACAGGCGTCAGGTTCGTTGAGCTTAATGGTGATGGCTTGACAGATGCGGTCAGGGCTGACGGCCCGGCAACTGCCGACAGGGATTCCTGGCTGAACACTGGAAGCGGCTGGACTGATGACCAGTCTGACTGGCACCTTCCGACAGGAGCGCATCCCATTAACATAGATGACGATAACTATGATAGGGGAAGAAGATTTGTTGATTTGAACGGCGACGGGATGGTTGACATCCTTGGAAATGCGGGCAGTTACCAAAGCGCATGGATTAACAACGGCAACGGCTGGACAAAGGATGACAACTGGGCTCCGCCGCCTGACGCGGAGTTTGTTGATTCTCTTGATAATCCTGAAGACCAAGGAACGAGAATTGACGACGTTAATGGTGACGGCTTGCCGGATCTTATAAGGGCCGAGTTTTATCATAAGACATGGCTTAATACGGGAAATGGTTGGGCATTGGATGATAACTATGCAATTTCACAGATAGACTTTGTAAGAACTATAGACGGGGAAGATGAGGGCGTAAGATTGGCTGACGTCAATGGTGACGGCTTGGTTGACATTTTGAAGGGAGAGGGCTCACTCAAGGAGGCTTGGATTAACACCGGTGCAGGATGGTCTAAAGACCCGGCTTGGAAAATACCTGAGCTTGCAAGCTTTGTCACAGAGGAAGATGGCGACAATAAAGGCGTTAGAGTTGCTGATGTTAATGGCGATGGGCTGCCTGACCTCGTTAAGGCAAAGTCATCAAGTGACAGCAGCAGGAAAACATGGATCAACAAGGCTTCCAAGGCATATCTGCTTAAATCCGTCAATAATGGAATTGGAGGAAAGACAGTAGTTGATTACGAAAAATCCACTTCCGTTGACAATACAGGCTCCGACGACCTGCCTGACCTCGGCTTCAACATGTGGATTGTTGAGAGGGCGGTGGGCGACAACGGCATTGTTGGCGCCCATAATGTTTTGTCCAAGACCGATTACAGCTATCTAGATGGGCTTTACGATTACGGTGACAGGGAGTTCAGGGGCTTTAACAGCGTCCAGGAGATTCAACCTGCCACATCAATTACCAGGCACTGGTTCCACCAGGATAACGCCTTGAAGGGCATGGAATACAGAACCGAGGTTCTTGATGGTTCTTCCGTGCCGTTTAAGCGGGCAGATTCTGGCTTTACAAGCAAGGCAAAGGACGGGTATAATGTTGTTGAGCTTTCATCCGAGGAACAAAGCCTTTTTGACGGCTCAAATATTGCTCCAAAGGTAACGCGGACAGAGTACGGCTATGACGGTTATGGCAATGTCATATCAACTGATTATCTTGGTGAGAAGGATGCTGCTGGCGATGAGAAAAAGGAGTCATGGGAGTTTGTTTACAATACGGATAAATGGATTGTTGACAGGCCTTCGCATTATGTCCTTTCTGGCCCGGATGCTAAAGTGGCAAGGCAGACCTTTTACCGATACGATGGCCTCCCATACGGCTCTTCGCCTGTGAAAGGAGACCTTACATGGGAAGAGCAGTGGCTTGAATCTGGAAACAATCCTGTTATAACTTACAAGTATGATGATTACGGCAACCTTATCGAGGCTAAAAACGCCAGGGGATTCACGACAAGCTACGAATTTGGCATAAGCGACCCAACCTTCACGTTTGGTGAAAAAACAGTGAACCCTGCAGGCCATGCGTTCCTTTATTCGTACGATTTGGGAACCGGCAACTTGCTGTCAGAAACTGATGCCAATGGCAACATCAGGAGTCACTCCTATGATGTTTTCAGCAGGGTTAAGAAAGACATCCTGCCTTACGACGCAGAGGATTATCCAACTAAGGAATATGCCTATGTGTTTGACGGAACTTCGCCTGAAGCCATTAAGGTTTCACAAAGGGAAAAGAGCGATGAGTCTGGAACACTTGATGCATATTACTTCTATGATGGGTTCGGGAAGCTTGCCCAGCTCAGAAGTGAAGCTGAAAACTCTGAGCAGGCAGTGACCAACTTTTATTATGACGCGCTTGGCAGGCTTGCCAGGAGAAGCAACCCGTATTTTGATCCTGCCGCTGCCGAATACGCATTGCCAAAAACCGGCGAGGCCAATTCCAGCTACTCTTATGACGCGCTTTCTAGGGTGGTGAAGGTTGAAAATCCTGACAAGAGCAGCAAGTCAATCGGCTTTGACCATTGGAAAGTCACTTACCTTGATGAAAATGGCAACAAGAGGACATTCAATTTAGATGCGTATGACAACATTGCAAGGGTAACAGAGTACGTTGGAGATAACTACTACGCCACAGAGTATGCGTATGACCTGGCAGGCAACATTGTTCGTGTGAAAGATGCTTACGGCAACCAAATCAGCTACGCTTATGACACTCTGAGCAGAAAAGTTATGCAGACCGATCCTGACCTTGGCACGTGGAAATACTCTTACGATGAAAATGGCAACCTGCTGGCAACAACAGATAATTCAGGCAAAACAGTGAATTTGAAGTATGATGTGCTGGATCGAGTTGTGGAGAAAAAAAGCGGTGATGATGTTGTGAAGTTTTTTTATGATGACGTTAAGGGGACATTGGCAAAAACTGAAAGCGGCGATGTGTCAGTAAGCTACGATTATGACCAGAGGCTCAGGAAAATCAAGGAGACAACAACCATTGATAGCATGTCCTTTGCATCAGGATTGGAATATGACTCAGCTGACAGGGTAACAAAAACAAGGCTGCCTGACGATTCGGAAATATCATACAATTACAACTCCAATGGGCTTCTTGAAGGCATTTCCGGGGTTGTGACTGATGTGGATTACAACGCGGTAAGCTCGCCATTGATGCTATCATATGGCAATGGCCTTGTGACCTCTTATTCCTATAATCCTGATAACTTCAGGATTCATAAGGTAACGACCGGGAGCAAGCAGGAGCTTGCATACAGCTATGACGCTTTGGGCAACGTGGTCAGGATAGGCGAAGATGCAAAAGGCGTCACTGAAGCGATGGGATACGATGAGCTGAACAGGCTTACATCATGGGACAGAGAAACCGGTGAAGCCAAAAATCAGCTCGACTTTGAATATGATGCCCTTGGCGATATTGCAAGGGTTTCTTCTGAAAGCGGAGGCTCCAGCTATAATTATGGCAACTCGCCAAGGCACTCCGCAGCTAAAATAGTTGCCCAGGCTGGAGAACCGGAAGACCCTGAGAAGCCATCCAAGATAACCATCATTAGCCCTGTTGACAACGCTGTTTATGATAAGAATAATATAGACTTGAATTGGACTACAACAGAAAGTCTGGTATGGTGCGCTTATAGCATGGATAATGGCGCTCTGAACAAAAGCATTTGCCCTATGGGCGATGATGCTCCATTTACAAATCCCCCTTCAAATGCGGAGAATGAAGCGCTTATTGGCATTGCGGAATGGTACAATCCAAGCAATGCAACTGCCAAGGATGGGGCGTACGCTTACGCAACGCTTTCAAAAGACAATTCAGTGAAGGAAGCCAGCGTGAGGCTTGTAAAAAATGGCAAAATTTCCGGCAAGGATAAGTCCACAAATGCTGAGCTGCCATCCGAGCTAACATATGTCTCTTATGGGAGCCCTTCAGATTTGTGGGGATTGGACATTGTACCTTCAGACATTAATTCAAAAGGATTTGGTGTTGCGTATTCTGCACATGGCAGCGTGTACACCAGCCAATACCTGAAAGCAACAGATTTTGGATTTGACATACCAATTGATGCCATGATAAATGGCGTGGCTGTGAAGATTTTTCAATACCAAAGCGGCCCTCCCTTCGCCAAAATGGCAGTAGTGGACTACATGGTGATTACTGTTTATTACACTGCTCCAAGGACAAGGAACATTACATTTCAAGCATCAGAAGGCGCGCATAGCATAGTCATCCATGGCACGGACAGTAGCGGAGGACAGGTGAAGAGTCAAACTGTGCACTTTAACGTGGGTACATCGCAGGTGGCATTAAATATAATCAGCCCCATAGAAAATTTGACCTTTTATGAAGGTGATTTGATAAAGCTGAATGTCGTGGCTGATTACAATGGCGATGGTGAATTAAGCTATTCAATCAGCAGTCCTAAGTTTAGCAAGGACAATAATGTGTTTAAGTGGCAAACAGGGCAGGGTGATGCTGGAGTCTATCCTGTTGCCATAACTGTCAGCGATGGCAAGGTAAGCGATACCTCTGACATAAACATATCAGTCAAAGACACTGTCACTGGCGCCGGGACAGACATATTTGATAATTTTGACGACGGCGTTATCAATGATTCTATTTGGGTGCAAAATGGCTGGAATGGAGGGACTTTAGCTGAGACAGGCGGGGCTTTGCATTTTGAAACAGGTTCTTCTGATGACAGGCAAATCAGGACGCGCACAAACCTGGCGGAGTATGGGAGTTTCAACCTGACCTTCAAGATAAAAATTAATCATATCAATAACGACAAAAATGTTGGCTTCTGGCTCGGCAACCTTGCTGAAGGCGAGCCCGGCGCAGGCAGCGGACACAGGGGCTATTACTGGCAGTTCCATGGTGCGACAAAGGGTTTCAACATTGGCGCCATGCATGATGATGGAGGCAAGGGAATCCACGGCAAGTACGACCCTCCAAACTGGGAGCCTGGGAAGTGGCATTCGATACGCATTGAAAAGACAGGTGCCTCAATGAAATTCTTCTTTGACGGTGAGCTTGTAGGGGAGGACTCTGAATTCGTGTCTTCAATTAGTGAGCTTTACTGGGCTACCGGAAGGACTTGGAAAGACCCGAGAGAAGGCGAATCGGCAAGCATCTATCTGGACAACTTTTCAGTAAAGCATCTGGAAGACTTTTCAGTAAAGCCATCCTCAGGAATATTTGATAACTTCGATGACGGCATCATCAATGACTCGATTTGGGTACAAAACGGCTGGAATAGCGGCACGCTTACAGAATCTGAAGGCACACTATACTTTTCCACCGGCTCTTCCGGGGACAGGCAGATAAGGACAAAAACAAATCTCGGCGCGTATGGCGAATTCAACATTAAGTTTAAAATAAAAATAGGCTACGTTAGCCCTGACAAGAACAGCGGCTTCTGGCTCGGCAACCTTGCTGAAGGCGAGCCCGGCGCAGGCAGCGGACACCGGGGCTACTACTGGCAGTTCCACGGCGCGACAAAGGGTTTCAACATTGGCGCCATGCATGATGATGGAGGCAAGGGAATCCACGGCAAGTACGACCCTCCAAACTGGGAGCCTGGGAAGTGGCATGATATAATAATTGAGAGAGCAAATGGCACTGTTAACTTTTATTTTGACGGCAACCTTGTCGGCAGCGACACCAAGTACGCTCCACTTCTGAGCGAGCTATACTGGAACACTGGGAGGACGTGGAGGGACCCCAGAAGCGGGGAAAGCGCCCAGCTTTACATAGACGATTTCGAAGTAACGGCTCCCGCCATTCAGGAAAACCAACCCCCGATAATTGACGCGATAGTCCCGAATCCGGACAATGGGATGTCAGTTAACGAAGGCAAAACCATTGAACTTGAGGTGATTGCCAACGACCCTGAAGGCGACAAGCTCCATTATATGTGGAGGCTTGACGGGAAGCCTGTCTCATACGATAAAGCCTACACTTACACGCCAGGCTATGACGAATCGGGAGAGCACAGGGTAAAGGTATCAGTTGGCGACATCGGCATAATTGTCTCAGATGCGAAATTATACCTGCCTCTAGACTATGAAACTACCAAAGAATTCAATATAACTGTGAATGACATCAACAGGGTGCCCAGCATAATGAAAGTGGTGATAGAATGAGCCGTGCTCTTTCCGCTTTTGCCGGGAAAATTTCCGGCTTGGCTGAAAAGCTTTCGGAAAAAAAGATGTTTTGCTGGAAAAAATGCGGCAACAGCCGCAAAGCTTTCAGCTTTTCAGCAGCTTTTCCGGAGTTTTGGCGGGAAGGCATAAGAAGGGCAAAGGCAACGGCTTATGCGGGAAATATGAGGTTAATATCGGATTTATATAAGACATGTAAAGAAGGTATTTAAGCATGAACGTGTTATCAGCTGCAAACAACGGTTGGGGGTGTTGAGGGAATGAAAAGAATGAAAGGGTTTAACAGATTTTTGACTGCCATAATTTTTGCGCTTGCAGCCTTGCTTAGTGCGGCAACAGCTGCGCAAGCCATGCCAGTCCCTACAGCCGCGCCTTGTTTTAACGGCGTTCAGGATGCCGACGAGAAAGGTGTGGATTGCGGCGGGAGCTGCTTTAGCCCAACTACTTTGGAATTATGCGACGGCATTGACAACAATAGGGACTGCATGGTTGATGTCAACTGCAAAACCAACGCTGGGGAGGTTGTGGGGGCACCAGCACCGATAAAAGGTGAGCCGCAAGCCAGCCAAGAAGCAAAGCCAAGCTGCCATGACGGCTTCAAAAACCAGGACGAATTATGGGATGACTGCGGCGGGGTGTGCGTTACAAACGAAACTGAACTGTGCGATGGCGTTGACAATAACAGGAACTGTATCATTGATGAGGCGGAAGAGTGTGGGATAACTCCTGCGCAGCAAGTTTATCTGCCTGAAGTGATAGGCGTGCCGACTCCTGATTCTGATTCCAAGCCGACGCCAGTAAGTGCTCCAATTCCCGAGCCCGAGTCCCAGCCCGTGCCTGAAAGCGTGCCAGTTAGCACGCCTGCAGGAGAGGCTGCCTCCTACCCTGCTGCTGAGGCACCGTCATATCAGCCTGCTGTTGCGGGCAGTCTGGACGAGCTGGATGCAGAACAGACGGCAGCGGCAGCTGAGTACATAAGAAAATTTGCAAAGGAAAAAGGCATATACCTTCCCGATAGTGAACCAGATGCAGAACTCGTGAAGAAGTATGCGGCGTTTGCTAAGAAGCACGAAGCAGAATTTGAAGCAAAATATGGCGGGAAAGAGCTTTCCGAAAAAGAAATTGCTGAGATTGTGAAGCAGTTCAGCGACGAGGCATACCCAAAGCCGGTTGAGCAGAAGCCCCAATCACAGTCGTTTTTTTCGAAAGTGGCAAGCTTTTTCAAAAGGCTGTTCAGTTGATTTGAATGACTAAAAGACACGCGCCAGTCAACAGGTTTGCGACCTTTCTTGTGATTCTTCTACTGGTAATGCTGCCTGTAAGCGTGTCAGCACAGCTCAGCAGCATCAGCAATAGCGAGAATAGTGGCGAAGTGCCTGAAACTGTGCCAGAAGAACAGCCAGGCGAGCATTCATCACAACTGGATTACAGCTACTTGTCCGAAAGCGATGCCGACGCCCAAGTCATTTGCTGGCCCTGGGACAAGAATTGCAACAACCAGTGCTGGTCAAATTGTAACTCGGGCAACACCTTTTACTGCAGCTCCAGCGGAGGAGTGTGCTGCAGCAACAGTGCCAAGTTCTGTGACAGCAGCGCTGGCAAATGCTGGACTTCTTGCAGCTCAAGCTCCACCTTTTACTGCAGCTCCAGCGGAGGAGTGTGCTGCAGCAACAGTGCCAAGTTCTGTGACAGCAGCGCTGGCAAATGCTGGACAAACTGCCCTGCAGGTCAGGTATGGAATTGCGGCTCTTCAGGTGCTTACTGCACCACACAATGCACTGACAACGATGGCGACGGCTACGGCTCCGGCTGCAGCAAAGGAAGCGACTGCAACGATAACAATGCAAACATTAATCCTGGAAAGTCAGAAACGTGTAATGGTGTTGATGACGATTGTGACGGCTCAGTTGACGAAGGAGTTAAAAATGCTTGTGGTGGCTGTGGTGCTGTTCCTTCAGAGAAATGCGGCGACAATATTGATAACGACTGTGACGGGCAAACCGATGAGGGCTGCTGCGCTGGCAACAGGGAATGCGGCGGTCAGTGCTGGTCAGCTTGTTCAAGTGGAGAGACATGGAATTGCGGCTCTTGGGGTGGAGCATACTGCTGCGGCCCTGCGGACAAGTTCTGTGGAAAATCCTGTTGGAAACCCTGCCCTTCCGGGCAGACTTGGAACTGCGGCTCTGACGGCACAGCATACTGCACCACGCCATGCGTTGATAACGACGGTGACGGCTACGGCTCTGGCTGCAGCAAGGGCTCTGACTGCAACGACAACGATGCAAGCGTTAATCCTGGAAAGTCTGAAGTGTGCGGTGACGGCAAGGATAACAACTGTAACGGACAGGTTGATGAGGGCTGCTGCAGCAACCCTGACCCGTACTACTGCGAAAAAACGGGCAGCTGCTGGAAGAAGCCGCAGTGCGACTCTTCAATAAAGTGCGGCGGCCAGTGGTGGGCGTGCAATGAGCCCAGCAAGTATAATGTGAAGTGCGTTGACAGCAAGCCAGGCTGCTGCCTCCCCGAGCATCCGTACTTTTGCCCTGCCAACAATTTCTGCTTTCCAGCTGATGGCTTCTGCGACGGCAGGAAAGTTGAGAACTGCAACGGCAAATACCAGGTGTGCAACAAAAAAACGGATGTGGGCAAATGCTTCGGCGACACTTTAAGGTGCTGCCCTCCTGGAGAGGCCTGGTGGGAAAGCGACAAGCAGTGCCACAAGAGCAGCGAGCCGCAGAAATGCAGCGTTCCCGATGGGACTTCTGCCAACTGTGACTGCGATTCCGATTCCGACTGCCCATCGTCATCAGGCAAGCCCTACTGCGGAGAAGGGGGCACACTTTACAACGTGAGAACAGCACAGGGCTTCAACGCCTGCCTGTCATCAAAGCCGGAATACTGCGGCAATGGCAAATGCGCGGGAAACGAAACATACAACAACTGCGCTTCCGATTGCGGCAGCCTCGCGCCGAAAGGGACAATCAATGTTGACGTTTATTACAGCAGCGGTGCCAGCGCTAACAAGCCGATAAGTGGAGCCTATGTTTACCTTGACGGCGTTCCTAAGGGTACGACAGGCATCGATGGGAAGCTGGGCTTTGAGACAGGCTACGGGAGCAGAACAGTCAAAGTTGAGTGCCCTGACAAGGCTTTCTGTGCTGAGAAGACTGTGGGCGTTGACGGCGCCAAGTACGCGAGCTTCAGCTGCGCCTGTGCAACTGCGGCTCAACAGTTTGGTGAATTGCAGATTAGGGTAAGAACCTTGCACTCAGAAAAGGACGAGGGCTATCCGATTTACAACGCGTATGTTTTTCTGGACAATGGCGAGAAAGGGCTTACGGATATATTTGGAAATCTGTATATCTCAAAAGTCAATTACGGAACTCACCAGTTGGGAATAGGACTGAAGATAGCCGACAAGGAAGGAGAAGAGCCATATGACCACAAGTATTCTTTTGACATAGTCGTTGATGAGCCGTTTGAGAATAAAACGGCTAACATTGTAACAGCGCAGCAGAACATATTAAGCCAGGGACCAAGCTCGGTTGAGAGCGCAGTTTTAACGGCTTCAACTTACAATGCGACATACGTTCCTGAGGCTATTCCGTTTATCGTTGTCGCTGTAGTTACAGTAGGATTTGTTACATGGGCATTCGGTGACTATTCCAAATGCGTTGAAGAAACGGACAGCTGGTGGGGCGCTACTGGGAAAACGCTGTGGACACTTACCAGTTGCAATTTGATAGGACTGATTATAGGCAACGCAATAGACAAGGACCACGTAAACAATTGCGGGAAAAAGTGGACAGCCCTAGGAAAAAACACCTGGGAGAAATGTATGCCGGAAGTGGCATTTGTGGGTCTTAGCGTAATTCCGGGAGCATGGCTTGTAAAAGCGGCTGGTAAACTTTTTGTTACTATAAAAGGAGCGGTCTACGCAATTCCATATGTTGAGAAGTTTTTAGGATACGGTATTAAGGTAGTAAAAGAAAGTGACACCGTCATAAAGGTTGTTGACGGCGCTAAGGAATTCGGGTATAAATTAATTGGCGGAAGCCTGCAGCTTTACGACAACATAGTTGGGATGCTTGTCAAAGTAATGAGCAATGCAGGCGTCAAAAAGGAAATAGCTGAAGCCGTTGGAGAGATGCTGCGGGCCACTACCGCTGCAGATTTCAAAGCTGCTGGGCTTAAAACACTTGATGAGATGGTAGGTGAACTTGGTGAGAGAGTAGCAGTTAAGACAGCAGATATAGCCGCCAATGCACTCGTTAAGGAGGGAGCCGTATTTTTGAGGCCAACAGGAAAAGCTGGCGAAGTATTTGCCAGTTCAAGTAACTATAAAATAGTATACGATAACAAGGGCAAATTACAGATTTGGAAGAATAATGGCGAGGGTAAATTTGTTCATGCCCTTGGGGATTTTGATGATTTCTACAAAATTAATGACAGGCCAATAGTCACTGAAGTAAAAACAATGCAAGCATCCCTCCTAGATGATTTAATACCTGACAAAATTCGGCTTTTCCCTCCGGGGATTAAAAACGGGATAAAAACAAAGCTCATTAATCGCCTAAATGCGTACAAAGAGGTTACCGGAGAAACCTCTGAAGTAATGATAGTCATTCCGAAAGGCGAAGCCGTAAAATCAAAAAAGCTGCAGGGGTTGATCAACGATATTAGGAATGCTGGTTTTAAGGCAGAGTATGTAGAGCTTGAAGCAACTTTCAGCGAGATAGAGAAAGTAGCAAGAAAGCTAAGTCAAGAAATTGCAAAAGGAGGAGGATGAACATGGTTGAAGCTTATACGGGTATGATTTTATTTTTTGAGGGAAACGGCACTGGGAAGGGAAAAAAGTTTTTGAAACTTCTGCACCAAAGATGGCCTGATGCAATAGTTGTCGGCAACGACACGGATCAAGGAATAGAAATTAAGATGAAAATAGCAGAATTTCGAGAACCACGTTATATCCTTTTTCATTTAATTTCAGGACCAATTCCCTCTCTTGGTAGAGCATCTGTGCTTTCTTTTGAACCATATACGATGGATTACAGCTACACTAAAGAGATTGATTTGATTCATGAAATTTTCCTTGCGGCTTGCACTGAACTTAAGCCGGTTTACGGATCAGCACATGCCACAATGTCCGAGCTGCATAGACCATTGATAGACCAAGCGGAGTATTATCAGAATCCTTATCTGTTTTGTGTAGAACCCCCGCTTTTTTTCAGTGACTTTAGTCCTGAAGCGTTTCACAATTTTTTACATGACGGCGGGTTGGCAGCTAAACTTGCTGAGATTGAAAAAGTAATGCCAAGAGATGAATTGGTTGAACTGATAAGAAAGCATGTTGAAAAGATTGTTACGGCTGACGACGGTGGTGTTGGCATTTTAAAAAATAAAGTACCACAACCATCTTACCCTCGCTATTTCATCCGCCAAGAGCTCCGCAGGAGGGGCGTTCAGCTTCCAGATGGGCTGGCAGAAAGCTATGCTATGAAGTTTGAAATTAAAGGGTAGTGATACAAACATAAGGCCGCCTTGACGCTCACATCATTGGTACGGTGAACTGAAATAATACGGGAAGGTTAAGATGAGCAGAATAACAGCCGCCAAAAAATCCGCCATTCTCTTACTCGGAGTGCTGCTCGTCCTGCTTGCCGTTTCCTTCCTCCCGTTCGGCAGCAATAACGGGGTTGATAAGGGAGCGCAGAGCTCCCTTATTGCGCAGCTTCAGGAGCTTAACAGTTTGCCGCCTGCAATTGACGTGAAGCTCGAGCCCGCCGTGAAGGAGGAGGTAAAGGAAGCGCTGTATCTGGCGGCTGCGGCGAAGAGCCCGAAGGAGGCTGCTGAGAAAAGGAAGGTTGAGGTGCTTGTGAAGTCTGATGAGCCGATTGCTGGCGAAATCGAGAAGATTGGAGGAAGAGTTCTGAACGTTGTAGACCTTGCTGATAAACCATCGAAGTATTTCGCTGTGGAGGTTGATGCTGACAAACTTATCGAACTGGCTTCTGACGAGGACATCACCGCCGTTGCAAGTAGGGGCGAGGTTTTCCCGACTTTGGATTCCAGTGTTCCTGTAATTAAAGCCGACTCTTTTTGGAATGCCGGCTACAAGGGCTCTGGAGTTAGGGTGGCGGTGCTTGACACTGGAATTGACAAGAATCATCCTATGCTTAAGGGAAAGATCGTTGCAGAGTGGGACTTTACTAACGGTAATTTCCGCAGCGGCGATACAGTTGTTGACGACTGCGGCCACGGCACCCACGTTGCTGGCATCGTGGCTGGAACAAAGGCAAACGGAGGGCAGTATGATGGCGTTGCTCCTGATGCGCAGTTGCTGAATGCAAAGGTCATCGCGTTAAACCCGGATGGAAAGTGCTCAGGCGAGGTTGACTACATAATCGCGGCAATAGGCTGGGCCATTGACCCAGACAAAAATCCGGCTACTGATGATGGCGCGAAAGTTATCAGCATGAGCCTAGGAGGCGTTGGCGAGCTTAACAGCGAGCTTGAGAAAAAGATTAAGGATGCTGTCTCCAAAGGGGCAGTGATTGTTGTCTCCAGCGGCAACTGCGGCTCCGGCTGCCCGTCTCTTACCTGCGGCCAGTTCAAGGGTGTAACGTGGCCCGGAAACTCTCCAAGCGTCTTGACTGTAGGGGCGGTTGACGATGCAAAGAACGTTGCGTGCTTCTCAAGCGGGAAAAACATTGCCGGAGTTGGAATTAAGCCGGACTTCGCAGCACCCGGAGTTGACGTAACGTCTTCTGTTCCAGGCAGCGGCTACGAGTCAAAGAAAGGCACCAGCATGGCTGCCCCTCACGTTTCCGGAGCGGTTGCGCTGCTGCTTGGCAAGAGCCCGGGCTTTAATCAGGGCGATGTTGCGCGCATACTGGAAAAAACAGCCCTCGACCTTGGAGATATCGGGAAGGACACTAGCTACGGCTTCGGCCTTATAGACTTGGCTAAGGCTCTGGCTTACAAGGAAGGGCTGGAAGTCAATGTGGAGCTTGAGCAGCAGATAATAAGCGGCAATTCCCAGAAGATTACTGTCAGGGTTTACGATGACGTGACTGTAAACAGCGTCAAGGCAACCATAACAAAGCCGAACAACGCAAAAGCAGACGTCACTTTCAGCAGCATCGGGGGCAACGTTTACACTTACGATTATTCTGATACCGCCTTGATGGGGAACTACGTTGTTGACGCCGCTGTCAATTATGGGGGAACTGGCGGAAGCTCAGGAAGCGGGAGCGAAACAGGGGGAGAAGCAGGCAGCGGCTCAGGCGACACTTCAAGCATAACAGTAACGAGGACAGCCTACTTCAAAGTCACATCCATCACAGGCGACTTTGGCAACGTTGAGGGAATCAGCATTTCGCAGCAGCAGAAGCTGAGCAGCAACCTAACAGGAACCGTAATGTTTGTCAACAGTGCCGGTATTGAGCTTAACTTTTCTGCATTGCTGCAGCTTCTTGACAACGGCACTGTGATGCAGGAGATAAGGATGCAGCCGGTAACCATTGCCGCGAATTCAAAGGCAACAGCTGCGGTGAATAACGCGCTTGAGGTTGGGCCTGGAAACTACACGCTCAGGATACTAACAGATTATGGTGCTGGAAGCCTCGTGAACGAGACGAACGTGACCGTTGCTGACGACATTGCACCGCAGATTTTGAATGCCAGCTACAATGCTAAGTTGACAAACAATAATCCGCTAGTGTTTGTGGCAACCCTTGCTGAGCAAAGCAGCATTGCAAACATTACACTTCTCGTCCAGGGTGAAAAGCCCCCCTGTACCGGTATTTGTGTATTAGCATATTCACCGCCATTCCCTGTCAGCGTGAACTACACCGCCAAAATAATTTTCGGTTCCGGAAAAGAAAAGCAAGTTGTTGTAACAGCTTTTGACACTTTCAGCAGCAAATACAATTACACTGCTTTGCTTAAGGCTTGTGACGAATACGGCAATTGCGCAGTTAGTGATTCTTTAAGTTTTGTCATGAAAACTGGCACTGAATGCATTGGTGGCAGTGACCCGGCCTTTGCCGTTATTGGCGGCGATGGCAAGGGCGTAATGGGCACATGCAGTGCGGTGTGCAGTGGCAAAAAACTGCTCGTGGCAAGGACTTATGAACAGGCTTCCGCGTTCGAAAGTGCTGCCGCAGATAGCAGCGGAATATGCCTCTCTGCGCTTGACAGGAGCGTAAGCACAACCCCTCCAGCCAGCTACCTCGAAAAGTTTGACGCTGTTGTGTGGACGACCGGAACAGACTTGGTGAACATTGACGGCAGCGACGCGGCAGCCTTGGCTGATTATTACGGCAAAAAAGGCAAGGTTGTTGTGGAAGGTAGCGACGTGGCATTCAGGCATGGCAGCGACAGCTTTATGCGCGATGTCCTGCACAGCGAGCTGAAAACAGACCTTGGCTTTACAGTGAGTTCGGTTGCCAACATGAGCAGCCTTAGCATTAATGTAACGAGGCAGCACCCGATAGTTTATGGGCTTGCTTCGCAGCTGCCTTTCAACGCCACGCTTGACCCGTTCCCTGACGCAGTGCGACATTACAACGGCAGCGTTGAACTTGCGGCATGGAGCGGGCTTGAAACTGAAGGGTCAGCAATCGTTGCTTACGAAAGCGAAGATGGAGGAAAACAAAAGTCGCTGCTGCTGCCGTTCAGCATTTCTGCTTTGAACGGCTCGGATGCGAAAGCGATTGCAACAAGCACGCTGAAGTGGCTGCTTGAAGACAGCACAGTTGATGTTGCGCCGCTGGAGATAAAGTACGGCGCAAAAGGCAGTGGCGGATATCCGCTCATTATTAAGAAACTAGGGCCTATCTGCGCTATGGTTTGCATCAAGATGTGGAAACTGAATGGGAACAAGTGCGAATTCACAAACTGCGGCAGCGGCTGCGGTGCTGACAACGTGACAACCTTCACAAGACAGGAAGAGTGCGAGCTCGCAAAGCAGTACTACGAAAGCATCGCAGGCGGAGAAGGGCCAGACGGCATGTGCGGAGGGATTGCCGGATTTGCCTGCCCAAAAGGAATGGAGTGCGTTTACAGTGGCGGAAGAACAACCTCAAACAACCCTGATGAAGCTGGAAAATGCGTGAAGCTAGACTACGAAAGCGGCTCAGGCAATGGGATAATCGTTGAAGGCGAGCAGTTCACCGCAACCGCTGTAACCGGAAGCACTGAGAAGCTTGCAAGCCCGCTGAAGGTTAAGGTTCTGGTTGACGGTGGAAACTTAAGTGAGGGAGCTGCTAAAGAGGGAAGTGGTGAAAGTGGCAGTGGGAAGTATCCTGTTCCATACGAATACGCCTTCAGTACCAAACTGGAAGCAGGCCAGCATACTGTAACAGTGTTTGCCAACAGCGACTTCGCAATCGAGGAAAACAACTACGCAAACAACATCAAGGACTTCAACCTGACGGTTTACCCGAAGCTGCCTGACCTGGCGCTTTCCGGCCTCAGCTACAGCTACGACGAAGGCAAAGGCGCAATTCTTGTTGACCTCAACGTATCAAACCTTGGCGGGACAGCCACAGAGGCAAAAGTTACCGTATACTCCGACACAGCCCTTCCCGCAGAGCAGCTTGCCTCTTTTTCACCTGGTGAGAGGAAGAAGCTTAGGTTTGAGCTGAAATCGCCAAAGGGGGTTTTCAAGCTTAAAGCGGTTGCCGATGAAAAGAACGACATTGCAGAGCACAACGAGTCCAACAACCAGCTGCTTGAGACGCTTTACATCTGCAGTAAGCAGAAAGTCCTCATCGTTGATGACAACGACGCAGAGTTCTTCTCAACGCCTGAGCCCAGCAGCAGCGACGAATTCTTGGATGTGCTGAGGAATGCCGGCTACTGCGCTGAGGTTTGGGATGCAAAGCAGCAGGGCGTTCCAGGCAGCAGCAAGCTGAGCGAATATAAAGCTGTTGTGTGGACAGCTGGCGACTACTTCAACGGCACCATAAGCAGCGATGACGCGATTGCGATTGGCAACTACAGCGGAGGGTTGCTATTGGAAGGGTCTGACGTTGGCCTTGACAACGCTGAAAGCGGCTTGTTGCAGCAAATCACGGCAGCAGCATTTGGCAGCGACATGCTCCTGAACGACTCGCAAAATGAAACGCTGGTGCTGAAGCAGCATGCCATAACGGCAAACATAACAAACGTGAGCATCAGCAAGGAGAAATCGCCTTACCCCGATGCTGTTGAAGCTGCGGCTGAAAATGCTGATGTTGTCGCTGAGTGGCAGAGCGGAAAGGCAGCCATAACGGCAAGTGCTGGCAGCAGCAGAAAAACAGCTTACTATGCCTTTTCGGCAGATGGAATAACAGATGCCGCAGCAATGGGAAAGCTGGTAATCAACACCGTGGAGTGGCTGCTTGAGAAGCCGAACAACCCGCCAAAGCTGCAGAACTCCACAGACGGCGATAACGCGAGCTACGATGGAATTGCGCCTGCCGCGATAAAGGTGACAATGAATGAAGGCCAAACCAAGAACTTCAGCGTCCTTGCAGAAGACCCTGACGGAGACCCGCTGACTTACAAATGGCTGCTGAATGGCAGCTTGGTTTCAGCGACATATTACTTTGCGTTTAGCCCGAAGTACAACGAAAGCGGCAGCTACAACCTTACTGTTATAGTTAGTGACGGCCAGGCAGAGGCAAGGGCTGAGCTGCTGATAACAGTGCTTGACACAATGGAATGCGGGCAAGCTTCGAAACAGCTGTGCGCCCTGCAGCAAGGCGTTTGCAGCGGCAGCAACGTAACCTGCGACAGCAAGGGAAAATGGCCAGGCTGCACAGCAGCAACTTACATCGGCTACAGCAGCAAATATGAGGCAATTGAGAACAGCTGTGACGGGTTGGATAACGACTGCGACAGCTTAGTTGATGAAGGCTTTGGTGACGTAGACAACGACAACATTGCAGACTGCGTTGATGATGACAATGACAACGATGGAGTGAAGGATGATGAAGACGACTTTATAGGGAAAAGCGAGGACATCAACTTCACAGGTGAAAACAAGAATGTCAAAATTGAAGTGGTTGACGACAAAGACGACAAAGGCGATGACAAGGGCAGGAAAACAAAGACGGTTAAGATAAACAACAGCGGAAAGCCGCTCATTCAGTTCAGCTTCAACTTCAGCAAAGGCAACGTACTCCTCAGGAACCTGAGCATAGAGAAGCAGCAGAAGGGCAGCGACAAAGGATTCACTTTGGTTAAGGGCCTGGACTTGAAGGGCAAGAGGAAGCAGGTGTTTGTAGACAAGCTGGTCACTGGCTCTAATGCTGTGTGCATCAAGGATAAAGAAGTTGGGGCGGTAACTGAAGTCACCAGCGGCTGCGGCAGCAATGATGAGACTTTGCTCCAGTGCGACTTCCCAACCACAGGACCGCCTTATGCAAGGACTGGGTGGACTTGCGGCAGCGGAGGAGGCGGGGGAGGCAGCAGTGGGAACAGCGGAAGTGGCAATAACCAGGAAGATTGCGAGCCCCTGTTCTGCCAATACATCAAGGAAACAGGACAATACCAGATTTATGGCTTGCGGCACTCCGCAGTGCTTGAGCAGTGCACCGACGCTGACTTGGACACTTACCTTCCAACAGGCTGTTCTGGCGGCACAGACTGCAACGATAACGACAATTCAATAAGTCCAGCAGCTACCGAGGCATGCAACGGCGTTGATGACAACTGCAACGGCCAGGTTGACGAGAACAGGGCGTGCAACACAGCACCAATACTGCAAAGCATCGGCAACAGGACCGTTTCTGAAAACGGAACGTTATCATTCGCAGTTGCAGCGACTGACAGCGAAGGCGATATCCTTACATACAACGCTACCAAGCTGCCTCAGGGCGCAAGCTTCAGCAACAGCACAGCAGCGTTCAGTTGGACTCCCACGTTTGAACAATCGGGC
>JACPIJ010000076.1 GCA_016188145.1 Candidatus Woesearchaeota archaeon | reverse complement strand
GCAAAGAGGAGAAGGGGGCTCTACCACAAGGGCACTGGCGCTGAAAAGATAAGGCCGAGCCTGAGAGCGCACAACAGGACAAAGTAAAAGCCGCTTCCGTAGCTTCTTTAGAAAAACTTTAAATACTTTGCACATAATTGCTTGGAACATGAATGTTGGAAGGCTTTACTGCACGAGCTGCAACTACCAGTTTGTCCCAAAGACTGACAAGATGCCCATAAGATGCCCTTACTGCGACAAGGACGGGACCCTGGAAAAGGCAACGCAGGCACAGGATTTGATAGACGAGATTTCCAGGGAAACGGTCGAGCGGGAAGAAAGGGAAAAATACTAGTATTCTATTTTTTGATTGACATTTCCACGTCGTCTTTGGACGCAAGTCGGCAGCAACCGACTGCGCAATCGGGCTGTTGCCCGATTTGCGACGGGACAAATCGTGCAAGCACGATTTGGTTTCTTAAAAAGGTCATGCTCACCTCACTCTCAGGACGGCTTTAAGCGCTGCAACAGCAACAACAATCTGGCTGTTATCAGGCTCTTTCGTTGTTATCCGCTGCAGCAGCAGCCCAGGAAAAACAAGAAGCCTCATAAAAGCGTTTTTCTCAAACTTTGCGCCAAGCCTCAGAAGCTCATATGCGACGCCAGCTATAACCGGCAGCAGCAATATCCTTGAAAGCAGCTTCAGAATAAAGCCTTCGGGGTTCACAAGGGAAAAAACAAGTATGCTCAAAAGTATCACAATGAGAAGAAAGCTGGTGCCGCATCTTGGGTGCATAGTGGGGTATTTCCTGATTTTCACAGGCAGCAGGGGATCATGGTGTTCGTAGGCATGGATTGTCATGTGCTCAGCGCCATGGTACTGGAACAGGCGCTGCACGTCCCTGAAGAAAGAAATGAAAACAAGGTAAGCAAGAAAAGCCAGCAGGCGAAAAATCCCGTCAACAAGGTTGAAAAGAAGAGTATGACTGCTGCCTTTTGTCAGGAGTTTGGCAAGAAACAGCGGAGCAACAATGAAAAGCGAAACAGCAAGAATTATTGCGACAGCAAACGAAAGGAACATCTCCCGCTTTCCAAGGACATCCTTGCCCTTCTCGTCCTTGCCGGCAGCGGCGTTTGCAGAAAAAGTGAGCGCCTTAAAGCCAATGGAAAGAGTCTCGTAAAGGACTCCAACGCCCCGGACAACCGGGAATTTGAAAAGCCTGACCCTCGCCGAGAGAGGTGAAATCCTCCAAACCTTCTTTACAACCCTTCCTGATTCTGTCCTGACCGCAACAGCAGTCCTCTCCCTGCTCCGCATTAGCACTCCTTCAATAACCGCCTGGCCGCCAACCAGCAGAAGCTCATCCTTTGCCTTTTTTCTCTCTCCTGATGCCATAGGAAAAGATTTCTGAGAATTCTATATAAATATATTGAAACGCACACGTTCCACTGGACACGCTCATTTGCAGATAGGAAAATATTAAAAGAAGCCAGGCAAGCTGTCCAAACATGAAAGAAACGTCTGCAGGCGCGATAATATTCAGGATTGACGACATGAGCAAGAAGCCAAGATACCTGCTGCTGCATTACGGCGCAGGGCACTGGGACTTCGTAAAGGGCCACATTGAGGGCAGCGAGACAGAGGAAGAAACGCTTCTCAGGGAGGCAAAAGAAGAATCAGGGCTTACTGATTTGAAGCTAATCAGCGGATTCAGGCACAAGATAAGCTACTTCTACAAAAAAGACGGGAAAACTGTTGCTAAGGACGTGATATTCCTGCTCGCCAAAACGGCAGCTGCCGAGAAAGACGTGAAGCTGTCGTTTGAGCATTCCGATTATTTATGGCTGGAATTCGCAGCTGCAGTGAAAAAAGTGACTTACGAAAGCAGCAAGAAGGTACTGGAAAAGGCGGATAGGTTCGTAAAAGGATACAGTAAGCAAAAAAGATTGCGGTTTGACTGAAAAAGTTCTCACAAAACAGTACCAATTCCGAAAACTTTTTCACGGCCGTTGCCAATTCTACGCCAAAACCGTAAATTTTCCGACGAGAAAGGCGCAAAGCTTATTAAGAAGTTCTACAATACTAGTATTATGGCAGCAAACTACGAGATGCCAGGAACAGAATAGAGGCTTACATTCAAGAAGTTCGGCTATGATAATCTTTTAATGATGGCTTTACTGGCCATAGCTGCAATTTCGCTATTTATATTAGTAATAAGGGGCGTTGAGTGATGGACCAGCAGGACGTACTTGAATTTATCGGAAAGTCTTCTTATATATTTACAGTGGTAGGGTTGATTGTTGTGATTGCGCTCATATGGTACAAGATTGCAGGACATTCTCCTACATTATTGGATTTGGTTGTAGGGCTTCAAATAGCAACTGTTGTTACACTATTTGGATGCTGCTCACACTTTTCTGAATTTAAAGGCAGAACTGAGGAATTTATGTCAGAATATAAACAGAAATTTGGACTATTGGCAATGGACTTTAAGGCACTCCAAGTTGATGTTAGGAAAATGCAATCCGAGATATCAGAAATAAAGCGAATCGTGAGCAAAAAGAAATCAGCTTAGGTGCCGTGTAACTGCTTCTTAATCAGCGAACTCTTGTAAACCTCTGGCTTGTAAGCCGGCAATCTGACAACCTCAACATTTAAGCCGCGCTGCTGCAGCTTTTCCTTTATGCCTTCGGTAAAGAATGTTTGGTCGTAGCCGAGGCATATGACGTCTGGTTTTTCCTCTTCAACGATTTTCAATTTATCACCTCTGTAGCCAAGGACGACTTTATTGGCTATTCCCAGCTGCTGCAGATTCTTAATGCGGGCATTTTCATCATTTAGTGGCTGCTGCTTCTTAACTTCCACTACGGTCTGGTCTCTGGCAACAACAACAACAAGATAATCGCCAAGCTTCTTTGCCCCAGTGAGGTAGAACCTGTGGCCATCATGCAAAACGTCGAAGGTGCCGAAGCACATGACCTTTTTCATAGCCTTTTTCATAAGCCTGAGGAGGACAGCAACCTTTTTAAACCTGCTGCAAAATCCTCTCGGGCATGGCAAGGCTGAGAAGGTTCAGGTCATACAGGCCGGTAGAAAGGCCTTACACCAGGATTAGCAAGTTCAAGAAGAAGTCCTTTATCAGGATGAGCCCTCCGAGAAAGGTCACGAGATTTGACATGGGCGACACGTTCAAGCAGTTTACCCACGTCCTTGACCTCGTTCCAAAGGACACGCTGCAGATAAGGCAGGAGGCAATAGAGTCGGCAAGGCAGACAAGCATAAGGCTGCTCGAGAAAAAGCTTGCCAAGAACGCATTCCACTTTAAAATCAGGAAATACCCGTACCACATTCTGCGGGAGAAGTCGCTTGCCATGGGCGCAGGCGCAGACAGGGTAAGCACAGGCATGCAGAAGCCGTTTGGAAAGCCAACAGGCGTAGCTGTCCAGCTTAAGGCTGGCGACAGGTTCTTTACAGTGCAGGTTGACAAGCCGGCACTCGAAACAGCAAAGCTCGCGCTTGAAAGAGCCGGAAAAAAGATGCCATGCTCGTTCTCAATAATCGTTAGCGAGAACAAGGCAGCCACGCCAGCCGCAGCTGCCGCAGCCATGGCAACTGCAACAGCCTAACGGATTCTTGCGGGTTTTGCTTCCAACAGATTTCTTTCAGTTCTTTTCGAAACTTTTTTATAGATGAAAAGCCAAGGAGGATAGCATTAGGGGAGTAGCTAGAAAAAGTGGTGTGGTATTAGGGCCAAATGGAACGGAACATACAGGTTGTTTACGTCACGCTGAAAAAGCTCAGGATTACGCACTTCTCTGCGGCAGAGCAAGTCCTGGGCATAAGCATCCTCCTAAACGATGGCAAGGACCGGGAGCTGAACTGGAACTCAAGGATTGCCGAGCCAAAGCTGATGGCTGCAAAACTGCTTTCCGAGCTTATGGCGAGGGAGGAAGGGGAACACACCGACTTTGATGGCGAATCACTAACCAACAGCCCAGTAGTGCTGCTTCACGAACAGGCAAGCACTGAGGCAGCACTGGTTGACTTCTTCCAGACCCTGTACAGCAAGGCGTGCAGGATAAAAAACGCGACAAAAAGCGACGGCTACCTTAGCATGGTGGCGGACATCCGCAGGACAGAGCTTGTGCTGTGATTGTTATGAGCAGCTTAAAGAAGTGGGCGCTGGCACTGGCAATAGCAATAGTCCTGAACCTCTTTATCAACTATGGAATAAGCGTCTTCTACAAAGCACCCCAATATGACGACTTCTGCAAAGATGCTGCAAGGGCTTACCCTTACAAGATTTATCCTGCTGAGCCGCAGCTTCAGCAACAGCAGCAGAAAGACTGCCAAGTGGTGGAAGTGAGCGAGGAGCTCCAGAAGAGCTGTAGCGAACAGAAGGGATACGTCGCTTTCAAATACAACTCTACTGGATGCGCAACTGAAGCTTACTGTGAAATGTGCGGGAAATTGTTCAACGACGTCAACAACAGGAGGAACTCAAACGTGTTCGTAATACTGGTAGTGTTTGGCGTTGCGGCAATAATAACGGGAATAGCTGTGAAGGCAGAGGCGGTTGCTAACGGCTTCCTCTTCGGAGGAATACTCAGCCTCGTAATCGCTGCCATAAGGAACTGGGGGCAGCTGCAGGACGCTATTAAGCTGATAATACTGGGCGCTGTCCTGGCACTGCTGATATGGGTTGGGTACAAAAAAGTAAATGCTAATAAGGATGCCAGGGAGATTTCTGCATCGCAGCAGCCACGGCAGCGGAAGAAGAAACAGAAATGAAATTAAGAACATGCCCCCAATGCGGCTCAACAGACATAGGGCCAGACAGGCTGATGGGAATAACAGGCATGAGGTATAAGTGCAATAATTGCGGCTACACGGGAGACGTCATCGTTGAGCAGGATGTTGAAAAAAAGTTTAAGAAGTAAGCCAGCTACGCAACCTGCTCCAGTATCACAACCCTGCTGTTTTTCACGCCAGCCCTGAATTCCTCCTCTGCAGAGCTGTAGTTGCTGCCAAGCAGCCTGCGGTAATGCATTGGAACAGTTACATCAGCCCTGATTGCGTTGGCTGCAGCAATTGCCTCGTCAACGTCCATGGTGTAAGTGCCCCCAATTGGTAGCATTGCGACGCTTATTTTGCCAAGCTGCTTCATCTCAGGAATAAAGTCTGTATCGCCAGCATGGTAAACCGTCTGGTTGTTAAGCTGGAATACGTAGCCAACCCAGTTGCTGCTTTTCGGATGGTACTGCAAGCGGTCTGGCTTGATGTTGTAAGCAGGCACTGTGCGGAACTTGAAGCCCTTAATGTCGTATTCCCTGTTTGGAACTGCGTCAACAAATTCAGCCCTGACGCCCAGTTTTTCCTTGCAGCCGCCAGGAACAACAATAACTGTTTCTGGCTTTAGAATCTTTTTGACTGAATCGGGGTCGCAGTGGTCGTAGTGGGCGTGGGTAATGAAGATTATGTCCGCCCCCAAGTCGCTGCTGCGACTGGGCCCAGTCGACCGCTGTCGACTTGGGTTTGCCTTGCCGTCGCCTTTGAATTCGAACGGGTCGATGTAGTAGATGCGGTTGCCGCTAGCCTTGTCAGTAAACATGAAGCTGGCATGGCCAAACCAATTTACCGAATCCAATATGTCGGAAGAAGACATTTTAGCATCACCCCGTTCTGCACTCTTTACATCGTTCTGCGGCGAGCACCCCGCCAGAAGCAGGGCCAAAACCGCAAGCAACACCAAGCCAGCCTTCATTTGAGGCACAAAGGCTCCTTGCACTTTTATCCCTTTCCAGTCTTTTCAATCTCGGGAAATAAGCTCCCAGAAAAGCCGCAGTCAAGGCAAAGGTATGAAGGCGTCGAAAAGCCAGCGGCAGCCTTTGGATTGGTATGGTCCATTTTTACATTCTCGCTTCCGCACTTTGGGCAAACCTTGACAGCAGGCACAGCAATTACCACATATCCAGCTTACTTCCTCTTACTTCCTTATTACGCCGCTCTTTCTTGCTGCTTCGGCAACTGCCTTCGAAACAGCAGGCACAATAGCCCGGTCGAGAGGCTCAGGCATTATCTTTTCCATTGTGGGATCGGGCACTAGCGATGCTATTGCCATTGCTGCAGCCATTTTCATTTCTTCATTTATCTCCCTGGCCCTGGCGTCAAGGGCACCCCTGAAAATTCCAGGGAAAGCAAGAGAGTTGTTAACCTGATTTGGAAAGTCAGAGCGGCCAGTAGCAACTACAGCAGCGCCTCCCGCCCGGGCCTCATCAGGCATAATCTCAGGAACAGGGTTTGCCATCGCAAAGACTATCGCTTTATTGGCCATCGAGCGCACCATCTCCTTTGACAAGACGCCTGCCTTTGAAACGCCGATGAAGGCATCAGCGCCAGTAATAACCTCGGCAAGGTTGCCTTTCTTTTTGCTTTTGTTTGTAATCGCAGCGAGTTCATCTTTTATTGGATTCATCCCCTCCTTCCTTCCCTCGTATATTGCACCAGTGGTGTCAACAGCAATGATTTCCCTGATTCCTGACTGGTGAAGCATCTTTGCCGTGGCAATGCCTGCAGCCCCTGCACCATTAATTACGACAGTGACATCCTCCTTTCTCTTGCCAACAACTTTTAAGGCGTTCAGCAAGCCGGCAAGGACAACCACGCCGGTAGCGTGCTGGTCATCATGCATTACCGGAATGTCAAGCTCCTTTCTCAGCCTGGCTTCGACCTCAAAGCATTTCGGTGCTGCAATGTCCTCAAGGTTAATGCCACCAAAAACCGGCGCTATGGCTTTCACGACAGCAACAATCTCATCAGGCGTATGGGCATCGATGCACAACGGAAAGGCATCAATCCCGGCGAGCTCCTTAAACAAGGCGCATTTGCCTTCCATGACCGGAATGGCTGCTTTCGGCCCAAGATTTCCCAAGCCAAGAATCGCCGAGCCGTCGCTCACAACAGCAACGCTGTTCTGCTTTATCGTGTATTTATAGGCCAATTCACCATCGTTGCCAATGGCGGAAGAAACAGCGGCAACTCCCGGAGTGTAAGCCAAGGATAAGTCCTTCCTGCTGCCCAGCGATATTTTGCTCTTTACCTCAAGCTTTCCCCTCATGATGCTGTGAAGCTCAAGGGCTTCGGAATCGATTTGGCTCATTTTCCATCAACAAACCTGCCAACACTTGCCCTCATAAGGAACCTCGATGGAGCGCTGTCAAGGTCCAGGAAGCTGTCTGCCTCCTCAACCAGCCTGCTGGAAGCGCTCTTGCCAAAAGCCACAACCTCAACCCTGCAGCCCATCGCCCTCCTCAAATGCTGCACAAGAGGCTGGAAGTCTCCATCGCCTGAAACAATAACAATCGTATCGAGCTTGGGAGAAAGCTCAATGGTGTCCATCGCAATCCCAATATCCCAATCGCCTTTCTTAGCTCCTCCAAAGAAAACCTGCAGGTCCTTAGCCTTGACTTCAAACCCTATGCTCCCAAGCGCATCAAAGAAGTTCTGCTCATCCTTAACATCAGCCCTGATAACGTAAGCAATGGCCCGAACAAGCTTCCTCCTGCCAACAGCAGCCTTGAGAATGTTGCTAAAGTTAACCTTGGAGCCGTAAACATTCTTAGCAGAATAGTAAAGGTTCTGGACATCAACAAAAACGCCAACGCGCTGCTCGGAATGCTGCAGCGAGCTTGCAACATTGTGCCTTTCGCTGCGGCTGACGCGGCTGCCAGCACTGCCAGAAGCCGGCTCACGGCCCTGCCTTTCCTCATGGACTGTTTTTGCCAGTTCAACCATAGCCCAAGCGGAAACAAGAGGTGTATTTAAATTCTTCCCTGTGGCGGGCTCTGTTGAAAATCTAAAGATTTAACAACTCCACCGGCTGTAGTGGCTGGTGGAGTTGGGGAAAACATCTGAGGTGTTTTCCCGTGGAAAAAGAGG
>JACPIJ010000075.1 GCA_016188145.1 Candidatus Woesearchaeota archaeon | reverse complement strand
TATCCCGTTTTTCTCAAGGAACAGCTCGGTGTGCTCGGTTGCGAAAAGGTTAAACCCGAGACTGCTCAGCTTTTTGGCATACGGCAGGAACTTAATCTTCGCCTCATCTCCACCAATGCTTATGAGTATGTTCTTCTCCGGCAGCCTGAACCCGGCAGCCATTATTGCCTTCATGAACGCGTCATAAGTTGTTGCTCCAAGACATGCAACTTCGCCTGTTGACGCCATCTCGACTGTTGTCAGCGGGTCTGCGCCTTTCAGCCTCGTGAAGGAAAACTGTGGCGATTTCACGCCAACACAGCTTATGCCTTCAGCGGCATCTGTTATTTTACCATTTCCCCTTTCAAGACCCAAAATCGCTTTTGTTGCCGCCTCTGCAAAGTTCTTTTTTGAAACCTTTGAAACAAAAGGAAAGCTCCTTGACGCCCTTAGGTTGCACTCTATGACTTTGACTTCGTTTTCCTTTGCAAGGAACTGGATGTTGAATGGCCCGGTTATTTTCAGCGCATCGGCAATCTTGGCAGCTATTTCCGATATCTTCCTAGTTGTCTCCACATAAAGCTTCTTTGGCGGAAAGACCATCGTAGCATCCCCGGAATGTACTCCAGCATTTTCTACGTGCTCTGTTATGGCATCCAGCACCATCTTCCCGTTCGCAGCTACTGCATCTATCTCAACTTCTTTGGAATTTGTTATGAACTTGCTTATCACTACAGGATATTCTTTGTTAACCTTTGCAGCTTTTGCAAGGTATTGCTCCAAATCTTCATCGGTGAAGGCGATGCTCATTGCGGCACCGCTTAAAACGTACGAAGGCCTGACAAGGACAGGGTACTCTGCAGCAGCTGCGAATTTTTTGGCCTCGCTTATGCTTGTCAGTTCCTTCCATTGTGGCTGGTCTATTCCAAGCTCATCAAGAAGCTTCGAGAACTTCCACCTGTCCTCAGCGCTATCTATGCCTTCGGGCGTTGTTCCGAGAATGTTAACACCGTTTTCAGCCAGTTTTATCGCTATGTTGTTTGGTATCTGCCCTCCCATTGACACTATTACGCCATCAGGGCTCTCTTTTTCGTATATGGCCGCAACCGTCTCAGAGCTTATCTCGTCAAAGTACAGCTTGTCACACACGTCATAGTCCGTGCTTACAGTTTCGGGGTTGTAATTAATCATAATGGCCTCATAGCCAAGCTGCCGCAAGGTAAAAACTGCGTTGACGCAGCACCAGTCAAACTCCACAGAGCTTCCTATCCTGTAAACCCCAGAGCCTAGGACTATTATTTTCTTTTTCCCATGACTGCCAAAATCAATATCATTCTCGTTGCCATTATATGTTAAATAAAGGTAGTTTGTCTTTGCAGGATATTCCGCAGCCAGGGTGTCTATCTGCTTCACAACAGGGATTACACCGTTTTTCTTTCGCAGCTGCCGGATTTCGCTTTCTTCTCTGCCGCCGATTATTGCAATCTGCCTGTCGCTGAAGCCGTGCTGTTTTGCCTTTTTCAGCAATTGCAGAGTTATGTCTTTCGCCGCTGCCAATTCTTTCTCTACTTCTATCACATTCCTGATTTTGTAAAGGAACCATTCGTCAATGCCAGTCCTCTTATGAATTTCGTCTACAGAATAGCCGTTTTTCATTGCGGCAACAACAGCGAATAATCTTTCATCAGTTGGATTTGTCAGTTCCTCTTCAATGTCGTGGCTGAAGTCGTTGCAAACGAGCCCTTCTGCCCCTATGTCGAGCATCCTTACTGCCTTCTGTATCGCTTCCTCAAAAGTCCTGCCTATGGCCATGACCTCCCCGACGGACTTCATCGAGCTTCCAATCCGCCTGCTGACGTTCCTGAACTTCTTCAGGTCCCACCTTGGCATCTTGACAACGATGTAGTCAAGTGCCGGCTCAAAACAAGCAATCGTTGTTTGCGTTATTGAGTTCTTTATTTCAGTCAGCGAATACCCCAATGCCAATTTAGCTGCCACAAACGCAAGCGGATAGCCTGTCGCCTTTGAAGCCAGTGCCGAGCTCCTGGACAACCTTGCGTTAACCTCGATGATTCTGTATTCGTCAGAATTCTGGTCTAATGCGAACTGGATGTTGCACTCGCCCACAATGCCCAGGTGTCGTATCAGCTTTATGGAAATCTCCCTGAGCTTGTGGTATTCGTGGTTAGTGAGCGTCTGCGAAGGCGCAACAACTATGCTTTCCCCTGTATGAATGCCCATGGGGTCGAAATTCTCCATGTTGCAGACTGTAATGCAGTTGTCATAGCTATCCCTGACAACTTCGTATTCGATCTCTTTCCAGTGCTCAAGGTATTCCTCAACAAGTATCTGCGGCGCATTTGCCAGCGCCTGTTTTGCAGCGTCTTCCAGCTCATCGTTGTTGTGGCATATTGCGCTTCCAAGGCCTCCGAGGGCATAAGCTGACCTTATCATTACTGGATATCTTATTTTGTCGGCAGCCACCAATGCGTCGTTGACATTTGTGGCAGCAAAGCTTTTTGGCGTCTTCAGGCCTGCTGCCTCAACCGCTTTCACAAAAAGTTCCCTGTCTTCAGTTGCCTTTATAGCCCCTATCTGAGTTCCAAGGACTTTAACATTGTGCTTCTCAAGCACGCCGCTGTCGTGCAAAGCAACGCCGCAGTTCAAAGCAGTCTGGCCTCCGAAGCTTAGAAATATCCCATCAGGTTGCTCTTTGGCTATGATCTTCTCAACAAAGTAAGGTGTAATGGGAAGGAAATAAATTTTATCCGCTATCTTTTTATCCGTCATGATAGTTGCAATATTTGGATTAACCAATACAGTTTCTATCCCCTCATTGCGTAAAGATTTTAAGCACTGATTTCCAGCAAAATCAAATTCCCCAGCTTCCGCAATTTTTATACTGCCGCTGCTCAAAACCAGCACTTTTTTTGGCCTGTTCATCTTTCCCCCAGCACCTTCACCAACAGGTCTGGCTTGTCGCTTGCTATCATGTCAGCCCCGAACGCGATTACTTTTCTGATGTCATGCTCGGTATTGCAGGTCCAAGCAGTGAGCCCAAGGCCTGCTTCCTTGACTCGTTTAGCCATTTTCTCATCCATGTAGAAATGATTTCCGGTAACATAGTCCGCGTTGGCCAGCTTGGCCATTTCCACCACATTTATGGGATTGCCGGCAAGTATGACCCCTGTTTTTATCTTGATTTTCTTGCCAGCTGCTTGCTCTTTGGCAATTTTAACAAATTCATGGAAAAATGAGATTATTATTGCTTCAGGAATTCCATTTTTAGTAAGTGCATCGATTACATCTTTTTCCAGCCCAGGGTCTTTCAGCTCTATCTGCATCTTCACCTTACCCTTGCAGGTATCAATGGCTTCCTGCAGCGTCGGTATCTGCTCGCCCTTCCCGGCATCCAACACCTTCAGCTGCTGCAAAGTTAAATCCGCTACGAATCCTTTTCCGTTTGTTGTCCTGTCAACGGTTTCGTCGTGAATGACCACCAGCTCGCCGCTTTTGCAGCGGTGTATGTCAAACTCTACATAGTCAACGCCGAGTTCGATTGCTTTCCTGAAGCCCCTGAGAGTGTTCTCTGGCTCAAGTGCCGCTGCGCCTCTGTGCCCTACGGTTTGTATCATCTCATCACCTTCATGAAGTCATCAAAGAGAAATTCGGCATCTACTGGCCCAGGCGTTGCCTCTGGGTGAAATTGTGAAGAGAAGAACGGCTTGCTCTTGTGCTTCAGCCCTTCATTGGTTCCGTCATTTGCATTAACAAACAGCTCTTCCCACCCGGAAGGCATGGTTTTCATGTTGACTGCGAAGCCATGGTTTTGCGTTGTGATGTAGCATCTTTTTGTTTCGGTGTTGATGCAGGGCTGGTTCTGGCTGCGGTGCCCGTATTTTAGCTTGTACGTGTCTCCCCCAGCAGCCAATGCCAAAATTTGGTTTCCTAAGCATATGCCAAAGATTGGAATTTCTTTTTCCATAGCGGCAGTAACATTCTTTATCGTTGCCGTGTACATTTTCGGGTCGCCTGGTCCATTACTGATTACAATTCCGTCAAAGTCCAGCTCTTTGTCAGCTAAGAAGTCGTAGTCCCACGGCACCCTTATGACGCTGCAGCCAAGATTAATTAAGCTGCGAATAATATTTAACTTTACCCCGCCATCGACTAGCACTATTTTTCTTTTGCCGCTGCCGTTGTAAATTGTTTTTTCTTTGACAGAAACATCAGCAACGAGATTTCTCAGATTAGGGTCTTCAAATTCAACATCGCCGCACCCTTCAACAACGATTTTGCCCAGCATCACTCCTTTTTCCCTGAGCTTTTTCGTAAGCTGCCTGGTGTCAATGCCAAAGATTGCCGGCTTGCCTTGCTCTTTCAGCCAGTCGGCAAGGCTTTTGGCAGCGGTGTAGTGGCTGTAGTCAAAAGAATAATCCGCAACCACAAGCCCCTCCGCCTGTATCTTTTCTGACTCGAAGTGCAATGGTAGCCAGTGCTCATCCTTGCTGTTATCAGGAACTCCGTAGTTGCCAATAAGCGGATAAGTCAAAACTAGGATTTGCCCTTTATAG
The DNA here is from genome assembly GCA_016188145.1 of Candidatus Woesearchaeota archaeon. GTDB lineage: Archaea > Nanobdellota > Nanobdellia > Woesearchaeales > UBA10216 > UBA10216. Next base: position 2,354 of record JACPIJ010000075.1, on the reverse strand, counting down.
CTCGGGTCTGTCAGGCTTTCAGGGTAGCCAACCATACCTGTGTTGAATACCACCTCTCCAGGAACGCTCTTTTCAGCCCCAAATGAAAAGCCCGAGAAAATTGTGCCGTCTTGAAGAACAAGCTTTGCTTTTAATGCCGCCCCAACTCTATCGGTCATTAAAAAAATGTCGGAGCCGGAAGGTGTTTATAAAGTTTGCTGTTTGTCCTATAGCTCCCATTCTTGCCTGTTGTTTTCCGGGAAGTTTACTCTGTCAAAAATAACGAATAGCCTTGGCCTAATCCTGTACAGCTTATACTCATTCTTTCCGGCCACGAAGCTTTCATACCAGTCCATGCCCCTGTTGAATTTGTCTGAATAAAGTCTTAGTTTCTCTTTAATCTCGCTGGTGCTTTTCACCAGCTCGGCATCCCCTTCAAGTTGCACTCCAATTACTATCAAATCGTCGAACTTGATAGGAATCGACCCGGCAACCTTCGAGTGCTTTTGGATTTCCCTGCTATGCCTGGTGTTTGGCTCGCTGATCCAGTAAATGTTGAGGTCCTCATCAGAAGCATAGTAAACAGTGCAGCTCCAGGGCTGGCCTTCATCAACCGTTGCTATTTGGAGCATTCGCCCTTCCTTGAGGTATTTCCGCACGAATTCTTCTATTGTAGCATTCGCCATAAAGCCTTCGCAGCCTGTCTAGTTTATATATTATATAGCTTTTCATAAGGAAAAAATAAAGAAAAAGGCAGTGCTGGCTAACCGCCTAAAGTTGACCCCTCCTGTCAAGTAATAAGCATTGTGCTATATTTAATCTTTTCTATTTTTTATTTCAATATTTATGAACGTTTTTCGGAAATTATCAAATTAACCGAAATTCTTCCAACAAATGCCGTAAGTATTGCTGCCTTTTTGGAAATTTTTCGGAAAATTGGGCGAAAAGGTTATCAAGAATTTTCGTATTAGTGTTATGGGGCTGCCGCGGGAGCAGGAGCTGGTAACTGCACTGGCCTCAGAAACCAGGGAGGCGACCCCTCCTCCGGGTTCAAAACAGTAATCTGTGAGATTCCCGGCCGTGGCGCCCTCTTATTTCAGAAAAATTTATAATTTCGCTCGTGTAGAGTTAAATTTATGAAATCAATGTTTGGCTTTACTAAGGTGAAACCACTCAAGTTTAGCAAGGAAGACGAAACGGATTTTGATGATTAATCGCCTTTGCTTTTAAGGCTGGCTGGCTCAAACATCAGAACGTAGGAGTCCTCTAGGCTTTTCGGGCAGTGCTCAACGCCTTTCGGGATGACTATGAGCTCTCCTGCAGCCAGCTCCACATCTGGCCTGTCTTTAAACTGGACAACAATTCTGCCCTTGTAGACGAATATCAGTTCGTCTTCATCAGCGTGGCTGTGCCAGTGGTATTTTCCTTTGAACAGGGCGAGCCTTATCACTTGGTCGTTGACCTTGGCGACTTCTACAGGATGCCATGGTTTGCCTTTTATTTCTTCAATTTTGGCTTTTATTTTTATAATATGAACGATTTAAATCACCCCGTCTCATTATCCTCTTTGGTCATTTTTAAACTTTCCTGAGAGTTTGCCAGAATATCCATGGGCAGCATTGATGGGTCTTCTAAAGCCTTTCACCTTATAGGCAGCATAGCAAATACGGCCTTCTGAACCAGCCAGATGAAGACTATTAGAGAGACGGTTGGCTTAACAAAGATGCCAAGCGCAACTATGATTATGTAGATGCTGCACAGCACGTCTACCTTGCTTGCAAAGTCAGTCTTTGCAAACAGGAGGCCTTTTATGCCGAGGTAGATGCCGTGTACCAGCACAACAGGCAGCGGGAATATGCCAAAGTGCGTATGCAGTATAAGCACTGTTGCTGTTAGAAGGTCAAGTATTGGCAGCAGGTAAAGTATCATCTGCCTTTGGCGTTTTTGGCTGTTATTTAAAGATTTGCGCAGATTCGCAAAACCTGCCTTTTGGTATGTTATAGCAGATTGCATAAATTTTCGTAAATTCTTCCTGCAATCTGCTATTTAGCAATTCGCACAAAATTTCGATAATTAATGCGAATTGCTATTATGATTAAATGGAAAAACGCCTATTTTCTTTTCCTTTCTGCCCAGTGGATTATTGGGTGAAGGGCGCGCATTAACTGCTTCCCTGTTTTTGTCAAAGAGTGCTCCACCTTCGGAGGTATTTCGTTATATGACTGCCGGTTAACAATGCCTTCTTTCTCTAGTTCTTTTAAACGATCTGCTAGGGTTTTGGCGGTTACGCGTTCAAGTTTTTCTCTAAGATCGTTAAACCTTAAACGATCAAAGTTGCCTATTGTGATTATGATTGACATCGTCCATTTCTTGCT
>JACPIJ010000074.1 GCA_016188145.1 Candidatus Woesearchaeota archaeon | reverse complement strand
TGGCGTTGCTGGTAACGTCAACGCAGTTCGAGACATTTTCCTCGGCACATTTCACAAGCTTTGTGCCATTGTCAGGAATAGTTATGGTAACGTACTTGACGCCGAGCTTTTGCAGGATGGTGCTCCAGCTCGTGCTGTTAATTCCGACAAGCTTGCTTGTTGAGTTTGAAGAGTAGAGAGTAGTTATATTAATCGTGGCTGCTGAGAATACTGAAACATTGTGCAGGGTGATGTTGTAGCCAATGGTTGGGTCTTTTACTGTTATGTCAATGTTCTGGGCATTTGACGCATTTACCTTCTTGCCGTAAGTCATGCTATCTCCAGACACACCTAACTGAGGTATGTCTATCTGAAGGCCTGCCGAGGGAACAGGCTTGAACACGTAATCAGTATAGCTTGTAGAGGTCGTGAAGTTCGTGCAGGCGCCTGATAGGCAGTTGCCGCACAGGTCGCACATCTTGAACTTGTAGTAATACGTCCTGTTGCTGTACAATGTGGCGTTTACGCTGTACTTGTCTATTAGTGCGTCGTGCCACGGCTTGTACTCGTTGCCTGTAGTTGTATCTATCAGCCCGAAGTCCTTTATCGTTGAGTTGAGGGTTAAGCACTTGCTGTCATTGCCGTAAAATGTGATTGTGCCGTTGCTAGGCTCGTCGGAATTAAACGAGATCGATGCACCTTCCGGGAAAATGCTGGCTTCAAGCCACTTCTGGCTTGGCGGGCTCTTGTCAGTTGGGTCGCAGGTCATTCCGAAACCGCAGCCAGAGAACGGGTCATACTTGCAGCTCACGTCATTGCAGTCAATCTTGCCGTTGTTGTCGTTGTCCTTGCCATCCTTGCACTGAGTGCCGCCCTCAAAAGGCACGAAACCGAATTTTTTGAACAATGTACAGTCCGGGTCGTTGTCAGCGGTCAACCCGTCGCCATCAACATCCTGGCCGGTTGCCTGGCAGTTCTCAAACTTTTTGTCAATGCTGCCTGGGGTGTAATAGAATGGGCCTGCGATGTCAACCGGAGTGGTCTCGTTGCTTCCAGAACCAGCATCCGTAAGGCTGGTCAGGTTGTCGCTGCTGTTAGCAGTCATCAGCAGAATCCTTATCGGGTTCTTCGGGCTGCCAATGTCTGCCTTGTTAATCACCATCACCTGTGCACCACCAGGCATGCTGCCTGCTTCAGGCCCTCCCTGTCCTGCTGGCGTAGTGCTGGGCAGCACGCACAGCTCCTTCATGACAGCAAGCTGTGCCGAGAACGGCATCCAGCTTCCAGATACGCATTTGAACGAAACCTTGTACTCGCCGCTTGTGGTGTTTTCCGTGTAGAAGAACTTGTAGTCGAAGCCTGAAAGGTTGAACTGGGCTCCGAAAGGAGAGGGGCCGCCGTACAAAGTGCCATTGACCCAGCACCCCGAGCTTTCGTTGTTGTCAGAATCAATGAAGCGGTAAAACTTCTCAGTAAGGTTCTTAGTGACTGTCTTGTAAGCGTTAACCTTGTTGCACCCGGCAAAATGGGAAAGGTTCAGCATAGCCATGCCAATGTCAAACTTCTCCTGGCCTCCCGGGCTCTCATGAACGCCTGCTGCGAAGATGTCTGTCCAGTTCTGGCCTGAGGTGTTGTCGTTTGAGCCATCAAAGCCAATCATCTCTGGAGGAACATCAACCAGCATTCCACCAATCATGTTCTGCTCAAATATCGGGTCGCACCAGCCAAAAGTCGGGAACTGCGTTTCCTGGCCAGGAGCAGGGTGGTAATAGCAAACCGGCGTGAGGTTCATAAGCCCGGTGCCGTTTTGGATGAGGCAATTAGCTTGGTTGTTGTCGTGCTGTATGCATGCTGTGTTGTTCACTGTTCCAGCGGCTAGCCCAGCACCTCCGGTGCCGCTGCCGAATCCGAAGCCGCAGAACGGGTCCTGATTGCAACTATTAACGTCAGCGCAGTCAAACTGGCCGTCGTTGTCCTCATCGCCCGGCAAGAAACAGACCTCCTGTACTGTTCCTGTGGTGTGGCAGAAAGGAGCAAAAGAACCCGTGGTATTCCAAACGCAGGTTGCAAGGCTTGCCTCGCAGTTGCTCTGGCCTTGGCACGCTAAACAGGTTTTGCTGCAGTCCTTCTTGTCAGCAACGAGCTTCTTGTCACACCAGCCGTCCTCAGAGGCGTTAAACTTGCCGTCGTTATTAGTGTCAAAGCTGAACGAGTCCTGAATCCATGAGCAGTTCGCAGCGCTTGTCCCGCACGTGTTGTTCTTAAAGCAGCCAAAGCAGTTAGTGCTGCAATCAGCAAATCCAAACCCTATAAAGTTCTCAGGCTCGCACCAGCCCTGGCCGTTCCAGGAGTTTGCGTCAGGAATCCACTTGCAGAAGCCCAATGTCGAGTTTGTGCACTTCTGCGCAGCCGTTGCGTTGTCAGCCCAGTTGGTGCCGTCAGACTGCTTCTCACATGCCCAGCAGGCATCGTTGCAGCTCTCCTTGCCAAAATTTCCAAATGAAGGCTCACACCATGAACTGCTGGCAGTCTGCGTGTTGCCGTATGAGTCCGTGTAGGTGTACTGCTCAGTCTTCCAAGTTCCTCCGGATGCCTCGCACGATGATTTGGTGGTGATGTCAAAATAGTTGCCTCCTGAATCCCCGCCGAAGACGCCATGAAGCGCAGCCTTGCACTTGCTCTTATTACCATCCCACTCACACTGCATGAAATAAGTGTTTGTCTGCAAGGTGCACTCGTTCTGGGTTGGAGTTGCCTCGCAGTTACTATACGGCGCAACAGGAAGGCTATTGTATGTTTTAGTGACGTTAGCGCTGCAATTCCCCACTGGAAGCGCCCCAGCGCCTGTGCCGTTCCATGTACATAACGGAGAGGTGAAGGGCTGGTTGTTGCAAACGCTTTTGTTAACAAAGTCCGGGCACGTTACGCCCTTGGCATAGTCAAAGCCTGGATTAGGGTCGCAAAGGCTTTGGGAGTCAAACCACTGGCAAACGCTTATGTTTCCACACCCTGCCTTGTTGCCATCAAAAACAAAGCAGTCTGTCTTGTTACTGGCACCTGCCCCTCCCCCTCCGCTACTGCCTCCTCCGCCAACAGTTTGCTGGCACGATTTCAGGAAATTATCCCAGTAGCACGTCTCACCACTAGTGCTGGCGTTCCAGCAGACAGCTTCTGTCGTGTGCCTGAGGCAGCCTGTGAGCGGAGGATCGTCAGAGCCAGTACTGAACGAGTTGCTGCCGTTGCTCTGGAATTTCCAAGTAATATTAACGTGGCTGTCAAACGCTATACCATTAATCTCTATAAAGCCGTAAGTGTTGTTATTGGTCATAACCGCAAAGCCGTCCCCAACAGCCCAGATGATTTGAGTACTGTTCGCATAGAACAACTGGCCTCCGTCGCCGTAGAACGCATCAGAATTGTGAGGCACGCTGTAGACGCTCATGTTGCTTTTTGGGCCGAGGGCGTGAATCTTGTTAGGGCTTGCGTTGAGAAAGCCATACTGGGTGCTAGCCATCCAGCTTGCTGTCTGTATGCCTGACCTGTTATCCCATTTTACGTGGCCTGAAAGGTTGCTTACTGCGCCACTACTGAAGTTGATATAGGTGGAGTTGATAATATAGCTGGAAACATTCAGCCTCGCTGTGCCGCTGCTCACAACACCCAAAACAGGAAGCGAATACAACGAGATGAAAACAAGTATAAGGAGCAGGAAAACAAAGCCAAAGTTTCTTATTGCTTGCTTAGCTTGCTTATACAAAAAGCACACCTCTTTTGCCTACTACGGCTTTTCCGTAGCTCTCATATAAATAAATTTCCATATTTCTGCGTATGTTTCTGTGTGCTGTCCGTACATAATTCTGCGCATATGCGCATATATTAATTATGTTGGTGCTCAGAACAACAATCTTTAAATATAAGCTCATATTTCGTCTTACGACATCATACTAAGGAGGTGTCGGTGTGAAAACTACTATAACCCTGATAAAGGCTGATATCGGCTCTATTGGAGGGCATGTAAGGCCAAGTAAGGAGGTCCTGGCTGCAATCAATGATTTTGTTGGAAAAAGCCAGTGGGCAATAGACTACAGGGTCTTTTCCATTGGGGATGATATAGGAATCCTTATGACCCACATCCAAGGCAAGGACAGCCCTGAGGTGCACAAGATTGCCTGGGACGCGTTCAGTTATGCTACGAAGATAGCCAAGGAGCAGGGCCTCTATGGCGCAGGGCAGGACATGCTCAAGGATGCTTTCTCCGGCAATGTCAAAGGAATGGGGCCGTCTGTTGCCGAGATGGAGATTGAAGAAAGGCCTAATGAGCCATTCATTGTTTTTGCAGCAGACAAGTGCGATGCCGGCGCTTTCAACCTGCCGCTTTATCTCGGATTTGCTGACCCTATGAACTGCGCAGGGCTACTGCTCAGCCCGAAGCTGAGCCAGGGATTCAAGTTTACTGTAATGGACGTAACCTACACAGAAGGCGACAGGGTTATTGAGCTTAACACGCCGGAAGAGCTTTACGAGCTTGCAGCATTAATAAGGGACAATGACCGGTTTGTGGTTGAGGGCATTTACAGCCGCGCAACCAGTGAACAGGCAGTTGCTGTTGGCACGACAAGGCTGCACAACATCGCTGGAAAATACACCGGCAAGGACGACCCGCCCATGCTGGTAAGAACCCAAAGCCAGTTCCCGGCAACCGGAGAGATTCTCGCGCCATTCAAGATATGCCACTATGTTGCAGGCTTTATGAGAGGCAGCCATAATGGGCCATTGACGCCTGTAAAGGTTGGCCAGGGAGCAAGCTTCTTTGACGGGCCCCCAATAGTATGCGCGCAAGGCTTTTGCGTCCATAATGGCAAGCTCACTGACGGCGTTGACATGTTTGATGCTGACCCGGTCTGGGACTCGGTAAGGGCAAAGGCAGCGGAGAAAGCATTAGCACTCAGGGAACAAGGCTTTTCAGGGCCTGCGATGCTTGGCATGAACGAGCTGGAGTATACCGGTGTAATGGAAATCCTTGCAAAACTTGAGCCTCGCTTCAAGGTAAGGGAGGATTTCAGGAAAGAAGAGCGCCAGATGGAAAAGCTCCTGAAGAAGGAGCAGGAGATGGAGAGGCTTTTGCACACGAGGTAACAAAATTTCAAAGCTCAAAATAGGAATCAACGGTTATGGCACCATCGGCAGTAGGGTTGCTGATGCAGTTTTGAAGCAGCCTGACATGGAGCTTGTTGGCGTTACGAAGGCGACAGCTGATTACAAGGTGGATGAGGCGCACGAGAAGGGGATCAGGGTTTTCTCTGTTGGCAACTGTAAAAGGTTTGAGGACGCAGGCTATTCTGTGGAAGGCAGCCTGAATGAGCTTCTGCAGGACTGCAATGCGGTTGTTGACTGCTCGCCAAAGCACATTGGGAAAGAAAACATGGCGGTTTATAGCAATTACCCCGGGCTCAGGGCAATATTCCAGGGAGGCGAGAAGCACGAGCTCACAGGCTTTTCCTTCAACAGCGACTGCAACTATGGCCCGGCTGCCGGCAAAAGGTGGATAAGGGTGGTTTCGTGCAACACAACCGCGCTTTGCAGGGTGATAAGCACGCTAAACGCAAGCTTCAAGGTAAGGAAGGTAAGGGCAACCATCGTGAGGAGAAGCGCTGACCAGGCAGAAAGCGAGAAAAGCGTCCTAAACGCGTGGGTGCCCGATGTCGGCCACGGGTTTCCAAGCCACCACGCCAGCGACGTGAGAACAGTGATGCCGGGTATCAACATAACATCCCTCGCAGGAGAAGCGCCAATGACCCTCATGCACGGCCACATGCTCTTCATTGAAGCTGGAAACAACAGCGAAAACGGCGGCACAATCACCGCAGAAACGGTTGCGGAAGCCCTGCAGCAGAACCCAAGGATACTGCTCTGCTCGCTGCAAAAAGGCCTGACATCAACCGCAAAGCTGAAAGACCTATTCTCACTTAACGGAAGAAATGGCAACCTCTACGAAGTTTGCGTTTGGAAGGAAAGCATAGGCGTAGACAGCGACGGCGAAATAGGGATGCATGTCGCCATTGACCAGCAGGCCGACGTTGTGCCTGAAAACATCGATGCCATCAGGGCAGTGTTCAGCACAATGCCCGCTGAGGAGTCAATTGCGCTAACGAACGCATCCCTGGGCATAGGCAAAATGCTAAAAAACATAGCATACTTAAGAAAGTAAAAAGATTTATAAAACAAGTCTCCCATTGTCAGATTCTGCTATCGGTTAACGCAAAAAGAGGTCATTAAAGCAGTCTGAAAAATGAAAAAAGCGAAAAAAGCTGCAAAGGTTGCAGCGTCAATTCCAAAGCAGATACAAAGGCACTTGAGCCGGAAGCCGTTCAAAAGCTTCTACCGCATGGAGCCGCTGCCTGCAACGTTCACCCTGACATCGATACTTGGCCTGATAATAACAACGGTGTTCACAGTATCCGGAAGGATAGACATCAGCTGGGGGGTGTCGTTTGACCTTGTCTTCGGGCTGATGTTCATTGCATCAATGGTGTCAATCACGCCAAAATTCTCCGGCTACGACTAATTAGAATATTTTCAGATATCTTCAATTCACAAACTTCTTAAATTCACAGCATTCCCCGGTTTTTCAATGAAAAATCCAAAAATATTCGGCCTTGCAGTTTTTCTGGCAATTGCCCTGCCAGTAAGCATATTAGCAGAAAACTTGTCAGAAGAGAAGGAATACCACCTCAAACTGCTGGCAGTTTCGTCAGATGAGGAAAAGGACGTGAAAGAAGGGCAGCAACACGAAGCTCAGGGGATAACGGCAGACCTCTACCTGAAAGCATCGCCCGGAACAGGCAACGTTTTCATAGAAACAGAGCCGGTAACAAAGCTTGACACAAGGATATCAACACGGCTTGCAAAAGACATTGCCTGCGAAAGCCTTGGCATAACTGCAGCCTGCGACGCAACCGACTTCTTTTTCAGGATAGAGGCAAACGCATCCCTGGTTGGAGGGCCAAGCGCAGGGGCTGCTGCCGCCGCCATTGCAATAGCAGCGGTCGAAAATGTGCCAATCAACGGCTCCGTGGCGGTAACAGGAACAATAAACTCAGGCGGCCTCATAGGAAATGTTGGCGGGCTTAAAGAAAAAATTACGGCCGCAGCCAAGGTGGGTCTGAAAGTGGTTCTCATACCAAGCGGCGAGCGCTTCATCAAAATAAGCATGGCAAACGCAACACCCAAAGCCTTAGACCTTGTGGAGTACGGCAAATCACTTGGCATAGAAGTAGCCGAGGTCAGCGACATCCGTGAAGTTCTTTTTCACCTTACAGGAAAAACATACCAACATGATCGGGAAGACATAGAAATTGACAGGAGCTATTTTGAAACAATGGGCAAACTGGCAGACGAAATCTGCAGCCAGAGCACAAACCTCTCCTTATATGTTAACGCCAACAACAACAGGAATGGAAGAGTCATTGTTGCAGCTGAAAAAACAACCAACAAAACGAATGAATCAAAATATGAATTGAGGGAAACAACAATTCAAAAGATACTGGAAGCGGCAAAAAACCTCACCTCCGAGGGTTTGAAAGAAAATGAACGCCAGAACCACTACTCGGCAGCCAGCATGTGCTTTGGTGCCAACGTGAGGTACAGCTACGCCATGCTCCTGCAGAAAAACATGAGCGATTCAGAGGCGCAGCTCCAGATTAATTCTACCTATGACAAAATCCGGGAATTTGAAAAAAGCATTCCACAGGCAAAAACACTCGCAGAACTCCAGGTCAGCGGCTTGGTAAGGGAAAGGCTTGAAGAGGCGGGGGAGCTGCTGGAACAGAGCTCTGGCAGCCTGGAAAAAGGAAACCGCGACGATGGCACATACCAGCTTGCGTACGCAAAGGAAAGGCTTGGAAGCGCATTAGCATGGAGCAGGTTCCTTCCGCCGAAAGCACAGGCAAAACCCATCGCTGCTGAAGACGCACTAAGGAATGGCTGCATCACAAGGCTGCAGGAGGCAGAGGAGCACATGCAATACCTGGACTTTTACCTTCCCGGAGCCCTGCAAAGCAAGGACGAGCTCGGCCCCGCCTACGCCTACCTGAGGCAGAAAGACCACTCATCGTGCATATACCAGGCTAGTATTGCAAAGGCGAAAGCCAACGCAATGCTCAGCGCACTAAGCGGCAATGAAAACCTTACGGCGCTGATAGCAAAGAAGCTAGAAGCGGCAGAAGCCAGCATAGTAAGGCAAACAGGCAAAAGGGAATTCCCAATAATAAGCTACAGCTATTACGAATACGCAAACACCCTGAAACAGTCAGACCAGCCATCAGCGCTGCTCTTTTCCGAATACGCCCTTGAGCTGAGCAACCTCGACATTTACCTCAAGCCATTATTCAAGGGAGTAACGCCAACAGCCATAAACCAGCCAAATTTCGCAGCAGCCCTCGCAACCGGCCTTACAGGATTCGCGGCAGGCGCAGCCCTTGTCCTGGCAATAATGGCAGCAAAAAGGATTTTCAAAAAGAGAAGAAAACTAATAATCCGGGCAACGGAAGCCAAAATTACAGCCGCAACTACAGCCAAGGCAACAAAACGCAAATCGAAACTCCGATAACTAAGGATAGAGGACAAACAAGAAGGACAAACAGGACAGGCACAGAATTAAACCCTGGGGCAGCCCCTTCGCGAGAAAGGGATGCCCTGGGCAAAAAGAGGTGATTAGAAAAGCCCCCAAGACTTTGTTTTCTACTCTTTAGTGGTATAGCTAATATATAAACTTTTCTGTTGTTGAGTATACAGGAGTAGTAACAACTTCCTCACGATGACTTCACACGGTGATTAAGGCGATTAATAGCAAAAATAGCAAAAGCCTTATCTAACCGGCATTCTTTGCACCGTTAACTATGAAGAAGAGGAAGCTGAGTGAGAACTGCGGCAGGTGCTGGAAACATGCCAAGGTAGAATGTGTTGATTACTGCAGGCGATGCCTGTGCGCAGTTATCGAAAACCGGGTCAGAAAAAAGCTTGCAGGCGCCCGAGGCAATAGCAACAGGAATTACGCTGTGCTTGCGGTTGTCTGCGATGGCAAGAGCTCGCTGCAATGCGTTGCAGCCGCTTACCTTGCCAAGAAAATGGGCAGGTCTGGTTTTGACGTTGAGATAATCACTTCAGGAAGCACTGCACAATTACGAGAACGACGAGGGAATGCGGTTGTTGTATTGCCAAAGTGCGCTGACGACATTGCAGCAGAGTTCATGGAAAAATTCATCAGGCCAAAAATGAGCTTAGGACACAAGTCGTGCAATGCACGACTGTGCCCAGTCGCATTATGGCGACTTGGGTCTCCACAACAGCTGCTGCGGAAAATAAGTGCAATTAACATTTTTGAAGCGGTAACTGAAAGGGAGCTGGCGCTCTACGCTGATATAAAAAACCTTAAATACGCGAAAGCCCAAGGAAAGGCCAAGGGGAACGGTTTAAAGCAAAGGATTCAGAAGCTACAGGCAAGATACCCCGGAACCGTTGAAGCCCTGGCCAGGTCAGGCAGGCGAATTGAAGGATTCCGTGGATAAAAGGAATATTCGGCAAATGTGTGAAAATGTGTGAAGGGAAAAATGGGAAAAGACACAAAAAAGCGAATCCTGATTTTTTTGTTTGGCCTTACGCTTGTCTCGTTTTTGACGATTATCGGAACGCTTGCTTTTTTCGAAGCAGACCTGTATGACTTTGTAAGAAACATTGTCATAACAGACATGGTGTTTGTCATTCTTTACGTTGTCTGGATAAAGCTGCACAAGGGCTACGAAACAATTTATAGGTCCGGCTTTACTCTTGAAGATAAAAAATAATCCGGCCCCGTTGAATTCTTTTCGCTTTTTCCCCCTTTTTCCGGAATTGCTGCCAACTTATGGAAACTGTTGCGGCGTTTACCGCATTTCTTCCCTAAACTGCGGGCATAGGCATAATAACCCATAGCGGCTTTTCATTGCCATGAACTACGTTAGGCTGCAGCTGCTATTGTACTTAATCATAGTCGTATCAGCTTACGGCTGCAGCAGCATTGAACACAGCGAGGAAAATGTTGCCAAAGAGGAATTCTTTAACTACACAGTCTATTTCTGCAGCCAGGAGGATTGCATTCAAAAAGTTTTTGCGCAGCTGCA
>JACPIJ010000073.1 GCA_016188145.1 Candidatus Woesearchaeota archaeon | reverse complement strand
GCAATGCCGAATGCCATTGCTACAGGTATATCCCCAAAAGGGCCGTACCTTCCGGCGTCAATCCCAGCCACGCTGGCGGCTGCTTTCGCAATTAACGGAAGAAACATTGGCAGGTATGTGAGGGAGTCAAGGAAAAGCGCTTTGTGCAGCGCCCTTCCGAATCCGTCCCTGCCAGAAATAGCTGCAACAGCAGCAGAATAAGCTGCCCACATTGCAAAAAACGTTGCAGCAACAGCAAGAAAGCTTACAGACCTAAGTGCGGACATCTGCACAGCCGCTGCCGCTGTTCCGATTACAAGCAGCGAGAAGGCCAGGTGCGCCATTCTCACTTCGCCCTTGACAACAGCGCCCAAAGCGCCTAATGCCAGGCTTTGAAGGTTTAGCTTTCCCATTCCGTCTTTTCTGCCCTCTTCTTCCCCTTATGGGTTATTTTGTAAGCGGCAAACACAAGGAGGTTCCTCAGGTAATGGGCGTATTCCATGAGCGACAGTTTGCTCTTTCCGTAAAACCTGTTCCTGAACACGTATGGCACTTCGCACACCTTGTCATAGTTGCCCTTCACAAGCACTTCCAAGCCGATTTTGTAGCCTTTGGCGTTCAGGCTTACTCCCTCAATCACGCCTCTTCTGAGGAAGAACAGCCCGCTCATTGCGTCCTTCACAGGCGTTAAGGGCTTTGCCAGCAGGGTTGCGATCCTGCTCACCATTCTCCTGTGGAATGGCCACACCTCGACACCGCCGCCTTTTACGTATCTGCTCCCAACGGCAATGTCAGCCTCGCCGTGCAGTAACGGCGTTATAAGCCTCGGCAGCACCTCCGCGGGATGGCTCCTGTCAGCATCCATCGCTCCCAAAATTTCGCTTCGCGACTCTGAGAATCCTTTTATCACTGCGGAAGCCAACCCAAGCTTTCCGCTGCGGTAAATGACTTTAACATTGTACCTTTTGCCCAGTTCTTCAGCAACCTTTCCTGTGCCGTCAGGCGAGTTATCGTCAACAATTACGACTTCAACATCGGCATTCAGGCCTTTGCAGCTCCTGAAAATTTCAGGCACCAGCTTCTCGATGTTGCCGCGCTCATTGAATGTTGGTATCACAATTGATACTGTTGATCCTGCTGTTTTCCTGGCCATATGTTCCTTGGCTGATTGCGCTGCGTATTTAAAAATATGGTTGTTTTTTTTACGTTTTTCTTTAAAGGTTGTTGTTTTTTTGATTGACCTTTTTCTTAAAAAGGTCATGCGGCATAGCTTTTTATAGTGCCCATGTTTCTCCCTTTTAGGTGGTTTGCTCATGGTGCACTTGCTTGTTGCTGTTAAAAAAACAGTTGCCTTGCCTTACAGGGTGCTGTACGGCATTGTAGCAAAGATTGCAGGTTATGAGAACGTCGACCTCCTGATGAAGTATTTCACTTTTATTTTCGGCGGGCTGATTGGATGGCTCATTCTTATCGGCTCAGAGCAGTTTCTGCTGCGTTTTGGCATCTGGAGGGGCTTTGGCTATGGCGTTGGGCTTGTCCTGGCGATTCTTTTCACGTTCGCCTACCACAGGCATGTCACTTTTGGCATAAAGTCTGAGTCAAGGGAGCGGTTTGCAAGGTTTGCACCGTTGCAGGCAATAATTGCTGCCGCTAACTGGCTTTTGTTTGTTGCAGCTACCCATTATCTGCATTTTCCCGATGTGCCTGCAAGCTTCGTGGTAACGTTCTTCCTTTCACTGGTAAATTTCGCAGCCAACAGGCTTTTCATTTTTCACAGGGAAGCTCAGGGAAATCTTTATAAGCGCTAATCGGCTGATGCCGCATGCATGGGGGGCGAGTCTGCAGAGTCTGCGTCTGGGGCGTCTGGGAAGTTTGGGAAGTCTGGGAATGTAAAAGCCGGATTTACACTGGACTCTAAAACTGTTGCAGTTCTTGCCATTACCGTTCTTTTTGTTGTTTCGCTTTACCTTTGGACCCTGCCATTCCAGCGCAACAGCCTGCCTTTTGGCGAGGGGGATTCGGCGTGGCATTTTTCCATTGGCGATAACATGGCTGACAAGGACAAGGCAGCTTTCAGGCTTCCTTATTATATTGGCATGTGGTATTACGGCTTCAACAGCATCCTGGGTCCTTTCGCTCCCGAATACCCCCCTCCAAATCATGTTAACTATGCCATGATGCAGGTTTTTGGCGGAGAGCGTTTCGTTCCTGTTTTCATTTACAGGGCGATTGCCAGTTTCATCGGCGCTCTTTCGGTGTTTTTTCTTGTTTCCCGCCTCTTTGGGGTGCTTCCTGCTTTTATTGCAGGCCTTGGGCTTTCATTCTCGTTGAGGGAGCAGCTGACTTATCTGTTTGGTCAGCAGCCTACGCTCACTGCAATAGTGGTCACGCCGGTGACCATGTACGCATGGTACAAATACCTCACTTCTTTTTACGATAGCGGCAGCGGCAGCTCAAGCTCGTATGGCAAGGGAAATATTGTTTACCTGTACGTCACATTTGCCTTGCTTGCAGCACAGTATCTGCTTCATTTTCAGGGCTTTACCGGCTCAGTGATACTAATGGCAGTTTTCACCATTGCCATGGCTGTCCGTTTCAGGCGGTTGCCATTGTCGAAGTCAAACTTGCTGCCTTTAGCTGCCGCTATTGTGCTGTTTCTTGCAGTTGCCGCCCCGTTTGCTGCAGTCTACTTTGGCTCTCCCGATAGTTATAAGCCTTCATGGAATTTAGGCAGGTTGCTTGAGTGGGGAATTTCGCCTGATTATTTCAAAGGGAGCTTTCCTCCCGCCTTTTCCTTGTTTTCTTCAGAATATCCGAAGGCACTTGTGCCGTTTCTCACTGCCGGAATGGTCCTGCTTTTTGTACGGCTCTTCCTGGTCAAGAACAACGTGAGAGAACTTTTCCTGCTTAGCTGGCTCATAGGAACTTATCTTGTGTTGCACCTCGACGTTTTTGTCGGCACAGGCCTTAATCGCCTTGCCAGGATGCTCGTTCTGGAAAATTACGTTTTCTTCACATTGATTGCGATGGGCATTGTGTGGCTTCCGCAAACCATCGCATTGCTTTTAAAGCTCAATTCAGGTGTTGTCACGGTTGCCAAATACGTTCTCGCTGCCATCCTTGTTTTTTCTCTGGTAACGACTTCTGGCCGCGCGACGTATGGCTCTCTCAGCCAGGCTTACAGCGGCATAGACAGGATAACGCCAGCCCAGGCTGATTTTGCCGCCAATTACCTGAGTAAGCTTCCTGAGAAGGTTTACATTTACGACCCTTCCGTCAAGGTTGTTGGCCAGTGGAGGTATCCGAAGATGAGGTGGATGCTTGCTATCAGCCAGCGCCATGTCGGCAGGTATGACGGCGGCCCAATTGCCGGGTTCGATAACGTAGATAAAAACGAAACCTACTTCCTGTTTGATTATTCAGACATAGCACTCTTCGCCTCTAGCCCTTCTTACCAACAGCAGGCTGCTGCTTGGGCTTCGCAGCTTAACCAGCTTGAGCAGCAGCTGTTTAACAACACGGAACCGGTTTACGATATTAATAACATAAGGCTTTACAAGTACGAAAACAATGCTGAGGTGCCAGCATGAAGGGTAGCTTCGGCTTCAGGATAAGCAGCAGCTATTATGCCTGGGTTGCTGGCGTTGCCGCAGTTGCTGCAGCTGCGTTTTTGCTTTTCGGCTTTACGGGCTTCAGGTCGGTCATCGCCATTGCCCTATTGTTCGTTATTCCGCCGTTGCTGCTGCTGCGTAAAACAGGCCTTGACATTGAAGAAAAAATATTCTTTTCTTTTTTCATAGGGCTTGGCTTGTTCCCGCTGCTTGTCTTTGCCCTTAACCAGCTTTTGCCTTCGTTCAGGCTTTCCATCATTGCGGCGTTTGCTGCTGTGGCTATTGCTTCTCGTTTTTTGGCTTCTCGTTTTTTGATAAACCTTTTTCGCTAAAAAGGTTTCCTGCAGAGGATTTCAGGTAGAAGAACAGCGAAACAGCAGTGATTGCAGCCGGCAGTATGATGGTCTGGTTTTGTATTTTCAGGCCCGAAATTCCCAGGTAGTAACTTGCTATGCTGCTTATTGCCAGCGCAGCTACTGTTCCCGCCGCGAGCCTCTCAATGAGCCCCAAGCGCCCTTTCCAATACAGCGTCATCGCATAACCCGGCAGTGCAAAGAGCCAGAAAATCGAGGCTGTTGCCCTTATGACCTCCGGCAGGTTTTCCCTGTAATACGCGATTTTCATCACTATCACGGCAGCAACGAAGAATATCGCTATTGTTTTAAGCTCATCTGCAAGCTCGCTAATCTTATGCCGCAAGGCACTCCCCTCCTCTGTTGTTGTTTTTCAGCACAACCAGCCACTCGTTTTTGTATTCTACCGTCATGTTTGATCTTGCGAACCTCTGGATTAAAAACAGGTTGAGCTGCTGCAGCTGAGCGCTTCGTTCGCTAAATGCAAGGTCCACAAGGTAGTAATCCGCTGAGCACATGTCAAATATTGACGTTTCGCCAAGGTGTCTTCCGAAGCTGAACAGCCCCTTCCTGTACGGAGTTCCTGCGCCGGTATCTGCTGCAACTGATACGCGCCTGTTCCTGTTGAGCGTACCGTTGTTTGCGCTGATTTCGTTTATCATGTCTGCCGCATCGCTCCGTTCGACAAAGTAGTTGAAGTGTTCATCATTGTACAGCATGGATGTTTGGGTGTAGACGTCGCTGTACATCACCCAGACCTTCGCATCTTCGGGAGCATTGCCTGCAATCCAGCGCATGGCATCCCAGTGCTGCTTTGGCATGGAGGCTGCTGCTGGCTTTTCATAATAGGCGCTCACAACGAAAGCGCTCAGCAGAATTGTGATTGTGGCTGTCGCTATGAAAGGGTTTATTCTCTTCCCGATTATTGCCGTCACAGGTTTTACTATCTGGTAAATCCCGTATCCTGCCAGCGGCGCGAGTGTTAATGGCCAGTATAGCCTGGTCTGGAAGCTTCTCAGGCCAAATCCGAGGTAGGTTCCGTATCCTGCCAGCATCATGTAGGCGCTAAAAATGAGCGGGAACAGCTTCGGGTTGTGCAGGAGCCTCTCCAGCTCTTTCCTTTTTTGTACAGCAAGGACAATGGTGGCAATCAAGCCGATTATTATGGCCGCATACGCCAGCTTGAACTGCCAGAGGTGGAC
Organism: Candidatus Woesearchaeota archaeon; assembly: GCA_016188145.1. Lineage (GTDB taxonomy): Archaea > Nanobdellota > Nanobdellia > Woesearchaeales > UBA10216 > UBA10216. The sequence continues at coordinate 2,212 of JACPIJ010000073.1, read as the reverse complement.
TGTGGCAGCCGGGAAGCTTGCGCTTTCAGTTTCCACCTTGATTCCTACGTATGGCTGCATCTTGAGCCAGATTCCAATGAAAAGGGGCCAGAAGTAAAGGGTTGCGGCTGTTGCAATCCCAAGTGCCATGATGAGCTCCTTGTTCTCCCTGATGACAGCTTTGATGCTGTTCAATTTTTCTTTTTCCGTGATAACCCTCACAGTCGTCAGTATCCCAAAAAATGCGGCGAGGAAAATTGAGAAAAAAAGCGTTTCTGACGTGTGCGTCATTATCGTTCCTGCAAGCGCTGCAGCAATGAGCAGGCGGCTTCTTGGGAGGCTTATCCTTGATATTGCCCACGCTGTTGTTATGAGGAACGTGCTTGACAGCGCAAAGGGCATCTGCCCGAATGTTACTACTCCGAGGAATGGCGCTCCTGTTGTCATGAAAAATGTGAGCGGCAGTGACAGCAGCGCCACGGCTCTGCTCATGCTTCTTGCGAAATGGTATACCATCAGCGCTCCGAGCGCAAGCGCCAGCCCTACGACGAGCTGAAGCGAGTCGTAGACTGGCAGCCCGCTTGTTCTTGCCAGCAGCACAGTCGCGTGAGGCAGCACTGGAGGGTAGAACCCTATGACGTCTTTAAACCCCTTCATCATGTACGGCGCTTCCTTTCTGTATTGCCCCGTGTCGTATATGGCCTGTGCCCTGGTCTGGTGCTGGTAAGCGTCGCTCGCGCCGTAGCCTGTTGGCAGCTCATGCCTCAGCCTGTGGTCAGATGCTGTTGCAGGGCCAAGGTATAGTATTAGCGTGAAGAAAGTAACGAGCAAAACTGTTTCAACAAGACCCTCAACTTTCTCCTTATCCATCGCAGCAGAATGTTGGCAGCGCGGTTATAAAGTTTTTGGCTGGCCTTTCAAAAGCTTGGCAACAGCGTCTGCAAACCCCTCAATGTCGCCAGCCTCAACAAGGATGCCTTTCTTCAGTACCTCAGGGTGTGAGCCCACATTAAAAGCGACTGCCGGCTTGCCGCAGGCGTTAGCTTCAACAATCGGGATGTTGAATCCTTCCCACAAACTGCACGTCACATAAGCATCGCATGTGCCATAGTAAGCTGGCAATTCGTCGTCAGCAACGAATCCGGTGAATACCACTCCTCCAGTCTCTGATGCAGTTTTTTGCAGCTGCTTTGAGTATTTTGGGAACGTGTGCTTTCCGACAACAACAAGCGTAGCAGCAGGGAATTTCTCCTTCACCAGCCTAAACGCCGAAAGCAGCAGGTGCACGCCCTTGTGCGGGGATATCCTCCCTACGTATAGCAGCACCGGCTTTTTCAGCTTGTATTTTTTGGCAACCGCCGTAATTTGTTTTCCGTACTTCTTCGAAACGTTTTTGTTGAATCTGCTGTTGTCTATCTTCACGTATTTCACTGTGCTGCTGAGTCCTGTTTGCTTTTTCAGTTCGCTGCTGCAGAACTTGCTGATGGAAATCGCGGCATCGGCGTTCTTCACAGTCATCCTTGTGAAAGCGCCGAATATTTTCATGTAAGCCTTTTCAAGGAAGCTGTCAAACAGCTGCGGATAGGCAACGCCAACATCGTAATAAACATATTTCAGCCGCTGCCCCATCCTTTTTTTTGCAATCATTGCAGGCAAGGTCATTGGATAAAGAAAACTGATCGCTTCATCAAACTCCCCCAGCTTGTTAACAATCCTTATTACCTTTGCAGCGTCAATGAAGAAGAACAGCCTGTAAAGCCTTTCCAGCAGGGGATTCCTTGGCATACCGAGTGCCTCAACAGTCACGCTCTTTGGCAGCTGCCGAGTGTCAAAATCAGTTTTGAACGCGAATATCGTGACTTCCTTCCCTGCGGCAACCAGCTCAGTTGCCTCATTGTAAACAACCCTGTCCGGCCCTGAGAACTTTGCAAAGGTTGGCGTTAGTATTGCGACTTTCATTTTTCTTCTCAGAAGCAGCAGCTTTAAATGGCATTAAAAACTTATTTCTTTTTTTTGGAAGCTATGACGTGACAACTTCCATGCCTGGCACGCGCTCAAAATCCTTAATGTTTTTCGTGAGCAGCTTTTTGCAGCCATTCGCGAGAAGGCTGCCTGCAATCAGGGCGTCGCTGTGCTGGATTGTCTGGCCAGCTTTGGCAAGTCTGCCTGCGATTTTTGCCGCCAGTGTAGAGGCTTTTCTTTCAATTGGAAAGACGTACGAGAACGCGTCTAT
>JACPIJ010000018.1 GCA_016188145.1 Candidatus Woesearchaeota archaeon | reverse complement strand
TTGAAGCTATCCGTATAGCTAAAGAGCGCTTGGCTGAAGGAACAGGGATTGGTCTGGCAATAATGGACCTGCTGATGCCAGGAAAAAGCGGGCGCGAAACGATAGATGAACTACTGCAGCTTGAGCCGTCTCCCAAGATTGCTGTCCTTTCTGCAACCGCTTATTTTCACGCAGAATGGCTAAAGAAGATGTATGGAGACAAGATAACCATAGTCGCAAAGCCTATCAGGATGAAAGAGTTGGCCAATATCGCAGCAGCTACTTTGCTCGGGAACAGCATAGCAGGTAATTATGTGCAACAGCTTAAAGGCTTGCCACCGCTAGCGCCTTAAAGCATCAACCAGCTCAACAAAAGTAGCATTGCTCCACGCCTGGTTCAGGGAGCCTTCTGCCCTTTGCTCCTTTGCCGAGCTTAATTCGCTGCCGCAGCCAATCCCTCCTTTCCAGAGGATATCGTTCGTGCTGGCAGCAACTATTTTTCCTATGTAACGCTTGAATTTCATTTTGTTGGTATTTGCCATAACGATTGCTGCGATGTTGTTGAGCCAGAACCAGCTGTCTCCCCTGTGATAGGATTCGTTCGTTTCGCCTGTGTAGCTGCCGCGAAAATCAGGATGGCTCTTATCTATTGTTGAAATGCCTCCCCAATCAAGCCACAGCTTTGAAAGCGCGTTTGTTATGCACGTTTCCCACTCTTTTTTTGACAGAAGCTGTGGATAAACGTATGCAGCTATGAATATATTTGGCCTTATCGTGAAGTCATTGAGCCTGTCGGCCAGAACAATGCCGTTCCAGAAGAACTTCCTGACGTTTTGCCTAAGCGAATTTTCCAGCAGCAAATACGTTTTGTTCCGTGATAGCTTATGCATAAGGCTGTACATCTGCAGCTGCATTGCCTGGATTTCAATGCAAATGCCCTTTCTGCCATCGTCATTGAAGTCAGTATCCATCCAGGTCTCGTTCTTCTCGTTCGTGACAAAGCCGTTCCTGTGATGGCTTTTCAGCAGCCCGTCAATTGATTTTTTCAAAGCAGCTTTTACTTTTTTAACCTCTGCTGCGGAAAACCTTTTCTCCTCAACCAGCTCAGAAGCTCTTTTGAAAAGCCAGCCGACAGCGTCAGCAGAAATTTTTGGTGAACCCATGTAGTTGCCATTGACTACGCTTGGCAGCCTTCCATCTGCAAGGATTTTGTCAAGATAGTTTAGCACGACTTTTTTCTTTGCAGCAGCCGGAAAAGCTTGGCTGCTTATAAGCGTGTCCCTTGTCCATTCCTGGAAAAACCACGGCAGCCCAGCGTAAAGCCCTTCTTCGGTTGACAGCTTGTCAAGGGCTATCCTTGCGGCGTTTGCAGCCATTGCGGTTTCGCTGTTTGAAGAAGCAGAGCATAACTTATCGTAATGCGCCTTGCTTGCCTTTTTCAATTTGTCTATTGAATTGAAGACCGAGTTTGCTTCTTTTATCGCTGCTGCAGCATCAGCGGCTACTGAAATGACGAACGTCTTGGCATTAATCGTTGCTGCCTTGTAAACATACCTTTCACCTGTTGAATTCCTTTTTGCATCAAGGCTGTAGCTTCTCCTGGCCCATTCGCCGCTGCTATTGGTTACGAAGCCGTCATGCCTTACCGCAACAAACATCTCGTATTCGGCATTTCCGTTGCTGTTGTCTTCCCTGCTGTCGGTTTTCTTGGTAAACTGGATTACTGTTGCATTGCCCGGCGCCTCAAACACGCTGTAGTGCCTGCCCCACTGCCTGAAGTCATTAGCCATTCTAACGTCGAAAAACAGCTCAACAGGAAGCTCCATGCTAAGCTGGTAAACAAGGCTGTTTCTGCGCATGGGCATGAAGAAAGACTCGTAAAACGTGCTGTGGTGAAACAATGCGGAGTAACCGGCGTTTTCGGCAACTGCCACTTTTTCTTCTTCTGCAACTGGCCTGAGGCATTCTATTGTCTTGAATAAGCTGTTGCCTGCTCTTGTGAACAGGCCCTGGTACTTGCTGGTCGGGCTGCCTGCTGTTGAGAAATGCGCAAATCCGCCATTGCTGTTGGAGAGGAAAAAGCTTGGCTCTTCAGCGCCTGAAACGTCTTTTTCAATTGCCCTGTTGTTGAGGACGTGAACTACCTTCATTGCTCCTAAGGCCCCCTGCGGATAATCTTCGTCACTTTCTTCGTCATTCTTCGCCGCGGTAAAACCTTGCGGCGTCTTCCGGAGTCACCGAATTGATTATTATGTCTGTGTTGAACTCAAACCCCGCCCACACAGATAATCTTGGTTGTACTTCAATGTGAAAGTGGAAGTCACCTTCCTCTGCTGCCGGAAGATAATGCAGTACGTAGTTGTAAGGCGCATTAAGCTCCTTCTGCCTGTGCAATATCGAGGCTAAAATTTCTGAGATTCCCTGCAGCTCATCCGGTGTTGCGTCAGCCAGCTGCCTTAAATGCCTCTTAGAGAAAATCCAGATTTCAAAGTTAAACCTTGAGGCGTATGGAGTAAAGGCAACAGCGAAGTTATTTTCGAAGCAGTGCCGATAACTATTTTTCTCACTACTAATTATGCTGCAATAAGGGCAGTGGGGATATTTTTTTATTGCTGCAGCTTCAGCCATTATCAGAGGCGGAAGGATGTTGGTGGAAGCCACTTGCGTGTGGGAATGCACAAGGCTTGTTCCGGCTTCGCTGCCATGGTTTTTGAAAACAGCAACATACTTTATCCTGTCTTTATTCCCTAAGGCTGCTATTCTTTCGCAGTATACCTTCAACAGTTGCTCTATCTCTGCCGCGTTGAAGTCCCAAAGCTGCCTCTCATGAATGGGAGTTTCAACGATAACCTCGTGGCTGCCGTAAGCTGCCGCGAACGTGTAAAACGTGTTGTCGGTCCTGGGCTCTTTTTGCCCTGATTCCTCAACAGCCGGAAAGAGGTTTGAGAACCAGCGCATTGACCAGCTGCCATTTTTGCCAGAGACTCGACCGATTTCAGGAGGGGTGAGCTTCTCGTTGCCCCTGCAGAAAACGCAGACACTGGCACTGGCTGAAGCAGCAGGCTGCCTGATGAAATCCCTGGGCCTTTTCTTCCTTGACGGCGCCAGTATGACCCAGCGGTCCAGGATGTAATCTTTCCTCAGCTCAGTCATTGCTTCATTCCCCTTTTAACTTAATTCACCTTAGCCGTTAAGGCATCATTTCCAGTGCTTGCTCACCGCAATCTGGTGGGCTGTGAGGTACTGCCTTATCATGAACTTCCAGTCGGCCAGCGTGGAGACGTGCTTTGCCTCAATCTTGTTCCTGATGCGCTCATCGTTGGTGTAGCTCGCAAACGTCTTCAGCACGCCTGACAGGCTTTTTACAAAATCATCGTCGCTCACGCCCATGCGCTTCACAATGAAAACGCCCGGGAACTTCTTCTGGGAGGAATGGTTGAAGATGTATTTGCCAAACCCCGAAAGGTCTGTTGTCACGGCGCCAACGCCAAGCGCGGCAGCCTCAAGGGGGGTGTACCCCCACGGCTCGTAAAAGCTCGGGAAAACGCCAAGGTGGGAGCCCTGCATGCTCTCGTAATACGTCAGGTCGAGCAGCCCGTCAGCGCCTGACAGGTAGGTAGGGTAAAACACCACCTTAACCCTGTCTTCAGCAGAGTTGCCAAGGCCTGCTGACTTGCACGCGTTAAGTATTGAATCAGCTTCCTCATTGTACAGGTCATGGGTGCTTAATGGCGGAAAGCCTGTTTTCTTGAACTTCATGACCTTCCGCTTCAGCTCAAACAGGGTCTGTGCCGATAACAAGTCAGTATCCGTAACCTTCTTTTGCGCGATAACATCCGTGATAAGCTGGTCCTTCACATAGTCAATTTCGTCAATGACCGTGTCCCTGACGTCCTGGTACTGGGTTCGGTTCTCAAGCAGCTCGCGCTTTATGCCCCTGATGTTTGCAGGCACCCAAAGAAAGGCAACAACAGTCCTCTTTGAGTTTTCACGCTTCAGGGCGGCATTAAGCTCGCCCAGGGAGCGGATGAAAACGTCAATGCCCTTGTTGTGGAACTCATACCTTCCGGAAAGGAAGTAGTACAGGGTCTCCTCCAGGTCAAAGGTGTAATACGGGAAGAAGTAGTACATCACAAACTCCTTAATCTTCTTCTTAAGCTGCCTGTGCCTTACCGATGCTTCCTCAAAGGTCGGGAAATTGTCCATGTTAAGGCCGTTATGGACAATCACGTCAGGGGATTTTTTCAGAAAATGCTCTGCTTCCATAGCGGTTATGTCGCTTACTGTCGAGAACACATCAACGTTGTTCGCAGCCGCAGTTTCTGTCTGGTGCTTTGCAGCAACGCCAAGCCTGTATGCCTCCTGCTCCGGGTCAACGCAACTGAAGCATGCGTAAATGTCCATGTTTGCATTCGTCGTTGTCCTGCCAAGCGTAGTTGCATGCGTTGTGAATACGGTAGCCACGTTTGCTTTCCTGCTGTGGAGGTAAAGCAGCCCGGCGGCAGCAAGCCACTCATGGAAATGCGCAACAACCTTCTTGCTTGGCTGCGAGTTTGCAAATGCCTCAACAAATTTTCCAGTCGCATACGCCCATATAACAGGCTCATCGTAATCAAAATACTGGGTGTTCAGGCTGTCAATCCTGTAATTGTCCCACAATTCCCTCTTGATTTCATTTTTTTTCGCCGCAAAAGTAGCAAAGTCAATCAAAACAGCGTCCGGCTCTGACTCAACAAGCCAGTTCCCGTAATGGCAGATAATTCCTTCGCCCTTCAAGCGCTCAAACGCTGCCTTAAACAGCTCAGGAGGCATCTTTTCGTTGAACTCGCCGCTTACCTTGTTCACGAAGTAAGGCCCGACAACCACGTAGCCGTCCTCATAATGCTGCTTCATGAAAGAGGCCTTTGTCTTGAGGACAGTATAAATCCCGCCCACCTTGTTGCATGCCTCCCAGGAAACCTCAAAACAATAATCGGCTGGCTTCATGGTTCAAATTACCCCTTTTTGTTTTTCCCGCTTTCACTACCTTTTTCTGCGAAAAACAGCATTACTTACGCTGCGAGCTTTTTAAATTTACCCCTCAAATTGCTTGATTGGCTCTTTATCGGCCATTGCACCTTATTACTATTATAGTTGGAGCTTCTGACTAAAACAAAGATTTTTATACGGCAATTGGTAGTGGTTGGTAAAAAGGTGGGTGTAGTGGGGGTATTAGTAGTATGAACGGTGTGAACGGCAAAAAGAGGACGTTCAGTGAGTTAAGGCACACAATTCTGATAGCGCTCTTGTCAGGCCAGCAGACAACGAACCAAGTCTCTATCAAAACAGGAATAAACTGGCGGACAGTTGAGGCGCACCTGACCTTTCTCATCGGCAAAGGGCTTGTGACAGAGGTTCTAAAGTCAGAGTATGTGAGGATTTTCAGGCTTACTGATGCTGGGCAGCAGCATACTAATGGTTTAGTGCAACAGCGCCAGGAAACAGGTGCAGAGATGGAAAAAATAGAAAAAGAAAAAATGGTGGGCGCATGAAAGTGCTGATGTTCGGTTGGGAATTTCCTCCAATGAACACAGGCGGCCTTGGAACAGCGTGCTACGGGCTTACGAAAGGGCTAAGCCAGAACGGAGTCAGCATAACGCTTATCCTGCCTCAAGCGGCAGCAGATACGGGAAGGTTCGGATTCCTCAAGATAAGAAACGCCAACACAGCCAGCGTCAAGGTCAAGCCTGTGAAGTCTGCAATGGTTGCGTACATGAGCCCCTCTGACTATGAGCAGCACATGCTTAAGATGAAAGGCAGGAAATCGATATACGGGCAAAACCTGTTCGAGGAAGTTGAAAGGTTTGCGAGGCAGGCAGCAATAATCGCGAAAGAGGAGATGGGAAAGGATGGAAAGGGGTTTGACGTTATACACGCCCACGACTGGATGACTTACAAGGCAGGGCTTGCTGCAAAAAGGGTTTCAGGAAAGCCGCTCGTGGTGCACGTCCATGCCACAGAGTTCGACCGCACAGGCGGCCTGGGGGCTAACGAGTACGTTTACGGCATTGAGAAGGAAGGCATGGAAAAGGCTGATGCTGTTATTGCTGTCAGCGGCTACACCAGGCAGAAGATAGTGGAAAACTACGGAATACCTGAATCAAAGATTAAGGTTGTCCACAACGCAATTGACAAGGACGACATACCCTGGATTGGCTCACTTGACCATGGCAAAAGCTCCGGCAGCACAAAAACAGTGCTTTACCTCGGAAGGATAACCCTGCAAAAGGGGCCG
>JACPIJ010000071.1 GCA_016188145.1 Candidatus Woesearchaeota archaeon | reverse complement strand
TAACGTAAGGGACCCAAGCTCAAGCAGGGGAATTGTGACTAAACTGCAGGAAATAGCATTGGCGAAAAGCCCGCTTGAGATGGAAGCAGAGTTCAAGAAGAAGCCGGTTGGAAGGTTTTTCCACGAGGAAGTGCAGCCGTTTGGCCCAAGCGCTGCCCTGAAAGAGTTCAGCGTCGGCAACAGCAGGTTTCATCCGCAGCTTGAGAAGGCACACTATGACACTGATTTGAAGGCAAAGGAAGCTGTCATTCGGCTCTACGAGAAAGGCGTATTGTTCTCATCAATCCAGAAGGCATTCAGCACAGGCGCGTTTGGGCTGGAAAAGAACCGTAAGCTTGTGCCCACTCGGTGGTCAATCAGTGCTGTTGACAGTGCCCTTTCCAGCCATTTGCTTGAGGAAATCAAGGCATACGAGCCCATAGGACAGTTCAGGGTGTACGAGTCAACCACCTTGAACAACCGCTTCATCATCATCCTCATGCCAACCATGTGGAGGTATGAGTGGATAGAGGCTTTTTTCCCAAGCATAGTGGGAGATAAGCTTGAGATTTTCGGCGATTACGAGCGCTTTGAGAGGAAGACAGAATATTCGCCTGTTGGAGGATGCTATTATTCTGCAAGGCTTGCGGTGGCTGAACTGTTGAAAAAAGAGAAAAAGCAGGCAGGGGCTATTATCCTTAGAGAAGCTTATCCGGGATATATTCCGTTGGGTGTTTTTAATGTTCGTGAGAACATGCGCCGGGCTATGAAGCTTGGATGCCAGCAGTTTGAGACATTCGACGCAGCGGTTAATTACGCTGCTTCTATGCTAAAAGTACGGATGGGCGCGTGGCTGCAGCACAGCACGCTGTTCAGGGAGGAGTTCGTGCAGAAGAGGCTGTCTGAATTTGCTAAAGCTGAAATAGTTTAAATGGCAAAAGCGGCCAGGAGGCTGAGGAAAAGCCTAAAGAGCTGTTTGGAGACTTCAGCTTCGCCTCAAAGGTTGTGTGGACCCTTGTTGCTATCGTTGCCGCAATTTTAGTCATTATCGAAATAATGCACTTCATGCACAGGAAAATGCCGCCTTTGAAGCTGCCAAAGATTCCGCCTCCTCCAACAATTCCGCAGCAGAAGTAACAGAACAAATTTTGAATATTGTTTCAAGATTATAGCCCTATTTAAAATATTTTAGAGTAGGCCTGTTTTGAATGGCTTCAATTGCATAGCGTGCAAATTCGGCGTCAGGCCCCTTTCCCAAGGCGGCCATCTCGACTTTTTTGTACAGCAGCCTTGCAGGACTGCGAAATTTGGCTATAAAGCTTTCACTCACTGAGCGCCTGCCGGTTTCTATATTGTAAAACTGCTTTTCAAAGCTTAAAAGCTCTGAGATTAGACTAAACATATCAGGGTTGATCACCGAGGGCTGTTTCACCTCCATGTGAATCTCTCCCTTATGGAACAAATGTGCAGTGGAAGACTCGTTATCTAGCAAAGAGAGTATTTCACCTTGCGATTGCGCGATACCAAATGCCGTGCTTGAGACGTGTGTTTCTAAAGGAACACCTTGGACTCCAAAATAAGGCGTTGCCATTAAAGCTTTAAACCCGGGTGTTGTTTCCTCATAGCCCTGCACAAGGGTTGTTGGCTTGATTCCTCGTTTTTTGTATGCGGCACCCAGTAACTCAAGTTTTGGGTCGTAGATGAATGAATCAAAAGAGAGCCAGCTGTCATCGCCAAGCTGCTCCCTCTGCAGGAAAAGCTGGTTAAGGTAGGCCTGCCTCAGGCTTTCATCACCCTTTGCCGCCTCAAAGGTGATTTGCTCTGCAACTATGCTTTCAAGAGAGCTGTTACTTGTGACAGGCGTGGCGGTGGGTTGAACTCCAGCATTACAGCTGGCAAGTGTAAGCGCTACCAGAGTGCTAACTGCCACTACGACAATTCCAGCTTTTCTCATAAAAGAAAGGAAATCAAGAATGCAATAAAAACATTACTCTGCCTTTTCCTTCGCAACGTCAACGATGTCGCTTGGCTTCAGCAGAGCCACTCCCGCTTCATTGCCTATTATCTCTACCTGCACTATCTTGCCCGGGTTGTCAAGGTCGACGTTTTTCCTCTCAACGACGTCAGTCAGCTTTATTATTAGCTTGACTCCTTCAAGCTTGTCCCAGTGCCTCTTGTTCAGGCCCATCTTCCACTTCTCATTGCTGCCAATTCCGCCAGACGCTGACCTGATAGCTTTCTGCATCGCTCCAACTTCAGACTGGCACCACTGGTCTATTGGCGTGTAGTGGTGGGTTACCGAGAAGAGGTTTGGGTTGCTTCTGCAGAGATCTCTTATTTTTGTAGCTGCCGCCCTTGCGTTTGAAACTGCTACCTTGAACAGGCCTTCCACTTCTGTCTGCCCTATCTGGGGCTTTTCGCCAACCTGCTTTAGAACTTCTCTCAACTCAAGTTCTGCTGTTCCCCTGTGGTTTGGGTCAAACGTTACAATCATGTTGGCTTGCCCTCTGAGCGGTGTTGAGCCAAGCGGCGCTTGTTTGGCTGCTTTTGCAGCCTTGGCTGGCTTCTTTTTTACAGCTTTAGCCCTTCTGGCAGCTTTTGGCCTCGCCTTGGCTTTCTTAGAAACACTTCGCTTAACAGCCCTTCTTGCCGGCTTTCTGGCAGCTCCCTTTTTCCTTCCCTTTGCCGACTTAGACCTGGATTTGCCAGACCTGCCTTTCCTAGCCTTTTTTGCCATGAACATTCACCCCCTCTTATGGGCAGTTCCATACCCTTCCATTATATTAACTTTTCGTTTTTCTCGACTATTCTTTGCCGTACATACGCGTCTGAAGTCTATTCACAAAAGATTTTAATAATACCGAATAGGGGCATATGCAACATGGCTAGTGGCACAGGCAAGGTAGAACCAAGTGAGATAACAATTGAAAAGCTGGATGATAAACATGACATCAGCAGTTTTCAGTCATATGAGAAAGAGCTTGTTGATTTTCTTGTTGAAGACGCTTTGAATAATCAGAGGCAAAAACTTTCAGTTACATTTCTGTGGTTTTATGACAACAAATTGGCAAGTTATGTAACTTTATTGAACGACAAGATTAACCTAGAGGGCGATCTTAAGGCGTTTTTCAGGGAGAAAGATATTCATTATAAATCCTTGCCTGCCTTGAAAATAGGGAGGCTCTGTGTGCACGACAACTTTCAAAGAAGGGGTCTTGGAAAATTGATGGTTTTGTTCGCTATAACGCAAGCTAACGAAATATGCGAACGAAGGTCTGGCTGCCGGTTTATAACGTTAGACGCTAAGAGAAACGAAAAGCGTGAGTTGGATTCCATCCACTTTTATAAGAAATTGGGATTCAAGATTTTAAAAGAGAGAAGAAAGGGCACCACGCCGATGTACTTGGACCTGAAAGCGCCTCAATAGTAATTGAATTTTGTTATTGCCGCTTCTTTTATCAGGCTTATCCTTGCTTTGGACGGTCTTTTTTCTTCTTTAATCACTTCTTTTATGAAGTTTACCGCTTCTATTCCCTTAAGTGTCGGTGTTGCCCTTATTGGTTTTGCCATAATCCCCTGTTTACTTCTGATTTATTTAAACCTAACGATTTCAGCCTACCAAAACCAAAAGATTTATATATTTCAATGTTTAACAAAAGAAAATCATTGTTAATCTAATGAAAGGTGATAAAAATTCAAAAGATAAAGTCTGTGATTAAGAAGGTCGGCGGGGCTTATGTTATTGGGATACAAGAGCAGTTATTGGATTATCTGGGGCTTAAAGAGGGAGATGAAGTTGAATTTGAGCCAAAAAAGGTGTTTAAGCTAGCAGAAAGAGTAACTCTTTCTGAAGGCGAGGCAAGAATCAAGCTTACTTCTACATGCTTTAATTACGGTGTGGCCACATTAAGCGTAAATGATAGGCACTTGTTCCCCCATGACCACAACCCCTTCCTGCTTGAAATAGATGGCAAGCTGGAGAAGAAACATGTCGCGTCCCTCAAAATTGCCATGAAACCTTTCTTTGATAGGCACCCAGAATTACGAGAAAGAAAACACATCATGATTAAAGTGGTAAAGCCGTTACAGGAATACAAACTGGTTTATTAGATAAAAGGAGGTAATTGAAATGGCGATTGATATGGAAGCAAGAGGGTTCAGTGAAGGGTTTCCAGATAGCTATGGCAAGAGCAGAGGGAAACATGAGGGGAACAGTTTGAGAGAAACATTGATTAAACTGCTCAAAAGCGAAAGTAAGGTTTTCACGTTACGAGAAATCTATGCAAGAATTGAAAGTTTTTATCAGGTTCTAGATTCTCAGAAAGAACTTGATTCCAAATATCCCTACCCAGTAATTGAACACGAAATCAAGTCACAGTTGAATATACTAAAAAGCGCGGGTGTAGTTTCAAGTCCGCGAAGGGCCGGATGGTGTTTTAATCCTTAATGTTCCCGTTGATTGCCGTCTTAAGCTCATCGAGAAATCTTTTTATCGTCTTTGCCACGTTTTCCGGCTGCGTCCTTAAAACCTCGACCACCTTGGCAAGAACATCGCCGCTGTAGCTTGCTGTTGAAGTCAGCTGCGGATCAACTTGCTTGCCCTTCTTGACAGCAGCCTTCCACTTCTCAAACAGCTCCTCCACCCTTCCAGGCACCTGGCTTGGCTCGCAGTTTAGCAGCTTGGCAGCCTCTGCAACGATGTTTTCCTTAGCAGCTGCCGCTGATGACTCTGCCTTTCCGGCAACGTATTCCAGCCTCACAATTCCGTCCTGTATCTTGCTGCTGCGGAGAATCTTCACCCTGCCAACCTCTGCAGTATGGTTGAGGTGGGTTCCTCCGCATGCCTCAACATCCAGGCCTTCCACGTCAACAATCCTGAGCAGCTTTCCTGGAACTACTCCTCCCTGGTAGATTGAAAAACCGTATTTTTGCTCTGCTTCTGTCCTCGGCACAAACGATTTGTGAACTGGCATGTCGGCAGTAATGATTTTGTTTGCCTCTTCCTCAATCTGTTGCAGCTGTTGCTCGCTTAGCTGCTCGTAATGGGTAATGTCTATTCTGGCTTTGTCAACGAACTTTGCAGCACCAGCCTGCCAAACGTGGTTGCCCAGCAGCTTTCTGCATACACCGTTGAGGATGTGGGTTGCGGTGTGGTGCTGCGCAAGCTGCTGCCTCCTTTCCCAATTGATTTGGCAATCGACTTTTTGCCCTGCTTTTAATCCGCGGTTATTGTCCTTAAGTACATGCACTATAACATTGCCCTGCTTGAAAACATCAGCAACCTCGCAGCCCGCCATTTCTCCAACATCATGCTCCTGCCCGCCGGATGTAGGGTAAAAGTATGTTTGGTCAAGCACAACGTACTTGTCGTCAATGATTTTCAGTATGGCCGCTGAGAACTCCACAACAGCATAGTCGCTGTAGTACAGCACTTCTGTTGCTGGAACATCAGAAAGGTCTAGCTTGAAATCGCGTTTTGTGGCTGTAGTTGCAGCGGAGGGCTTTTCATTCTCATGCCTCTGGGAAACCATCGCGTAGAAGTTATCCGGAACAGAAACTGCCTTCCCGAGCTTTCTTGCCTCTTCCCTTATGATATCGGGGCTTATGCCGTTGCTGTCATAAAGCTGTATTAGTTTCTCTTCCCCGATTTCTCCGCCCTTGCCGAGTAAATGCTGCACCAACTGGGCGCTCCTCTTCTTTGTCTCGGCAAATTTCCTTTTTTCAACATCTAAGATTTCTGCAACTTCACTTAAGTTATCTCCGATTTCTGGGAACTGCGGCTTCAGGTAAGCAGCGTGAAGCTCGAACAGCTTCGCCATATCAATCTGCCAGCCGTAGCTGTCAATGAACGACAGGGCTCTCCTGAGAATGACCCTCAGGTTGTAGCCGCCTGCAACGTTGCTCGGCAGCACCCCATCGCTTAATGCCACAAGGAGGCTTCTTGAGTGCTCGGCAACGGAATAAAGCGCTGCAAGAGGCAATATTTTCTTTTTCAATTCGGCAGCGGTGATACCTATTTTCTCAGCTACTGTTTGCCACGCCTTGTCTATGTTTTCAACCTCATCAATGTTCAGGTATGAACTGCACGGCAGGAACTTTTGCAGTAGCTGAGGCTCTACTGAAACGCTGGTTATTTCCTGCAGCTTTCTGACAACTGTTGGAAACGTTGTTTCGTAACTTGTTGGAGCTGCTCCTGTGAACCATGCATTCCTTTCCTGGCCCATTCCCATGTCAAGGACTTTCAGCTTTAGCTCCCTGTAACCGTCACTGGTTACTTCGTAAGTAATGTAAACCTGATTCCCCAATTCCAATCCGCGGCTGAAGTACTCCATGCAGGCTCCAAAATTTCCACCCCCCGCCCATGCGTCCTCGTGGTAGGTTATTTCCTCATTAGGCAGCCCTAAGCCATCGCGCAGCCACGAATGAATATCTCGGAAATAATCCGATTGCTTCCACTTTTCAGGAGGCATGAAAGCGTGCTGGCCTATCATCACAAATCCGGTGTAGTGGGCTCCTGTAATGCCAACATTGTCGATGTCATTAAACCTTAAGCAGAACTGCGGCACAACCAATGGGTTGGCTGGCGGCTCAACCTCGCCAGAAACAACATAGGGCTGGAAATCGTAAATTGAAGCTTGAACAAAATCTTCTTCCCTCCACCTCGCCGCCACAGGGTACCGCTTTATGGGGGTGTAACCAAGTTTTTTGAAGTGGCTTGCAAACTCGTTCCATACTTCTATGTAGCCAAGCTTTTTTTTGGCTGGTGAGTGGTCAATAAACCTGAACCCTCCGCTGCATGCCGGGTCTCCGCACACTGCAGAATCGGAAAGAACCGTCCAATAATACCTGTTGCAGCTGCCGCACTTTTTCCGCATAAAGCCTTCTTCTTTTAACACAGAGGTTGCATAGTACTTACCGGGCTCCTGCGAAGCCTTTTGCCTGAATTCGAGCTTGATTTCCTTGTCTGATGGCATAGCCCTTGGAATCCTCTCGACTTCTTTTAAATGTTACGGATAAAACCGGCAAATGCCGATAAATAACAAAACTCGCCTGCTCGGAGCTACAACAAAACCCTTGGTTTTACGCTCCTTACATAGAGGCGAGTTTTGGAATTGTTTTGGAATTGAAAAGTCGCACTGAAGTGCGGGGTTTTATACCCTGCGACTTTTCAATAAATTTATAAACATGCTTTGCGGAAGAATGGATGCATGGATTACGTTGATTTCAGAAAAGAGGTCATTGAAGCTGGCCTGCTCGACAGGCAGTACGGCTACTACACTTTCAAGATTCTTTCGTCGTTAGCCATGGTTATTGTTTTTGGCTTCGTTTTTCTGACTGCCTCAAATTTCTGGATTCAGCTGCTGCTTATAGTCGGTATCACAGTTGCCGTTTTGCAGTTCGCTTTCCTGGGCCACGACGCGGGCCATATGGCAATATTCAAGAGCGACAGGTGGAACAACTTTTTCGGGCACATCTTCTTTGAGCTTTTTGCAGGAGTTGGCTACAATTACTGGGTTGCCAGGCATAACGAGCACCACGCAAACCCGAACCACGAAGGTGAGGACCCTGACATGATTTTTGCCCAGTCAGAAGGCATGATGGCCATGAGGAAAGGCATTGGCCTGTTCCTTGCGAAGCGGCAGCACTGGCTTTACTTTCCGGCCCTGAGCATGTATGCCATTGTTTTTCAGGTCAGGAGCACCATCCATAATATAAGGCTGAAGAATTCCGTGGAAAAGTGGTTTGAGCTTATTTTGTTGCTTGCGCACCTAGGGGTTTTCTGGGTTCTGCCGTTCTTTTTTATGGCGTGGTGGAAGGCGCTTATGCTTGTCCCGTTGCTGCGGCTCCTTGAAGGATTGTACTTTGGCTCTGTTTCTGCAACCAATCACAAGGGCATGAGGGTCATAAAAAAGGGGGAGCAGCTCAATTTTGTTGAGAAACAGGTCCTGACCACGAGAAACGTAAGAAGCAGCCTTGTGGTTGACTTTGTTTACGGCGGGCTTAACTACCAGATTGAGCACCATCTTTTCCCGACAATGCCCCGAAGCAATTTCAAGAAGTGCAAAGCGTTGGTAATGCGGTTTTGCAGGGAAAACAGCTTGCCGTACGTTGAAACAGGCGTTTTCAGGTCTTACAGGATTATTCTAGGCGAGCTGAGAAAGATTGCCCTGTCAGGAAGGCAGGCAAACATTCAGCCTGTAGAGTTACGCACATCAAATACTGTATAGCCCTTCAAATCGGCATAAACAGGGAAGTTTTTCTTCAGGATCTCTATCTCGTTTGTCGGCTGCAGCGTTTTTGTTTTTATCTTGCAGTCCTTACAGAAGATAACATAGCTGGTGTTTGTTTCCTGCCGCAAGTACGCCAGGTACTCCTCTTCTTTCCACTCGTGCTGGTAAAACTGGCCCTCAAAGTACGGCGACAGTGAAGTAACCATCCCTCTAAAAGGGAAAACGTATATCCAGTTCCTGCAGTCATCGACTATCCTTATGTTTCCGGGCAGGTCTGGAACTTCCTTGTAGGTTTCCTTGTAGTAGCAGTTCAGCCCTTCCTTCCACCCCATCTCGAACGGCACGAAGAAAATCGGATAGATGAACAGTATCCCGGCCAGTGTGATGTAGAAAGCGTTCCTGAGATTCAGGAATCTAGCAACAAATTTTGGTGCAAACCCCACAGCAAAGGGAAAAAACAGCACTATGGACCTTATGAGCAGGTCAAGAAGGTTGTCAAACTCAAACGTGACAGCGCCTGCAAAGAAAACATATTTGGTGACAAGCAGCTGGACTAGCAGAACAATAATGCTTCCAAGAAAAAGCAGCGGCCTGCCGAGGAATATTGTTGCGAGGTTAATCACGGCAACGTATGGGTGGTTAAGCCCGGCGATTATAATCGACAGGTCCCCGAAAATGCCCTTGCTGTTGCTTTTAATGAAATAAATCCCGAGATAAAACAGGAACATCGAGAAGAGATAAGTGTAGGAATCGGGCAGAAGTATCTTGATAAAAATGAGCCCATACCAAAAAAACAGGACGTTTTTGTTTCTGAAAATCTTAAGGGAAAGCAACACTATTCCAAGGAACATCAGGACTTCAAGGGCTTTGATTGCTGATTTTTGAAAAATAAACCACCCCAAGCCGGCAATGGCGTAGGAGAACGTGCCAACCCCGTAAAGCGGCTGGTGACCGCTGAGCATTGAAAAGTCTTCCTGCAGGACAACCTTGTTTTGCATCATGTGATTAAAAAGCCAGGCTTCGTGGATATGCGTGTATATGTCAGAACCCGGGAGAACGAGAACAGAAACGACGATTATGGACAGGAGAAACAGCTGTGGCAGAGTAAGCAGGATCTGCTGGCTTTTCATGCGAAAAGATGCTGCAGCCGGTTATTTAAACATTTGCTTGGCTTCCAAAGAAGTTGGAAAGATATTTATATGCTGCTTATCAGTCAAACGGTAAAAAAGATAGTGCTTTATGGTTGACTTTTCAGGTTTCCTGCCGGCAGTTGGAGGCGCGTTCGTTGACTGGATCAGGATATTTGCAGCGCCTTTTGAGAACCTTGACATGCTCTGGATTATCATTCCCATCTGGGCTTCCTGGTTTTTTGCGGAATTCTTCCAGGAGAAAAAGGGCACAAGCTTTGGGAATGCCATAAGCAACGGCGTTGTTATGCTGTTTGTCGGCGTTGACTGGGTAAGATACATAATCCGCCAGGTCGGCTCCGGAACCGCATCTTTAGACGTGGCGTCGTTTATCAAATTGGCAATAGCGGCATTCATAATAATTTTTGGACTGTCGATAATTTTCCTGGGAGTGAAGGCCAAGCACATTGTCAGGGCAATAGGGCGCGTGAGGGAGGTCACTTACCTTATGCTTATGTTTACGCCAGTTATTTACGGCGTTGTTGACTTCAATTTTAGGACCTTCCTTGTCATCCTCGCCTTCCTGCCCCTTTTCTACATAGCGATCGAGATACTTGACAGGATGCTTCCCACCCCTAAAACGTTTGAAGCTGAGGAAGAAGAGAAAGATTTGAGTAAGGATGCAGGCCTTGGCCAGCTAGGTAGCGATTTTGGCCAGGACGTTTTCAGCTCAGGCCAGCTGGGCCAGCAACGGGGGCAACAACAACAGAAAGGGAAAAGATCGTTTTAGCTTAGCTTTACGGCTTTAGCAATGACTGCTTGAATTGCTTGAAGTTTTCGCTGTTCTGTACCTTCTGCTGAAGCTGTCTGTCAACAAGCCCTGGCTCGGTCATTGCCTTCGCATCCAGAATTTTCTTCATGTCCTTTTCTTCCAGTATCTTGCTTTCCAGAATAACCTGAGGCAGCGGCTTGTTGTCGCGGAGCGCTATCTTGACAACCTCAGCCGCAACCTCATACCCGATGTAAGGGTTCAGTGCAGTAACCAAGCTTAAGCCCTTTTCCAAAAGCTGCTGCGACCTTTCGGCATCAACCGTCAGGCCCCTTACGCAGAACTCATCCAGCATTCCAAGCACGTTAGTCATCAGCTTTATTGACCACAGCAAGTCGAACCCTATTAGGGGAGTCATTACGTTGAGTTCCATCTGCCCGGATTTTGCTGCCTCAGCAACAGCATAATCGTTACCAAGCACCTGGTAGCAGACCATTATTGCACACTCGGGCACAGAAGGGTTGACCTTGCCCGGCATTATGGAAGAGCCAGGCTCAACCTCCGGAAGCATAATCTCGGCAATGGCTGTTTTTGGGCCCGAATTCAAAAGCATAAGGTCGTTGCAAATCTTTACCACTTCAGCAGCAAGCAGCCGCAGGGAATTTGAAGCCTCAAGGAAAGCAGAAGCGCTCCACGTTGCCAGCACAGAATCAGCAGCAACAGAAAATTTGAAACCGGCATATTCACTCAGTTTCGCAACAACAAGTTGTTTGAATCTGGGATGCGTATTTATTCCTGTTCCAACAGCTGTGCCCCCGATTCCGAGCTGCAGCAGCGAATCCTCCGCTGCTTTTATTCTTCTCGCGCAATCGTCAAGGGCTTTTGCGTAGCTGTTGAACACCTGCCCAAACCTTATAGGGACAGCATCCTCAAGATGGGTCCTTCCGGTCTTTACAACATCCTTGTACTCTTCTGCTTTTTTCCTGAATCTTCCAGCCAGCTTTCCGATTTCCGACAGCAGCGGCTGCAGCGAGAACAAAGTGGAAATCCTTATTGCCGTTGGGATTACATCATTGGAAGACTGGGCCATGTTGACGTGGTTGTTCGGGTGAACAACAGAGTAGTCGCCTTTCCTGCCGCCAAGCTTTTCTATCGCTAAGTTGGCAATGACCTCATTGCAGTTCATGTTAAATGGGGTTCCTGCCCCTGCCTGGAACACGTCAAGCGGGAATTGCCCATCCCATTTCCCTCCCGCAACCTCTCCAGAAGCGGCAATAATGGCTTCACCCATCCTTTTATCCAGAAGCCCCAGTCCGGTATTCGCTGCGGCAGCTGCTTTCTTAATCAAAGCCAGCGCCCTTATGAACTCCCTCTCTGCCTTTATCCCAGAAATCCGGAAATTCCTCTTTGCCCTTTCAGTGAATATGCCGTAGTACGCTTCGGCTGGCACGCCCATGCTGCCAAGGCTGTCCCGCTCGCTGCGAGTTTCCATGGAGTCAGCGCTAGAATCAGCTTATTTAATTGTTGCTGTTGGCAGCCGCCTGCTAAACAATTTCAGCCAGCATTGCTGTCCCGTAAGCCACGCTTATGACTCCGGTAATTACGGTAACTGCTTTGTAGATTGCATCGCTCCTTGCCTTAAGCAGAGGATACGAAAAGATGAGCGCAAAAGCAACCATGCCCAAAACCACTCCGAGGCTGAACACTGCGACTCCAAAAAGAATGCCGGCCAGGGTTGCCAGGCCAAGCGAAGCTGTGAGCAGTATCAGGAGCTCGTCGTTGCTGGCAAGGCCGTGAATTATGCCTATGCCGAACATGTGCTTGTGGATGTGCCCAAGGTGGTCCGGCTGGTCGTGAGAATGCGCATGGATGTGCTGCTTGCTGTCGTGCTTATGCGGATGGCTGTGAACGCCATGCGGCTTAAGCAGGTCCTTCAGGCTGAACAGGCCGAGCGCTATGAGCATCACTCCCACAACTTTTTCAAAGTTGGCAAGGAATGCATCCAGCAACGACTCCCTGAAAACGTAAAGAATTGTCGTGACTATGGCTGCGGTAATCATGTGCCCGAGTGCCCAGCTTGCACTCACCTTCACAGCTGACTTGAGCGTATTGGCTTTTCTTAGAAAGTTGGCAACAGCTATTATGTGGTCTGCGTCATAGCTGTGCTTGAAGCCTAAGAGCAGTGCCAATCCCGCAAAAGGGAGGTAGTCAAGCATTTTCTGTCAGCTCTGCCAGGCGTTTACAATTCCTTAAGATGCTCGTAGAAAGCGTCAACAGCCATGCACTTTATGCCAAGGTCCTCGGCTACCCTGACAAGGCCCTGGTCAAGCGTTATTATTGCCGCATCAAGCTCCTTGGCAAGCATTAGCACCTCAAAATCCTCCTCGC
>JACPIJ010000072.1 GCA_016188145.1 Candidatus Woesearchaeota archaeon | reverse complement strand
TAAACGAGCTAAGGCCGTGTACGGCGCATTCTAACAACTTCTTTCTCATTCTGGTCACGACTCCAGACCTCATCAGCCAGGACATGCCTTTGCCCTGCGCTGACTGCCCTCTTCGGGGCAAGGTCTTAAGTCGCGCCAGCTTTAGTCTGAATTGTCATGATGGCTCTCTTTTGTTGGGTTATATTTAAATCTTCCGACGACAAATTGCGGAAAATCCGGAAACTTTCCGGAATAATGCAAGAAAAGCGAAATAATTCCGGCAGTAATGTACTACTTCCGCTATTTTCCGGAAATCTTCCGTAAATTTGAGGCATAAATTTATTAGCCACCAAATCATAAAATACGCCATGCAGGCATCCGTTGGGCAGTCAAAACAGCAACATATTAATATTAGTTATACTAGTATAACTAATATGGAGTCTGTTGTGGCTAAGGCGAGGAAATGGGGAAATTCTGTAGGCGTTATTCTGCCAAAAGAAGTGATAGAAAAGATTGGCATAAAGGCTGGCTCTGAAGTAGAGCTGCTTGTGAGCGCCAGGCAAAAGAATGTGCTTAAGGAGTTGTTTGGCTCAATGAAGGGAAAAGCAAAAGACAAGCGGCCTATTGCCGAATTTCTGAAGGAAATAGACCGGGAGCTATACAATGACTGACACTTTTGTTTTTGACACCTATGCGCTTATTGAACTCATAGAGGGAAATCCTGCTTACTTAAAGTACGCTAGTGCAAAGATGGTAATAAATGAGTTTATTTTTGCTGAGTTATGCTATACCGGCATCAAAAGATATCATGATTATCCCGCAGAAGCTGAGCAAAAATCGCGTTCGGCAATGGGAAGCATATCTGCTGTTTCGCCAGAAGAAATTATGAAAGCAATGAAATTCAGATTTTCAAATAGGAAAAAGGAGCTATCAACTACGGATTGCGTCAGCTACATTCAGGCGCAGCAGCTTGGGATTCTGTTACTCACAGGTGATGGGGCATTTGAAGGGCTGCCCGGCGTTGAGTTCGTAAGGTAAGCTTACACCACGTCCACGTCTTTCAGGCAGCTTATGATGCGCTGCTGGCACTCGTGGAGTGTTGAAGAGAGCTTGTGGTCTTTTGTTGCGGTTCTTCCCTGCCTGAGTTTGTCCAGCACCTGCCGCAGCAGCCGGATAATGTCTCCTTCCTGGAGGGAGGTGTTTTTGACAATGTCGAACAGGTTTTCGCCTGAGTAAAGCGGCTGGACTATTGCGGTTATGTCGATTACGTCCTCAAAGCGCTTGTCCTTCTGCGCGTAATGGTGCGTTCGGAGCAGGTGCTGCAGCCTGTGCGCGTCCTGTGACGGGAACCTGTGGTGGAACTGTGTGCGTTCCCTTCCTTCATAGCATATCGCTGCCATGAGAAGCAGTGTCTGGTATGTGTTGAGCTGCTTGTGGAATTCTGTTGCGAACAATTCGCCAATGAGGATTTCGTCTGAGTAAATCTGCGAAGCGAATTCGCCTTTTTCGGTGAGCCTGCGTTCGCTTATGTAGCCAAGCTTCGCGAGCTTTTCGCAGTATTTCTCAAAGTGGTAGTGGTTTTCCGTCTTTTTCTGTATCAGTTCCTTGCCGTGCTTTTGGAAAGCGTCGAAGTTCTTGCCGAGTATTTCGTCAATCTCCTTTGCGTTGTGGCGCTTCACAAGGTTCAGCACCGTGTTTATCGAGAGCCTGAACTGGGATTTTATCGGCTCTGTGTCTGCTGCTACGACCTTTTTGATTTTGGCGTAGTCAAACTCCCTCCGGTCAATCATCACGAAAACAAACCCTTCTGTGTCTATGCCTCTCCTGCCCGCCCTTCCTGCCATCTGGAAATACTCTTTTGAGCTCATTGGCCTGAAGGTTACCCCATCGAATTTCCTGAGCGATTCTACGCATACAGTCTTTGCAGGCATGTTGATTCCTACCGCAAACGTCTCGGTCGTGTACAGGACCTTGATAAGCCCCTGTCCAAAAAGCTCCTCAACGATTTCCTTCATTATCGGGAGGAGCCCTGCATGGTGGAATCCTATGCCGAATGGCAGTACCTGCCTGAGCAGCTTGGTTGACTGAAGCTCGTTTATGCCTTGTGGTGCGCCTTCCAT
>JACPIJ010000069.1 GCA_016188145.1 Candidatus Woesearchaeota archaeon | reverse complement strand
CTTTCCCTTACCACTTTGGGTATTACAAGTTGCCCCTTTCCTCCAAGTTTAACTTTAATTATCACTTTTTCTCACCTAATGTATAACTAAGTAGCACTGGTATTTATACTTTTCTTTTTCCGCAGTATGTATATAGCGCTTCCTCAAAATTAACCAGCTTATTGTTCTTTACCTTGATTCCTTCCTTCCGCAGCAGTTCCGTCTTCTTCTTCAGCCCTCTTGCAAACCCAACCAGTGAGCCGTCGCTGCCGACAACGCGGTGGCACGGTACAATATCTCGTTTTTGGATTGACCCTTTTGCGAAAAGGGTCATGGGATTCCTGTTGAGCGCATTGCCAACAGCGCGGTAGGCTTTTGTTTTCATTGCTGCCGCAATTTCCTTGTAAGTTGTCACTTTTCCTTTCGGAACTTTTTTGCACAGCTGCCAGATTTTTTCGTTGAAGTCCATATATGCCGCAAATATTTTAGCGGTATTAAAAATTATCTGTTTGGCGTCGGAAAATTTGCGGAAAAACAGGGGCAAAGCTTATTAAGTAGTCCCTCCATATGATGAGGTTATGAGGCAGCTTTTTTCAAAGCACAACACAGCACTTTACGACTGGCTTTTTTGGTTATCTTTATTTATCACAGGACTATGGTTCGCCCTTAAAATAGCCGGGTTTATTAAAACTCCCTTCTGGATAGAGTTCGTACCAGTAGCAAGCATTATTTTTGGAGCGGGTATTTTTTTCCAAAAGGTTGAACATATTGGTGATGATTTGCACGATTTTAAGACAGAAATGAGGGAGTTCAAGAAGGAAACGCATCAGGAGCTTTCAAATTTATCAACCAGAGTAACAAGGATAGAAGCAAAGCTTTCTTAGACGAGCCTGTCAATCTTCGCCGCCATTATGAAATCGTTCTCGGAAAGCCCTTTTATCGCATGCGTCGCATGCGTTGTGAGCTGCAGCGTAACCTTATTCCAGCTTATCTTTATGTCAGGGTGGTGGCCCTGCTCTTCTGCAACAGCGGCAACCTTCTTGACAAAACTTATCGCTTCCGCGAAGTTTTTGAATTTGAATCCCTTCTCGATTGTATAAGTTCCGTTTATTTGCAGCAGCTGCCACTGGCTAATCTGTTGCAGCAGCTTTTTAGCTTGCTCTAATGCCATTGGGGGCGTTCCGCCTTCGCATGGCTCGCATTTCTTTTGTGCAAGGCTCATTTTCTGTCAGCTCCAAGCACAGCTATCCATATTTTTTTAAAATTTTCCTCATTTTGGCTATGCTTGTATTGTTGGGCAGCCGCCAGCAGTTCTTCTCTGTTGATGTTTATCTCTTTCTGCCGCAGCATGGAATTCGCATAGTTCCCGGCAAGGAACTGGCACAGCTGTGTAACATTCTTCGGCTTTTGCGTTTTTCTGCACCTTTCAAAGTCGAGCATGGTTACTTTCCCGCTTTTGCCTATTAAAACGTGCTTTTGCGGCCGCAGCATTTCCTCCTTGTTAACTCCCATCTCGTCTAATTTCCTGCATTGCTGCAGCATTTGTATTGTTGCGTCTTTTACTTTTGCGGCATCTTTGCAGGTGCCGATAAAATCGGTAATAAAACCTCCATCAACAAACTCGTAGGCAAACCAGCCTTTCCCGGCAATCAGCAGCTTTGGCCCGATTCCTTCCTTGTTCAGCTTCTTCAGCCAGTTTGTTTCATTTTCAATTGTGGCCACAGCCGCGCTTTCTTTCCTTTTTGCCTTTACTACAACAGTTTTCCCGCGGTAGCTTCCTTTGTACAGCACTCCCCGGTTGCCTTTCTCGAACAATGCAATGCCCTTAATCCCTTTTTGCTGCAGCTGCAGCAGCAACTGTGATTTTCTGATTAAATAAGTATGTAGCGTTTCAAAAAACAGATGTTTTTGCTCCAGTTCCTCAAACTCGAGGCAGCTGCGCTCTATTGCCTCATCGACCTTCTGCCTGTTTGTCCTGCTGCTGAACACAATCAGGATTATTCCGCTATCTTTTAAGAATTCGCGGCAGCTGCCAATGAACCGCTGCAGGGTTTCGTAGCCGTGCCTGCCGCCATAGATTGCATCATCCTTTATTCCTTTGTCCTCTGGCAGGTAAGGGGGGTTAAAGATTATCGTGTCAAATTTTCCCCTGACGTTTGAGAAGAGGTTGCTTTTGAGAGTTTTTATTTTGGCATTTTCTTTTTTAGCTGTGGCAGCTGCGTGTTTCAGCGCGTCTTCACTTACGTCCGCAGCTACAACAGACTTGACTTCTCTTTTCTTCGCAGCTGTTATTGCCTGTAGTCCTCTTCCCGTGCCCATGTCCAGGACTTTTCCATGCGCATACTGCTCAACTGCTGCTGCCAGCAGGTAAGAATCCTCGGCTGGGCTGTAAACACTTTGCGTAATGATTGAGCTGCTTGTCATTGCGGGTGTGCAGAGTGCAGAGTAAAGTTTCTATATAAGCTTAACCAGAATGTAGCAGCTATCTCAGCGGGGGACCGGAGTTGCGGCTGTCTTCTTTTTGGCCGTAAACTGTGCTTTTATACATGGCTTGTGGTTTTCTTCTGTACAGTTTTGGCATGTATTTTTCTGGCACGTCGTATTTAATTGCAACCTTTTTGAGCTTTTTTGCTATCTTTCTTTCTCCTGTCATAATTGCCAACTCAATTGCTTGGTAGGCAAGCCCGTTTATTTCGCTTTGCAGGTTTTGCAGTTTTGCTTTAACTCCTTCTGGGGTTTCTGCCCCTTCCCTTCCTGCCCTTGTGAACACCCCCATCTCATTATGGTACCACTTCATCGCATCAGCAAAATGTTTTAAGCTCTGTGTGACCTTGCTTTTGTAATCGCTTCCTGGAGCTTTTTCTAGTGCCGCGGCTTCTTTCAGGGTTTCAAGGCCCGTTAGGTCACTGTCAGCTCCCAGAAAAAAGCACGTAGCCCACCAGCGTGGGAACAGTTGTGAAAGCCCTTGCTTCAGGGCTGTTTGTTCCTGTTCAGAAGGCTCTGTGACTAATTCCCTCCACTTTGAAATCTCGGCGGCTGCTTTCTTGTAATGCTTAAAAGCGTCTTCTAAGCCCGTCCTGTGGTCTTTGCCCAGCGGCAGTGATGCCAACAATGCTGTGTCGAAGTCTTTTGAGCCCTGTTCGTAGAGAAGCCTCGCAATAGACAAATGGTCTGCTGCCGTGACGAGCGCTTCCAGCTTTTGCGTTTCCCAAAAGCCCCTTTCTTCCCCATTTTGTGCCATAATAGCTTTCTTCGCTTTTGGCAGCTCATAGATTGCCTTGGCGGCTTGTTCCTCTGCGCGCCGCGTGTCATCTCGGCTGAGCGAATCCAACGCTGCTATCGCTAAATCATAGACCACCTTGAACGGTGGTGTTTCTTCAACCCGTTGCTCAAGTTGCAGCTCTGTCATTTTGCCAAATTGCCAAATCCGTTTTGCAGCTTGGTAGTACAGTAACATTTATAAACAATTGCCTCATCCTCCGCAGTTGCCCGAGCGATTACAAATCATTCGCTTTTTTTCACTGCTTCGGCAGGAGGGTCACGAGAGTGTTTTGAGAGTGTTTCAGAATGGCGATAACGAAAGATGATGTTGCAGCTGCAATTGTGGCAGCAAGGAAGTCAAGGAAGCGGGGGTTTGTGCAGAGCGTTGACCTTGTCGTGCCTCTTATCGGCCTTGACCTTAAGAAGCCTGAGCACCAGGTTGATTTTTTCATCGACCTTCCAAACGGCTCTGGCAAGAAGATGAAGGTCTGTGCCTTGATTGGGCCTGAGCTTCAGCCTGAAGCCAAGTCAGCCTGTGACGGAATGGTTTTGCAGGAGGACTTTCCCAATTACGGCAAGAACAAAAAGCTTACAAGGAAGCTTGTCAGGCAGTATGATTTCTTTATTGGCCAGGCCAACATAATGCCTCAGATTGCATCCACTTTTGGCCGCGTTTTAGGTCCCAAGGGTAAGATGCCAAACCCGAAGGCTGGCTGCATTGTTCCCCCAAAAGCAGCCCTGAAGCCGCTCGTTGAAAAGCTCCAGAGCATAGTCCACGTTACGGCAAAGACTGTTCCGATTGTGCAGTGCAAGGTTGGCAACGAGTCAATGAGCGATGATGCCCTTGCTGCTAACGTGATTGTGATTTACGACCAGCTTATTCACGTGCTGCCGGCAAGTGAGCAGAATGTCAAAGCGGCCTTTGTCAAGCTTACAATGGGGGTTCCAGTAGGGATAACATCGTCTGCAAAAGCAGCAGTTGCAACAACAAGGAAAGCAACAGCCAAAAAGGCAGCCAAGAAGTGATGATTCAACATGAAAGCCAAGACTATGGGGAGTAAAAACGCACGAAGGCCTGCAGATTACGTTGCAAAGGCCGCGGTGCAGAAGAAGAAGGCGGTTGACATGCTTGTCAAGCTATTTAACGCCTACAGTGTTGCCGCAGTCGTAAATCTCGAAAGCCTCCCCGCTGCACAGCTTCAGAGGCTGAGGCTAAGCCTCGGCAACGACCTGCAGATAGTAATGTGCAAGAAGTCAGTCATCAGGCTCGCAATAGGTTCTGCCAAGGGCAAACTGAGAGGCGTTGAGCAGCTCCTTGACTTGCTTATAGGGATGCCAGCGCTGCTGTTCACAAACCAGAATCCATTCAAGCTCGCCAACCTGCTCCAGAAGAGCAAGTCAAAAGCCCCGGCCAAGCCAGGGCAGACTGCGCCTTACGACATAGTTATCCCGGCAGGCCCAACGAGCTTTGCGCCCGGCCCGATTATCAGCGAGCTGGCTGCCGTAGGCATAAAAGCAGGCGTTGAGGGAGGCAAGATTGCAGTCAAAGTGCCTTCAACAATAGTCAGGGAAGGCGAGAAAATCAAGCCGAAGGTTGCCGAGGTCTTGGCGAAGTTCAGCATCCAGCCGATGGAGATCGGGCTTAACCTTGTTGCTGCTTACGAGAATGGCATCATCTACGGCAGGAAGGTGTTGTCTGTTGACCCGGCAACTTACGTGAATGAGCTCGTCTCGGCAGCGATGGAGTCGAGGGCAGTAGCCTTGCACATAGGGTTTCCGGCTGCCGAAACAATAGTGCTGCTCATAACTAAATCAGCAAGGCAGGCAAGGCACATTGCAAAGGAATACGGCATAATGGTTCCCGAGCTTGCCGAAGAGCTTGTTGGGAAGGCAGGGATGGAAGCAGCGGCAATCGAAGGCATGATAAAGTTTCCGGCTCCTGCTGTGGCTGCCGAATCAGAAAAGCCGCCGCAGTAATGGATAATTTTAAATATGAAACGAAACCCACGTCGACAGGTCGACGGGGCCCAGTCATGCAAAGCATGACTTGGGTTTGCTATAGGAGGGATACAAGATGGGAATGGAATACGTGTATGCGGCTCTGCTTTTGCACAAGGCAGGGAAGAAGGTTGAAGAGGGCGCACTGGTTAAGGTTCTCGACGCAGCCGGAGTAAAGTCAGACGCTGCCATGTCGAAGGCGGTTGTCGCCTCGCTTGATGGAGTGGACATTGACAAGGCCATAAAGGAAGCGGCAGTGCAGCAGGTTGCGGTTGCAGCAGCGCCAGCAGGTGCGGCTCCAGCCGGTGGCAAGCATGAGGCGAAGCCTGAAGCCAAGAAGGAGGACGAGAAGAAGTCTGCAGAGGAAGCTGCAGCAGGGCTGTCTGCGCTGTTTGGGTAAATGCAGTCAATTGGGTTTTGAGGATGACTGGCACAACAGGCACAAGCGCTTGCAAGCTGTGGATACCTTCTGAACAGCTTATCCGGTTTGCAAACCTGCCATCTAACACATTAGTTGACATAGTTGATGCTTCAGTTGATGGCTGGCACACGGCAGTTTTGACAAAAGAGGGCTACCTTTCGCGGGTGGTGAAGTCACACGTCCTCGTGCAAATTGTCGGGCAGTTGAATAATGTTTACTATGACGCATTCCTAGTTGGTTACATTAAACCAAACCAGCATCACTCGCAATATCCAAAAGGGCTTGTGCTTGCAGCTCACATTTCGGGAATTGCAGAACTTACAGTTAAAGACAGCGGTTATAATAGTAGGGGCGAATATTTTGAGGAACGCAGGTCAGAAGCCGAGCAGTTGGAAATGATTGCGAAGGCGCAAGTGCCACCGTTTATAGGAGTAGCAACTGGCACTTTCCAAGGGTTTGGTAAACGCGCAGCCCGCAGAACAGAACTGACACCGCAGGCTATTGACGAGTTTGTTGCAGCAGCGGCCAGCACTTATGCGTCCAAAGCTCTGAAGCAGACAGAGCGAGAGCGTAACCTCATTTTTTACACGGCCAGTAACGCTATTCTTGAAGCAGGAACTAGACGGTAAAAGAAAAAAAGCCGGGTTCACGAAACCGGCAAACGTCCCTGCCTCAACAGCAGGCAACCCTCCAGGTCTTTATCTTAAGTGTTGGTTCCCTCCTTAATATACCTTTCGTTTTTTGCTGGCACTTTTGAAAACTCCTCGCAAAAATATTTCAGGCAAACCGTAAGTTTTTCAAAAAATTGCCTTTTTCTCGCATAATTTGCGGCAACAGTCAGAATATTTCTTCTTTAAGAAAATAATTTTCAAAAAATCAGGGCATAGCTTCATTAAGATTTAAGAAAATAGAGAATTTGCCGCCGCGGTAGCGGAATTGGTAAACGCGCCTACCTGATAAGTAGGTGGCCCTCCAGGCCTTACGGGTTCAACTCCCGTCCGCGGCGTGCATTCACTTAATTTGTTATTCATTGAAGGTTGCTCTCTCGATTATGTTGCGGCACTCCAATAAGATTTTTATAGTGGGATAATGCCAAGCGAGTTAATGATTTCTCCAGCAGAAGCAGATGGCAGCAGCAGTGGAAGGATAGGTAATGAGCCGCTTTCAGCCGTGCTTGCGAAAGACAGCAGGCTTGCCCGCGAGCTGAAGTCCAGGATTTCGGCACTCGGCAGCAGCAGGGATTCCTGTATCAGGCAGCTGCGCGAGATTAATCCGAAATTCAAGTCAACCATCATTAAGGTAAGGGAGCTCAGGGAAGCGCGTGATAAGGAGACAGCAATAGTCAGGGAACTGAAAGCGAAGAGGCAGGAAGCCAATGAGTCCCTTAAGCTTATCAGTGCTGAGCTGAAAAAGGCAGTTGAGGCTGAAGAAGAGGCAGCAGAAGAATTGGCTCACAGGAGCCACGGAAAAACTGTTCCCAAAAAGAAATCCGTGGGCCAGCTCATTTCCGAGATTGCTTCTATAGAGCTCAAAATCGAAACCGAGGTCATACCGTTTGAGAAAGAGAAGCAGCTCATGAAGGTTATCAATGAAAAGAAAAGGCAGCTGGAGTCTGTCAAGCAGTTTTCCGAGGCGTCAAAATCGCACAGGGAGCTGTTTGCAAAATTCTCGGATATAAGGAGGCAGTCAAACGCCTTCCACAAGGAGCTTCAGCAGCACGCTGCCGAGAGCCAGAGGCTTCATGAGGAGATGGTGAAGCTGATTCCGCAGCTCAGGGAACTGCGGCAGCGCAAAAAGCTCCTTGTTGAGCAGCTGGAAAAGGCAAAGGAGGATTACGCCGCAGCAAATTCTTCGCTTGGCCAAACGCTGCATGAGCTTTCCGATGTTAAGGAAAGGCTTGACGCAATGGCTGCTGCCAGGAAAAAAGAGGCAGAAGAGAAGAAGGAGCAGGAACTCACCGAAAAGCTGAAGAGCGGGAAGAAGCTGACGGCCAAGGACCTGATTATGCTGCAGGGCAAATGATTTTCGTTTCTTCTTTTTCCAAACAGCAACGTTTATATACCGCCTCTTTTTCCGCTTATTGTGGCCTGTGATTAATGATCGCCGCATTAGTTTCGGCGTGAATGAGGTAGCTTATCCTTTTTTTTGCTACCAAAATCAGATTGAAATAAATCTTGTGAAGGTGATGTTGGATGGCTGATAACAATGTGAGTAACCGTGCCTTGGAAGCTATTGAGCTTGCTCGAACTACGGGTAAGCTGAAGAAGGGCACAAACGAAGCCACAAAGGCAATTGAGAGGGGCACTGCGAAGCTTGTCGTTGTTGCCAAGGACGTCAGCCCTCCGGAGATAACGATGCACCTTCCGCTTCTCGGGAAGGAGAAAGGCATCCCTGTTGTTGAGGTTCCGAGCAAGGAAGAGCTGGGAGTTGCAGCAGGCCTTACCGTTCCTGCAGTGAGCATTGCGATTATCCAGGAAGGCGATGCAAAGGCAATAGTGAAGGAGATTGCCGAGGAATTCAAGTCACAGTAAACAGGATGGGGTAAGCTGCAGTAAGATGACTGAAAAAAAGGCGGACAAAAAGGAAGGAAAAGAAGCTGTGGCTCCGGCTGCGGCAACTCCGGTAGTTGGCGGTAAAAAGCCGCAACAGGCACAATCCGCACAATCCGCTGGCCAGCCTCAGGCGCCTCAGGTGAAGGAGGAGGTTAAGGGTGCTGTTTTCTTTACATTTGCAGTGCCTGCAAGGGTTGAGGAGATTGTTGGCCGCACGGGAACCAGGGGCGAGGCCACTCAGATAAGGTGCAAGGTCCTTGAAGGAAGGGACGCCAGCAAGGTTTTGAGGAGAAATGTCAAAGGGCCTGTCCAGATTGGCGATGTGCTGATGCTTAGGGAAACAGAGATTGAGGCAAGGCCGCTAAACCAGGGGAGAAAGTAGCAATGGCAAAGTGCAGCTTTTGCGGCAACGAGATTGAGAAGGGAACGGGCATGATATTCGTGGAGAAGATTGGCAAGGTGCTCAATTTCTGCTCTTCAAAATGCGAAAGGAACGTTGACCTTGGCAGGGTGCCGAGGCATACAAGGTGGACTCAGGAATTCAGGAAGCTCAAGGGCAAGCTTACAGCAGAGGCTGAAAAGGAGGCCCTCCAGCGCGAGGCAGAGGCAACGGCAGCAGGCGGCAAAGTGAAGTTCGGCATTTCTGGCGCTGCCGCGAAGAAATTGAAAGGCGGCGCGTGACCTCCCATTGCGCCTACATTGTGCCTAGTTTCGGAGATATTCTAACGCGTTTATCCCTTCTGCTTTTAATCTCCCAAGCAACTCCTTCGCCTCGGCAGGAGGTAATATGTTTTGATGTAGTGCCTTCATAATTGCAAGCGCACTACGTCCTGTTCCAAGCTGGCCAAATGCTGCCGCTTGCCCGTTACTTCCGAACAAGAACTCGCCGACAGCAGCATAGAACTCCTTGTTGCTTGGTACTTCCCGCTGCCACATAGGCGCCCTATATATAACAGGTCGTTCTGGAATCCCACCTAATCTGTATATCCCTGAATTAACAGGATTTTCAGGAGTCCCGAGTTTAAATCCTGAATTTTCAATATCAAAAATCGTTATGTTGCAACCTGCTTTGGCTATTGCCAGCCGTGGTTTTTGCTGGAAGCCAACCCGACCTTGGGCGGCTGCTGCTCCAAGAGAATATGTTATGTCCGGGCTGCCTCTTCCGTCTAGGCTGTTTCTTCTCTCCCTCTCTAGTGCTTCAAGGAAGTAATCGAGAGCATATTCAGCTACGCTCTTCTCTGCAACATTCTTAGTAACAGTACCAGCGTTGCTCATTTCATCTCACCCGTAATTTCACTTTGCCCCTCTGGGGTTTCACACCAATATTTAAACTTTTCTATATTTTACTATGTACCAGTAGTATTATTCTATATTTCAAGCTGTATCTTGGGCGCAACGAATGCTTAACCTGACAATGCCGAAACACGCAACGAAAAAACTTATATAGTGGCAGCTCAAGTAATCCTCTTTATGATTGAGCGTACCTTGGTGTTGTTGAAGCCCGATGCAGTTCAGAGGGGCATCATGGGAAGGATTCTTGGCAGGTTTGAGGATGCCGGCCTTAAGGTCGTTGGGATGAAGATGGTGTGGGTGGACAAGAAATTTGCGCTTAAGCACTACACTGAGGAGCTTGCGAAGAGGGCTGGTGCCCATGTAAGGCAGATGATTGCCGAATTCCTTACAACAGGCCCGGTTATTGCAATGGTGCTTGAAGGCATAAACGCTATTGAGAACACTAGAAAGCTTGTTGGCTCAACTGAGCCAAAAGCAGCAGCTCCCGGCACAATCAGGGGAGATTTCAGCCACATGAGCTACGGCTATGCTGATGCGAAGAAAGTTCCTGTGAAGAACCTTGTGCACGCCTCATCCAGCAAGCAGGATGCAGCTGCTGAAATAAAATTGTGGTTCAGCCAAAAGGAGCTTCACTCCTATAAGACCGTCCACGACATTCACATACTGTGATTCTCATGAATATCGTTTTATTGGGGCCACCGGGCGTTGGCAAGGGAACAGTTGCGGCAATTCTCTCATCTAAATATAGGATTCCTCACATTTCCACAGGCAACATGCTCAGGGAGGCTGTAACGAAGGGAACAGCCCTCGGCAGGGAGGCCAAGGGATTCATGGATGCTGGCAGGCTTGTGCCTGACGAGCTCGTTACAAAAATGGTCAAGGAGCGCGTTGCGCAGCCAGACTGCAAAGGCGGCTTCATTCTTGACGGGTATCCCCGCACTTCGGCTCAGGCAAAAGCATTGCAGGAATTTGCTGCCATTGATGCCGTGCTTGACTTCAAGGCGCCGTTCAAGACGATTGTTGAGCGCATATCAGGAAGGAGGACGTGCAGGAAGTGCAGCTCTGTTTATCACATCAAATACAATCCCCCAAAGAAGGATGGCACCTGTGACCGCTGCTCGGGAGAGCTTTACCAGCGCTCTGACGAAAAGCCGGGCATAATCACCGAGCGCCTCAGGGTTTACGGGGAGCAGAACAAGCCTCTGATTGACTACTACCGCAACGAAGGGATTTTGAGCGAGATTGATGCGAGCTTCCACATCACCGAGATTGGGAAGATTGTGAAGCAGTGTGATGAAGCGCTTGTGAAAAGCCGATAAATTATGAACAGTAACCTTTAAAAACGCCCTCCAAGTTGCTGCTTCTGTTGAATTGTTGAGTGCTGATTAAGTATGGACGAAAAGATTGTTGACAAGATTGTGAGGCTTAGCCGCGATCCTGAGCATATCAGGAACATATGTACGTCTGCCCACATAGACCACGGAAAGACGACTTTTTCAGACTCCTTAATAGCCGGGGCAGGTATGATGTCTTTCGAAACAGCCGGGAAGCAGCTTGTTCTTGACTTCAAGCCTGATGAGCAGGCGAGGGGCATAACAATTGACGCTGCTAACGTTTCAATGGTGCACGATGTTGCGGGGCAGGAGTACCTTATCAACCTCATTGACACTCCAGGGCATGTTGATTTTGGCGGCGATGTTACGAGGGCCATGAGGGCTATTGATGGCACGATACTCCTGGTTGATTCCGTCGAGAGCGTCATGCCGCAAACCGAAACAGTCCTGAGACAGGCCCTTAAGGAAAGAGTGAGGCCCTGCCTTTTTATCAACAAGGTTGACCGCCTCATCAGGGAGCTGAAGCTCACGCCTGAAAAGATGCAGGAAAGGTTCCTTAAAATTATCACTCAGGTGAATAAGCTTATCAGCAATCTTGCCGAGCCTGAGTACAAGGAGAAGTGGCAGATTGACGTCAATCAGGGCAGCGTGGCGTTTGGCTCGGCTTTCCATAAGTGGGCGCTTTCCATTCCATACATGAAGGAAACTGGCCTGTCGTTCAAGGACGTCATTGACACTTACTCTGACGCGCCTGGCCAGGAGGAAAGGATAAAGGAGCTTGCTAATAAAGCGCCCCTTCACAGGGTTGTGCTTAACATGTCAATAAAGCACCATCCCAACCCAAAGCACGCCCAGGCTTACCGTATCCCGAAGCTCTGGCACGGCGAGCTTGAGAGCGAGACCGGGAAGTCTCTGGTTAGCTGCGACCCAAACGGTCCGGTCGTGTTCGTTTGCACCAAGATTGTCATTGACAAAAACGCCGGCGAGGTGGCTGCCGGCAGGCTTTTTTCAGGCACGGTCAAGCAGGGCCAGGAGCTTTTCCTTATTGGGGCTAAGAAGCAGGTGAGGGCGCAGCAGGTTTTCGTTTACAATGGCCCGAAGAGGGAGCAGGTTGATGAGCTCGCTGCCGGCAACGTTATTGGGCTTGTTGGCCTGCGCGGTGTTTTCTCCGGCGAAACAGTCAGCTCTGTTCCTGATATCCAGCCGTTTGAGGCAATAAAGCACATTTTTGAGCCTGTTGTTACAAAGGCAATTGAGGCAAAAAGGCCAAGTGACCTTCCGAAGCTCGTTGAGGTGCTGAGGCAGGTCAGTAAGGAGGACCCTACGCTCGTTGTTGAGATTAATGAGGAAACAGGCGAGCACCTTATCAGCGGCATGGGTGAGCTGCACCTTGAAGTCATTGAGAACCGCATTTTGACTGATAAAGGAGTTGAGGTGAAAACGTCAACGCCAATAGTTGTCTACAGGGAGACTGTTGTGAAGCCCTCTCCTGAGTTCGAGGGCAAAAGCCCGAACAAGCACAACAAGTTCTACATAAAGGCCGAGCCGATGCCTGTGGCTTATTCTGAGGTTATTAAGCGCGGCGATATCCCGTCAACATTGCGGCTCAAGAAAAAAGAGGAGGATATCTGGCACAAGCTTGAGGCTGCAGGGATGGACAGCAAGATGACGAGGCGCATTAAGGACATCTTCAACGGCAACATGCTCATAGACATGACACGAGGCCAGGTCCACATTGGCGAGGTTATCGAGATGGTCATGGACGCCTTTGATGATGTTATGAAGTTTGGCCCGATTTCAAGGGAGCCCTGTGTCAACGTCATTGCCTACCTGATGGACATGAAACTGCATGAGGATGCGATTCACCGTGGTCCGGCGCAGGTGCTACCCGCTGTTAGGGACTCCCTGAGGGGGGCCATGCTTAACGCAGGGCCAATGCTTTTTGAGCCTTTGCAAGTGCTGCAGGTTGATGCGCCTGCCTCTTACATGGGCGCTATCTCAAAGCTCATCCAGAACCGGAGGGGCCAGCTGCTGGAAATGACCCAGGAAGGTGAGATGATTACGGTAAAGGCAAAGCTTCCAGTCGCTGAAACCTTCGGCCTGACCTCAGACCTGCGCTCATCTACGGAGGGGAGGGGCAGCTTCTACGTCCTTGACCAGCTGTTTGAAAAGCTTCCGTTCGAGCTTCAGGAGAAGGTTGCGCAGCAAATCAGGGACAGGAAGGGCATCAAGCTTGTCGAAGGTGTTGCAATGCCTTCAAGGGATGAATAAGCTTTATAAAGAAGCCCTTTTTTGCTTTTGGTGGTAAAACAAACATGACAGCCATGACAACGCCAGCAATGGCATCGGTGAAGATGTTCGGAAAATGGCCTATGGAGGGCATTACAGTCAAGGACCCGGGCCTTGCCAGTTACATCACTCTCAAGCCGGTCTTTGTCCCGAGGACAGGAGCCAGGTACGCGCAGCAGAAGTTCTACAAGTCAAAGGTAAGCATCGTTGAAAGGCTGATGAACAAGCTCATGGTTGCCGGCCACAGGGGGAAGAAGCACACAGTAACATCGTATACGATGAGCGGCAAATCAGCGCAGGCTTTCAGGATTATTACTCAGGTTTTTGATGCCCTTGAGCAGAAAACAAAGCAGAACCCTGTGAAAGTCCTTGTTGAGGCTGTTGAGAATGCTGCTCCCAGGGAGGAGATTGTCAGCATAGAATACGGCGGCGCGCGCTACCCTAAGGCGGTTGACTGCTCCCCCCAGCGAAGGGTTGACCTTGTTCTTAAGTACTTCGTGCAGGGTGCAATGACAAAGTCATTCAATAACAAGAAAACCTTTTCAGAAGCCCTGGCAGAAGAAATCGCTAACTCATTCTCCAGGAGCCCGACAAGCCACGCCATAAGCAAGAAGCTCGAGCTGGAACGGCAGGCGGAAGCGAGCAGGTAAAGTATTAATATTCCTTCTTACTCCAGCCCAGCTGAAATGGCGTTGCACATCGCGGCTGTTGGTGACAGTCACACGGGCAAATGGACTGCTCTGCTCGAAGGGCTGCTGAATGGTGCAGGGATTGCTGCTCAGGTGTGCAACCACGGGATAGGTGGGGCACTTGTGGGTAAGTTTTCCCGCGATTACGCTCCTGAATTCCCGTACCCGGGCAGTCATATACCTTCGGAGCTTTT
Source organism: Candidatus Woesearchaeota archaeon (assembly GCA_016188145.1). Classification (GTDB taxonomy): domain Archaea; phylum Nanobdellota; class Nanobdellia; order Woesearchaeales; family UBA10216; genus UBA10216. The sequence goes on along the minus strand of JACPIJ010000069.1, from coordinate 22,369 downwards.
AGCAGTTGTTGGTGGCGGGTACAAAGACCATGGCAAGGTTGGCGCAATTATTTTGCAGGGCGGCGCAAATGACTTGGGGATGATGGGAGATTTGCTGGAGTTCGAGGCTGAATACGCTAGATCACCACAAGGAGTTAGCCAACAAAGTATTGATGAACTTCCGCATAAATTTAATGAACTTCTGCTTGAGAAAATTGAAGGTGCGCTGGCTCTCGATCCTATGCCTCAAAAAATTAGCGAACATCTGCTTCAGGAACTTAGTAAAAGTCTGGAAGAGATGCTTTCCGTTGTCAAAGGAAAGGGCATTTATCCGGTGTACTTAAACATCCCGCCATTAGCGGAAGGTGTGGGCGACAGAGCTTTCAGATTAGCGGGAAATGCAGCAAGACAATCGGTTGACAATAAGCTTAAACTTTATTGCAAGCAAAACAGTATCCTTCACGTTGACGTTGCCGCAGCAGTTTCTGATGATGAAGGGTGGCTGGCTCCTGCTTACAACTCCGGCGATGGGCTTCACCTCGGCTATGCAGGCCAGCAAAGAGTTGCACAAACAATATTTGACGCGCTGGCACCGAAGCTTCCAAAGCTACATGACGTCAAAACTTAAATCAGAAAACTTTATATATTAATTCATACTTTTTCTTATTTACAGGTATGAATTTGAAGGTGATGAGGGTGCTTGTTAAAAGGACTGTTGGCGCAAGGGGGCAGGTTGTGCTGCCTATTGATATTCGTGAGCAGCTGGGGCTTCGGGAAGGAACAGAGATAACTTTCGAGGCCAAACAAGGGGAGATAGTTATCAAGCCAGCAAAGACCCCGCAGGAGATTGTTGAAGAGTTCTGCAATTCAAGCCGCAGAATAAAAATAAAGGGCGACCCTATTAAGTGGTTTAAGAAACGGCTTGATGAGCAATACGAGGAAAAATACCGTGGCATACTTAGACGCTAATGTATTTATTTTTGCGGCAGTTGTAGGTGAAGCAGCAGACCCAAAGGCAGTTCAGTCAAAGCAAATTCTTCAAAAAATTGCAGATGGGCTCATTTTGGCTTCCACTTCAATTTTGACATGGGATGAGATAATTTGGGGTTGCAAAGCGTCAATGCCATTGAAAGAAGCGGTAGGTAAGGGAGAGATCATCCTGACTTTGCCAAATCTGAGTGCCAGGGATGCCACTGCGCTAATTGTAAAAAAAGCTGGGGAGCTTGCCATTGAATGCCCTCTGCGGCCAAGAGATGCCATTCACGCAGCAACAGCAATCCTGCACGGCGAAAAGGAAATAATTACAGACGATGCTGATTTTGACAAGGTAAGGGAGTTAAAGCGCGTTACGCTTACAGAAGCCAGCAGATAGCAGTTCAATCATATGAAAGCGACACTTTCCTTTTCTTTCGTTTTGATTCCGTAAAGGAATATCCTGTTCCAGAGGAAGCCTTTTATCTTGGTTACCCGGACTGCGAACCCTGTGCTTCTGAAAAGCTGCTCGATGCTGGCCTCGCTTGATGCCCATTCAACGTTCGGCAGTATGTGGAAAAAGTCAGTATAGTCCGTAAAGCACACTTTTCCGCCCACGGGAAGTATTGCCCACATTTCCTTAAGCACCTTTCGCATGTCCTGGATATAGCTCAGCATTCCCGCGCTTACGATTGCATCAGCATATGTTACATCAGGGTGGACCCGCCTGAAGAGCTCATCGTCATGCAGGATCTCAACAGTACCAACGGGTTTGGCAGTGCCCCATTTCAGGTCATCAACGCGTTTGCTTGTTATTTTTAGGTGGTTTTTCGAGAAATGAGTGGCGTAAACCTTCCCCTTTAAGCCAACCTTTCTGACCAGTTCGAGCGTCAGCGTTCCTACGCCGCATCCGAATTCCAGCACGGTCTTATTCTTCAAGTCCCCCAGGAATGCAAAAATCTCTTTCTTCATCTTGCCCGTGAATGTGAATTTTTCCGTAAACAGGGTGAGGTAAGCCAGCAGGTCGTTGACTTGCGTAATCATTTTCGGGTCGTAGTAAAGCTCGACAAGCAGGTAAAGCGGAAGCCCCATTGCTATGAGGTAAATGCTCAGCTCAAGCAGCCTTGCCGAGTTCTGGACGTTTAATGCCCAGAGGGCAATGGCAGCTATCAGGAACAGGATTGCAATGGTAATTCCAACTTTCGCGAAAGGCACCTTGAATGGCCTTTCCATATTTGGATATTTTTTTCTCAGCAAGGGGACTGCGAGAAGCATCAGGATATACATCAAGGCGCTGGTGGGTATAAGCATGGTAAGCAGAGTCTCATAATTCGCAAATCCCAGCAAAAGAAGCGTAACAAGGGATACTGCCTGAAAAAGTATTGCGTTGTGGGGCGTGCTGAATCTTGGGTGTATTCTCATGAACTGGCCCGGGAACAGCCTGTCCCTTGCCATGGCAAGGATGAGCCTCGGAAGCGCTACAATGCCGCTTGCTGCTGAGCCCACAAGGGCAAGGAATGCGCCAACAGCCAAGGCAAGCCCAAGTTTTTCGCTGAGGGCCCTGTGGGCAATTTCAGAGAGGGGCGATTCCACCATGCCGAGCTGCTGCCAGTTGATTATGCCAAAAACTGTCAGCATTAGCATGAACCCGAGCACTGCTATTATGAGTGATGCGTGCATTAGCGCTTTCGGTATTGTTTTTCTGGGATTCCTGGTCTCTTCTGCAAGGTAGGTCGCACTTTCCCACCCGAAAAAGCTTTCCACGATAAAAAAGCCAGTTACCATAACTGTATAAAGAGGGTGCGTGAAGAATGGCACGAAATTCTGCCAGTTTATTGCAGGGAAGCCCTTGAGGGTTATGGCCAACGGCACTGCCACCATTGCCATTGCGAAGCCTATAAGCATAAGGGAACTTGCCTGCACGCCAAGGTAAGCAACGGCGTTCATGGCTGATATGATTGCAACGCTCAGCAGGAACTGGCTGAAATCCGAATAATTCGGGAAAAGGAAGCTGGTTGCGCCAACAATCATGACAACGACAGCTATGCTCCCAACAAGCCATGCCATCCACCCAATCATAAATGAAAAGAAGCGGCCGTAAGCCTGTTTCGCGAATTCGTAAGCCCCTCCCGCTTTCGGGAACATGCTTGTCAGCTCGCCAAAGCACGCAGCAACGTATATTGCAAATGCCGAGACAAGAACCCACGCAAGCAGTGTAAGATTGCCTGAATACCGCGCACCTATGCCTGCCCCAAGGAACAGCGTGGTTCCCATAATTGAGCCGATGGACAATGACAGGACAGCCCAGTAGCCGAAGCTTTGCTTAAATTCCGGCCTGGCATCCCTTCCGCTTTCAGCAACAGTAATGGTTTCCCGCCTCTTTTTCCTTGTTTTTGCAGCGGTTTTCACGCTTTTGGCTTTTTAATTCTTTTTAATCATGAGTCGTGCAGCAAAATGTAGGTAAATGGGCAGCAAAAATTGGCAGCAAAAACATTTTAAACATCCGTCAACCTTTGCTTGGCTGTTGGCGCATGGCAAACGAGCGTGACGGGCGTAAAAATGCTGTTTCAAGGCTTGTGCAGGCTGTCGAAGGCAGCAGGGAATTTCTGGAGTGGAGGAAGGGCAATAAACGCGCCCATCTTTCCAGCGTGTTCGCTATGGGTAAAAGCGCCGGGCAGCTTAATGAATGGCTGCTAAGCTACTACGATGAGAAAGACGACACTTTCACAACTTTCAGCACAACCGGCAGCCTGACGGCAGCAAAGGAGCAGGCCTTCAAGAAGGGCAAGGCCGTGCCTGTGCTGGAAGCAGGCTCGGTTAAAGTGGAAGTCCATGACAGCCTAAGGATAGCAGAGAATGTCAGGGCGGGCAGCTATAAGGACGAGGAGGCAAGCACTGTGATAGCAATACTGCAGCCGTTAACCCCCGAAGAGGTTTCAGGGGGCAGCGAGAACGGCAGCACTGGCGGCAACAGTAGCGGCAAAGAAAGCGAAGCAAGGGCAAGGCCTGTGTGGAACATAACATACATAACCGGTTCATTTAACGTGATTAACATCAAAATTGACGCTGAGACAGGCAAGGTGCTGAATCACAGGATTTCCGGCGTGATGGACTTCATGCAGAAAGACCAGAAAGGCAAGTGATTGCAGTTCAGCATCGGCAGAGCAAATCGGGAGATGCCCGATTGCTCAGTCGGCAACTGCCGACTTGAGCCGATGCGTAGAGGCAGCTTTGCTGCCTCTATTTCATTATGCTATTTCCTGCTTGCTATTTTAGACTGCAACATAGTTTAAATATCAGTAAATTCAGGAAATCAGTCTCCGAGAGAAGACAGAAAAGCAAAAAGAAGGTGGGTGCATGATAAGCTACAACGCAATCCGCAAAAACAAGACGCTTTCTCAGGTTCTCGGCGCAGATACGGCATCAGTAACTGAAAAAGAAGATTCAGCTGCTGCAACCGAAAAAGATAAAGAAGAGTAAAAGTGCCTTTTTACTTTTGTGCAATAAATTCCTCAAACACCTTTACGGCGTCTTTCTGAGTGTCATCGGCTGTTTTTGGCTCGTCTGTGTTGAGGTAAGCCACTTTGGAGCCGTGCTGCTCGAAAAGCTGCCTGAGCCAGTCCGACCTGAACCTTGAGTCAATGTTTCGCTGGAATTCAAGGTTGTCAAAGATTGAGTAGTCCTTCTTCTGCCTCGTGCCAAGCCGCTTTATCACTGTCTCCGGCTTTACAGTAGCAACGATGAACAAGCCGGGCGCGAACTGCAGCGCTGTCTTATTTCCTGCAAGGCGCAGCAGCTCTGATAGTTGGATGTGCTCCTGCACAGGCTGGTAAACCAGCGAGCTTGAGATGCCCCTTTCCTGGAAAACGTACTTGCCTGCTTTTATCGCTGGGATCAGGACGCGCTTGTACAGGATCTCCCTGTCCAGCGCAAACGCGTGCGCAAGGCTTATTGCAGAGTATTTTCTGTCTGTTGTCCTGATGAGCTCTTCCCTTATTGCCTTTCCAACGAAGCAAAATGTTGGCTCTGCAGAAACGATCGCGTCGTAATCCTCAACCTCCCACGGCTCCGGGAAAGCGCCTTTCTCCCTGCAGTACAGCCTGAGGTCAAGAACTTTCATGGCTTTGAGTTCGGCCCACTTCTGCAGCGCGTCAACTATCGTGCCCTTGCCCGAGCCGTCAAGGCCGTCCACCATCACGAAGCGGTTCTTAAGCATAGGATTAGAGGAGCCCTGCTGCGTTAAAAATGTTTTGCACATGATAAATAATACGGCGAATAGATAAATATTTAAGGCAAGGTTCATTCCCGAGAGTTCATGGGAGAAGAACTAGTGATAAGGTATTATGCAGAAGACATTAAAGGAAAAACACGTTACATCATAACGGCAGAAGGCTTTCCCTCACATGGATCACTAAACACTTCCAAGTTGGAATTAGCTGCCCAAGAATTCAAACCATATTACACTGGCTTTTTGGGCAAAGTGCGATTCGTGAACCTTCCGCCAAGTTCTGGTACTGACCAGAGGCCGCTAACGCCAAGTGAAGAGCAACAATTCTTAAATCTGCTTAGGGGAAAGTAAATCAATAAAGAAATAATCACTTCTTGTCAAACGCGGCCATCTTTTCCTCTTTCCTCAGCTCGCTCTTGAGCCTGCCTAGAGCGTCCAGCTCGTCCATGTTGACGAATTTCATGTAGTGCACAAGCGTCGGGTGCACGGCTTTTATCTGCCTGAACATTTCCTGCACGACATGCCTGTAGCTTGGATGCCCTTGTGGGGTGCTTCTTAGCTCGATAAGGTGGTATGCCTCGCGCAGGTTGAACTGCATGATGTACCTTATTCGATAGGCAAGAGGGACAACGTACTGCGCTTCCATCGGCATTTCTGCCGCAATTTTGCGGTAAACAGCAGCGGCTTTCTTCATGCACTTGTGGAATTGTTCGCCAAAGCCTGCCTCCACAATTTCAGGAGGGGTGTCATAGCCGTGCTCAACTGTCAGCAGCTGCGGTATTTGCGTCATTATCCTGTGCCTTTGCAAATCCCTGTAGGCGCCGTAGTCGCTTAATACGTCAAACTGGCAGTAGGCTGCCTCAGCTGCCCTCAGCGGCCTTTCCCTTCGGTTGCTGCGTCTGCCCATGTACTCGTCAATTGCCTTAATTCGCTCATCCGCAGTCATTTTTTTCGCCATCTTTCGCAGCTGCGTCATGGGATGGTGCGAGAACTGGTAAAGCGCGGCAGCCACAACCTTTATTTCAGCATCCTTGTCGTAGCTAACAAGCGTGACTGTTGGCTGCTTCTTTATTTTAATGCCGCTTAGTCTCGCAGCTGCAAATGAGTGCATAGCTTTCTTTGTCTCAACAAGGTAATTGCTGGGCGCTGCCCTCTTGACCAGGGATGGCACTACTTTGGAGAGTTCCTCATGCATCATCTGCCCAATCTGCCTTATTTCCTCAAGCTCGTCGCTCATCAGCTTTGAAATCAGGTACTCAAATCCCCTGCCGTTTGCAGTCATGCCAAGGTTTGTCTGACTAGCAGCAGGAAGATAGTATCTCAGTATATCGAGTGTTTTTGCCTTTACAGAGGACTCATAAGCTGATTTTGCCCTTTTTGTCTCAGCCTCGTCTGCCATTCCGCTGATTTTTTTGCCGTTGAAGTCAAACTCAGAAATCGGCCACTTCTCCCTGACAAAAGCCTTTGTTGCTTCAATTTCGCTGCTGTATGTTTCGAATAATTCGTCACAGACCGTTGCATATTCAGCAGCAAGCTTGGAATTTATTATCGCGGCAGGCCTGTAGTAGCTTCCCTTGTCAAAAACAACATACCTCGTTGACTTTTCAAGCGGCGAGCTGAGCCGTGCTGATTCAATGGCCTTTGCAGCTATTTGTGAAACGCCTTCACAGGCCACATGGGCTATGCCGAGCTCGCCCACAGAGTCATCTCCGTATTCCACAAGTATTCTCCTGAAGAAGTCGCGCGCTTTCATTAGCGCTGCTGCAAATGCGTCGTTGCTTCCGCTGCCTCCAATGCTTTCAAGGATTCCCTTAAACCCAGACTCAGGGTCTTTCACGAGATCAAGGAAGTTTTTGCGGATGCTGTGCGCTGAGCGGCTGTACTTTGAAAAAAGGACTGCAACAACCTCTTCAGGCACTCGCGAAGTGAAGGCGAACACCGGCTTGTCCAGATTAGTGAAGTATGGTTCAAGAATCCTCTGCTCCTCAACGGTGAATGCTTCTGTCAACCTGCTCCCCCTGCATGCCTTGCTTGCCCGCTGCAGCATCACTCTTATATAGTTTTCCTTATTCACTGTCTGGCATGGCTGATTATGCAAGTAGCAAGGTTGAGGGGCAGCGCGTTGTCCTGTTTGTATGCACCGGGGGGTCTATTAGGAGCGTCTTTGCAGCTGGCTTTTTCAACCACTATAATGAAAACGGGTTGTATGTGGCCAAGAATGCAGGAGTAAAAGCAGCTGGGGTAGCTCAAAGATATGTCACGGGTGCAATAGAGCTGATGGCAGAAAAGGGGATAAAGATGTCAGGCTACGTTCCTGTACAGCTTACACCCGGTCTGCTGGAAGAGGCGTGGAGGGTGTACGCTATTTCAATGTATGCTGCTGTTAAACTCCGCATGAACCGCAGTGTTGACGCTAAGTTGAGTGTCGTTCTTGATTTTAAGAGTCCCCCCAGCCAGGATATAGCTGCTCGAAGAAAAATCCGTGACGGGCTGGAAGCCATGGTTCTGGGCATTCTGAAGGAGCTGGGCCAATAAAAAACTATTTATAATCACTGCACAATAGGCAATGAAAATGATAGTTGGCTTGACAGGGACCTATGCTGCCGGCAAGGGAACAGTGGCAGAGTACCTTATTGGCAAAGGATTCCAGTACTACTCGCTTTCTGACGAGCTTCGCCTTTTGCTGAGGGAGAAGGGCATTCCGGCAACAAGGGACAACCTTACAAAGGCAGGCAACGAGCTTAGGAGGAAGTACGGCCCTGCTTTCCTTGCCGAGCTTGCGATTAAGCGGCTCAGGGGAGCGCCCAGCGTTGCAAGCGCCGTGGTTGACAGCATAAGGAACCCTGCAGAGATTGCCGCGCTGAGGGAGCTGAAGGATTTTTACATGGTTGCTGTTGACGCCCCGGTTGACATCAGGTATGAGAGAGCCAGGAAAAGGAACTCTGAAAGGGACCCGAAAACTTTCAGCCAGTTCCTTACCCAGGAGAAAAGGGAGATGGCAGGCAGGGACACAGACCAGCAGCTCGCAGCGTGCATAAAGTCAGCTGATTTCACGATAAGCAACGATTCTGACTACAAGAAGCTTTATAAGGAGATTGAGAGGGTTATTGGCGAGATAATGGCGAAGATCGGCGCAGCTGCAGCAGCCGCTAAAAAATAGCAGCACCTGAAAAATGAACCTGCATCAGATTCTGGGAATAAGAGAAACAGGAGAAGCCGAAAGGGCTGCAACAGGTGCAAAGCCTCTTGCCACAGTCGGCTCATTGCTGGAAGCATTTGAGGTTGCGCTTAGGTATGAGTTAACACCAGGAGGGAACCCTCTCGAAACTGCAGTTGCAAAACAAGAATTCTGGAAGCCTGTCGTAAAAGTAGAAAGGCGCGTTACCACACTGGGCGTTGAATGGGAGCACCGCCTGCAATTTTATGGTGAATCAGGCACTCCTGCAATCGTAATAGCCAGGACGCAAAGGCAGTTCGGGCGCATTAGCGGTTCTGTACCGGTAGATATGCTTCTGGGAGTGCCAGGCTGGCATCAGAGCTGGCAGGGGATATTTGCAGCAAACGCGCAGCTAATGTACGTCCGCGAATGGAAAGGCTTGATTGACGCGTTTAACAGGTTCGCGGGCACCAACATGCCGACACAGGGGTTTGAAGAAAATGAGCAGAAACTCTTGCCCTTAATTAGAAATTACGTGGCTCAAGGATTGTATATGCCTCAACGCCTGCACGTATGAGGTTGTGGAAATGTTACTAAGCGACAAAAGCATAAAGGAAGCCGTAAAGGCATGCAGGATAGTCATCAGGCCCTATTTTGAGGACTGCGTCCAGCCTTCAAGCATTGACATACACCTTGACAACAAGTTTCTCTTGTTCAACAGGGCAAAGCACGGCGTTATTGACGTGAAGCAGAAGCAGGATGAGCTCATGACTGCGGTTGAGGTAAAGGAAGGCGAGCCTTTCATGCTTCACCCTGGCGAGTTTGTCCTTGGTAGCACGCTTGAATCGCTGAAGCTGCCTAATGACATTGCGGGAAGGATTGAAGGCAAGAGTTCACTCGGCCGCCTCGGCCTTCTGATTCACTCAACAGCGGGATACGTGGATCCGGGCTGGGAGGGCAACCTTACGCTTGAGCTCAGCAACGTCTCTCCGCTCCCAATCACTCTATACTATAAGATGAAGATTGGGCAGATTTCCTTCACGCAGATGACAACGCCTGTAGACAGGCCTTACGGCTCGAAAGGATTAGGAAGCCATTATCAGGGCCAGAAGGTGCCGGTTGCGAGCAGGTTTCATGAGGAGTTTTGAAAATGGCAAAGCCCACAGGATGGCCTCTTGTTGATTCTGTAGTAATTATCTATGACAGCATAAAGAGCCTTTTTACCAAAAGGAAGCAGATGTCCAGAGAGGAGCAAATTAAAAAGCTTGAAAATGAGCTAAGTTATATCAACGCCTCATTCGCCTTGGCGGCTCTTTTTGCCATGAAGGGGCTTCTTTACTTTAAAGGCGGGGCCGCGTTGAAAGGAGTCATTTCATTTGCTGCGGCAGCACTATCTGTTGTTCTGTTATTGCTTGAGAAGAAACGAAAAATAAGGCAATTGAACCAGTTTAAAACAGCTTCTGATTATACGATAGGCGAAGTAAAGAAGGTGCCACATATAGGAAAGGCGTCAAAAGTTTCCACAATGCCTCTCAAGAGGAGGTAACCGCACGAATATGGGATTAAGCTACAGCGCATACACTTACCCACTAGAAGATTTGACACAGCTGGCAAAAAATACTGGCGAAAACGCTGAAAAGATAGTACGCGTTCTATTCAGGGATGCAATAAAAGACAGAGAAACCCGAGTATTTCTTGCTGGAGAGATTAAAAAGCTAGGCTCTGGCTGCATAAATATTCAAAGCGTGCAAACTTTCCTCCAGCTACTGCCCAAATTTAATGAATACAAGCGGCTGTTAGGGCAATACTCGCAATGGGCGGAATGCAGGGAAAGAAAAGAACTTCATAAAAACAGGCATAGGCTCAATGAGCTTTACACGAGAGCGCCAAGAGAGTTTGCGGAAAGGCTTCAACAAAAAATCAATGAGGCTCAAAAAATTGACCAAGACGAGCTCTTTGTTCCAACGTCAATAAAAACAAGGACAGACGGTAAAGAAGTGGATGTCGGATTTGACTATTCCATCAAAGACGGCAAAGTAACTGAGCTGAAACTTTTTCACAATCCGGACGACCAGAAGCTTTACGAGAACCTGAAAAAATGGGAAGAGCGAGAAAAGGAGTGGCGCAAATACAAGCAGTGGTTTGACACGAAGGAAAAGTGGCTACAAAAGCACGGGCTAAACAACCGCACATTAAAGATTGCGGAAAGAATATCAAAGGCTCTGAAAGCCAAGGAACTCCAGGGCAGCTTTGCACAGTCAATAGACTTTTTCTCAAGCGAATTTGAAGAGCTGTTTGAATTCCTGGCCTCCATTGAGAAGTATTCAGAACCTTCCGAAAAATGGGCTAAGCAGTTTAAAACAAGGGAAGATTCGGAAGTTACGCTCATAGTTCTTAATAGGAAAGAAATCAGCAGGGAAGCTATTCCTAAGCTGGCAGCCAGATTCTCAGGCAAAATCAGGATGATAGCCAAAAACATCGCTAAATATGGTGATAACGCAATAATAAGTGAGCCGTTTTACTGAGAAATTTGCCATTTTTGGCAGAAGCAGCAATAGTTTACCTAAGCATCACGCTCTTCTTCCTCGCCTTCTGCCACTTGTAGCTTCTCATCTTTTTTGATGACCCAAACCCGCAGCTCGCGCAAGTCCTGCCCCTGAGCGTCAGGGTGCGCTGGCCGCATCTGCGGCAGTAAATCATGTTCTTCTTCCCGCTTTTCTTGCCCATTGAATGAGTGCCTTTCATTTATTCCACCATTAGTCTAGCGAATTTGGCTGCGGCAGCGGAAAAATTACCTTTGCAGTTCCTTATGGCCACCTAACTCGCGACTAACGCCGAAAACGGCAGGCCGATTATAAAGCTTTCTGTGCGTCACACCCGTTTAAGCAGGCTTATGAGCCGGAACCAGCTCGGCGGGCTGATATGATATGGTAACAGTTTCAGTTAGTGCCGAAATGCTTTTGCTTCCGTTTTGAGAACTTGCATCATCGCAGACGCAGAGGCTGTTTAGCAATCTTTCAAGCACTTCGCCAAACTTCTTTATCGTCCCAGTGACCCCTCCTTTGTCAAGCAACCAACAGTACTCAACAGTAGATTCTAAGCGTACGCTTCCTGTATCATTAGTGACCCGCATAGATTTCGGTGTGCCTGTATGCTCATTGTAACTTTCCTCCTTCCACGTCTTTTTAAACGCTTGCCCAGGCTTAGGAGTGATTATGGCTTTGAGCTCGTAAGCAGGCTCGTTGTTGTACAAATAAGGGCGCAGGCTTACTGTAACATCACAGGCAGCTCCTTTTAGCTCGCCTACCGGGTAGGTTGTGCCTGTCTCCGGCACAGCTTGCTCTGGCTTGATGGAACGAACTAAGTTAACCAGCCCTTCTATGCCTTCAACCGCTACCTTTAGCTGTAGTTTGTTCTCTCCCATTGCTATTCAGTAGAAATCATCACTATCATGTCGCCCCTGAGGAATATTGTTCCCAGCTTTCTCTTGACTTCTCCATCAGCTCTTTCCTCGGCCTCGTCCAGAACGACGTTGACGTGAATGTCAAAAGCCTTGAGCTTGCCAACGAACTGCTTGTTGTTCTTTAGCTCAACAATGACTCGCTTGTTTCTCGCGTTGTTAAGCGCATCAAGCGGCCTTGCCTCGTAATTTGCTTCTGCCACAACAGTTCCCCCAACAAAAATATTGTGATAAATCCGTAATAAATATTAGTTCTTGCTAATATATAAAGGTTGTGGAACTGGAAATTGAAACGCAAGCCAAGTGCAAATTCGAAACCTTAATAAAGCAGCCGCAGTTGCTGCAGCAATACTAAAATGATAACGCAGGGAAGGTCACTGGTGAAACCAAGCGGCGGGCTTAAGAAGCCTTACAGGAAGAAAAGGCTTTACGAAAGGGGCGCGCAGCCAACTACGGGTAAGCTTGGCAGCAGCAGAAGGTCAAGGGTAGACAGGATAACTGGCGGTGCAGTTAAGCAAAGGGTTTTGCAGGCGGCAGTCGCCAATGTTTACAATCCAGCAACAAAGAAGTATGCCGTTGCAAAGATCAAGACAGTCAGCAACAACCCGGCGAACCGCTACTTCACAAGGGCAAACATAATCACAAAGGGTGCAGTACTTGATACCGAGCTCGGGAAAGCCAGGGTCACGAACAGGCCGGGGCAGGAAGGCCAGGTTAATGCGGTTCTTGTGCAGTGAGCAAATACTGAGCAAATATAACTGCTTACCAGCCGCAAAAACTATAAATTAAGCCGGCTTCTATCTGCTTTCAATGGGCGAGCTTGTAACAGTTGCATATGAGCTTCTGGCGTCAAAATTGGGCCCCCAGAACTGGTGGCCGACCACTACAGCAGCAAGGGAAACGGAGGTAATTATCGGTGCTATCCTGACCCAGAATACTTCTTGGAAGAATGTTGAGAAAGCCATTGCCAACCTTGCGGCTGCAGGCATGGTAGATTTCAGGAAAATAGCAGCTGCTAAAAAAGAAAAAATTGCGGGGCTGATAAAGTCATCAGGCTACTTCAACCAGAAGGCCGAATGGCTCCGGCTTTTTGCCCAGCACGTTTGCAGCAATTATAATGGGGATGTTAAACTGCTGCTGGAGAAAGGCGTTAATGAGCTAAGGGCTGAATTGCTGCAGCTGAAAGGCATCGGTCCTGAGACGGCTGACTCGATTCTTTTGTACGCTGGCGGTAAAGAAGCGTTTGTTATTGATGCTTATACAAAAAGGATTTTTTCACGAATTGGCACCTGCGATGAACGGATTTCGTATCACGGACTGCAGCGGCTGGTAACCGAAAGTTTGCCGGCGGAAATGAGAACAGTTGCCGTATTTAATCAGTACCATGCCATGCTGGTGGAGCTTGGGAAAGGGACGTGCATTAAACGAAACCCGCTTTGCCATGCCTGTCCATTGCTTGGCTGCTGCCGCTACGGCAAGAGCAGTTTAAAAACAACAAGCTTTAAATAAACTGCAGCAGAAATTTTGGTAGACGAAAAAGAGATGTAAAAAGGAATATAAGAATGCCGGATGCTTCATTGGTCATTACATTAACCATAGTTGTAGTTTCAGCGCTAGTCATTTTTAAGGTTGCCAAGGGCATGATTCAGGGGTTGCTCCTTGCAGGCACTATTGTGTCGATACTTGCCGCGGTTGCTGGCGGGTTTGTCGTAAAGGACGCGCTTGAGTTGAAGGACACTTTCCAGAAAGGCAACAACACGCTTTTGCTTTCAGATGATAACTGGGCAAAGCTGACTGCTGGCATCACGATAAATGGGCTGGCAGCAGATGGCAAGGAAGGCAGTGCTGAGACGCTTACGGCGGCAGAGCTGGAAGAACTGAACGCTCACTTTGCAAAAAAGGATTATGTCGCGATGCGCGGCAAAAACTATAAGCTTATCATAGTAAGGGAAAGCTCTGTGACAGGCTCAGTTCCCGGCAGCGGGGGCAAAGAGCTCCCAGGAAGCAAGAGTGAGGAAAGGGCGGCAACGCTTGCAGCGCTGCTCATCCTAAAGGCCAGCCGGGACCCCGTCTTCATCATTTCAGAATACAAAAAAGGCAATGTCCTTGTTTATCCGGAAACGCCTGTTTTCAAGGCGATAAAGCTGATACCACTTTCATTTTTCAGGAAAGCTGCAGGAAAGGCTTTCCGGCAGGGCGCGGATGTGACTAAGGGCCTATAACCGCCAAAGCTGCTGCCGCGTAAAACGTTGATAATGAATTCAGCACAAAAAGAGGTGTGGAAACGCCAGGCATAAGTTCAAGTGAAAGGAGCGCGAAAGCTGTCGGGGGGGTGAAGCATTTAGCGTTCCTTGCAGCGGTCGTGGCAGCATCCTTCCTTGTCTTCCTTGTCGCAGCGCTAACCGCAAGTGAGGATGCACTTGCCCTGACAACTGCAGTTGATACGTGGGTCATTTCCGGCCAGACAATTAATGTGGAGGGGCAGTCCTTTGCCATTTACCTGAGTTCAAGAGCAAACGAGATAGCGGCTGATTACGGCAAGGGCAGCTTATTTGTGAAAAACAACAGCTGCGATGCTGCCGGCATTGCCAGGATTTGCCTTGATAACGTGCAATACGACATCACTGACAGGGTTTACAAGATAAAAATAAGGGGGATATCGCTGGCCCCGGTAATCAGCATAGCCCGCGAGACATCAAAGTCGGAATTTCTTGTCGGTGATACAACAACGTTCACGGTTACGCTGAAGAACACAGGCGGCTTTGCAAGGAACGTGACTTTTGAGGAGAGGATTCCGAAAGAGTTTGAAATGACAGAGGCTTACGGGATTCCGCTTAACCAGGATACTGCTGTCTGGAACGGCAACCTTGACGAATCAGGGACCGTAAGCTTCAGCTACACTGTCAAGGCAAAGGAGGCTTTTGATGGCTCGCTTATCCCATCCATGACCTACTTTGACGGGCTGAAACTCAAGACCGTTTACAGCACAAAGTTAGCCCTCAAAACGAGCAGCCCGCTGACATTGGCGACAATCGTAGGCAAAAGTGAAGTTTTCATTGGCCAAGGGAACAACATCACGATTAACCTCAGCAGCAGGCTTCCTGAAACAGCAGTGGTCGGGATTGAGGTGATATTCGATCCCGGGCTTAAAGTCGTGTCATGGCCTTATGGCGCAAAAAACAGCTCACAGTTTAACTACGTACTGAGCAGCGAGATTCCGAGAGTGTACAACCAGACTACAAACGCCAGCAACCTCACGGGCTGGCTTAACACATCGAAAGCGTGGTTTTTTGAATTCAAAGCAACAAACACAGGGAATTCAAAAATACAGGTAAAGGCCAATTACAGGCCACAGGGCGAGGGGAATGCAAGCGCTGTTAAGGTGCTTCCTGTAAGCGCGCAAAGCGTTTTAGTAACAAATAAAGGAGTAATAGTGAGGATGTCGTTAAAGGAAGTCACATTGGAGTCGAATCAGGGCAGGAGAGCGAAAGTATGGCTGCAAAACCTTAATTCCTACGCAGGCCTGCGCAACGTATATGTGAATATAAGCACAGACATGCTCTATTTGCCAGACGGGTTTATTGAAAGGATGGAGCCGAAAGAACAAGTGCTGCTGGCTGATAAGTTTTTCTACGCCCCTGTTGTTGATAAGAGCACAGGCTATGTTATTGCAACAAACGTAAGCTATTTGTCAGAGTTTGGTGACAACTTTTCTGCATCGTCCAGAGATACGGCCACTGTTCTGCCTGAACAGGGCGTTACTTTGGTCAAAACGGTATCGGCAAGCGAAGCAAAGTCAGGTGATGAAATTGACGTGACTGTATATGTGAAGAATTCCCGGCTTACAAAGCTCAGAGGCGTATACGTTTCTGACAACATTTCAGGGGAATTCACGGTGGTGGGGAAAACATCTGCAATTATAGAAGTAAAAAGCAAGAGCGATGAAACTGCTTTTACCTATAAGCTGAAAGTGCCTCATGTCAGCAAGGCAATGGTGCTGTACTCTAACACCACGCTGCTCTATTCCGACAAATATAACGCGGACCTGTACGCTGAACAGAAAGATCATGTGATGAACAGAATAACTGAAGTAAAAGTGGAACCCGAAAGCCTTCCGCTGAGCTTAAGCACTGTGATAGAAGATTCCTCCATTTATGTGGGAGAAGAATTTGATGTAAAATACAGAATAGCCAATACCGCCACCAATATGGTGGCTAAAAACATAGTGCTGAAGTTGCCGCTTGATTACGGGCTTGACCTGATTGGCAAAGAAGAGAACACAAGCGTCCAGCTTCTTGGGCCTGGTGAAAGTGTTGTTGTTGCAAACTTTGATAGGAGAAGGGCAAAGTCTTCAGGTGATGTCGAATTTTCAAAGCCTGTTCTAGAGTATGAAAATACTTATGGCGACCGCTACACGGTTAACGGCACTTCAGCAATATTAGTAATAAAGGACAGTTACCTGCAGGGCCCGGCGATACTTGTTGAAAAGAGCGTGCCTAAAAAAGCCAACAACACAGACTTGTTTACCGTTGAATTAAAGGCAAAAAATATCGGAACAATGCCCGCTGATGTTCTTCTTGAAGACGATGGGAACGAGTTCAGAATATCACTTGCTAATGGCACGGAATACGCACTCAACTTCAGCAAAAGGCACACGACGCCAGGGAAGCTGGAGTTGCCACAGGCAAAGGCAACCTACAGATACAAGGACACAGTTTACAAGACCGTATCAAAGGCTAGCTCAGTGGAAATAGTGGATAACCCTGTGCTGAGCATAGAAAAAATTGTGCCGCCGAAAGTTACCGATGTTGAGCTCTACACTGTGATGCTGATGCTTAAAAGCAGTGCCCGGACGCCAGTAGAGAACATAACAATATCGGACGGTGAGCGAAGCTGGGCAATAAAGTCAATCCCTGCGGAGGGCCACGCTAATCTGACTTATGAGGAGATGACCAAGGCAGTAGGCGCGCAAAAATTGGCAGCTGCAATAGCATTATACAGCTATGGAAGCGGTCTTTACAAAGTTGCGTCCAACTCGCCTGACCTGGAAGTTGAGGAGAAAAAGCTGGTCTCAATCAGCAAGGAAATAAGCCCGAGTAGTGCAAAGCCGGCTGAGAAGGTAAAGGTGGAAATAAAAGCAAGAAACCTGCACGCTGAAGTCCTTGGGGTTATCATAGCTGACGCGAAGAAAACCTTTACTGTTGAGCTTAAGCCTGGTGAAGAAAAGAACGTAAGTTATGATGCACTGGCAGACGAGGCGACAGAGGAACCTGCAAGCGCAACATACACTTTTAAAGGCCAGCAGCTGACAACGACCTCCCGGCAGCCCGAATTTACGCTCCTGGAGCCTGGGCCTGCAGTAAACGAAACCGGGCAGCTGGCTGAAAAGGAAAAAGAAGGGAAAAAGAAAGGCATCATAAGCGCGCTGCTTGATGCGCTGCTGAAAGTATTGACCTGGAAACGAGGTGGTTAAGGATGGGTATTTTTGGGATTTTGGGGAAGGTGCTTCCGTGGAAAAAGAAGGATGAGCTCGGCCTCGGGCTGAACGACAACCTCGGCCTTGGCGGCGGCTTTGGCGGAGGAGGCCCTGGCGGTCCTGGCATGCCAAGTGGAATGCCAGGGATGGACCTTGGCTTTGGAGGGGCACCGGGGCCAGGAGCTGGCATGCCCAGTGGAATGCCTGGCACAGCGCAGCAATACCCTTCCCAGCCCCAGCAGCAATTTGGCGGGTTTGGCACGGCTCAGCAAACTCCCCAGATGGAATCATTCCAAAGCAACCAGGCTTACCAGCAGTCTTATGCAACTGGCAAGGAGATTGAGGTTGTCTCGGCAAAGCTTGATGCAATAAGGGCAGCGCTTGAAACGCTCAACCAGAGGCTTGCATCAATCGAAAGGTACATGCAAACCGAGCAGGACTTCAAGAAGCGCGGATGGTAGATTGGCTAATACGGCAGTCATAAGGAAGGGAAAAGCGCTAGCGGCTGCAGCGGCCTCTCCAGGTTACATCCCGCTGTTTATCAGCGTGGCAGCGTTAACCGCACTTGACCAGCTTACAAAAGCGATTATCAGGGGCTCCCTTGCCCGTTCATACGGCATAGACCTGCCTGCTTCTCTTGGCCTGCTGCAAATCGTGCACATAACCAACACAGGCTCAATCTTTGGCGTGCTGAAAGGGACCCAGCTGCTTATTAGCGCCTTATCAGTGGCTGTTGTTGCCTTTCTCATTATGGCTTACAGAAAACTGGACAAAAAGCTTCAGAGGCTTGGTGCGCTCCTGATAATTGCCGGTGCGGTTGGCAACACAATAGACCGCCTGCTATTCGGCATGGTTACGGACTTCATTTACCTGCGCCCATGGCCTGCATTCAACCTTGCAGACACGTTTCTTTTCTTTGGGGCAGCGCTTCTGCTTTTATCACTCATTTCGCTGCCTTCACTACCGCGGTGGCTGCTGGCGGTTGCTGCCATGCGCAGCGGGCGCAGCGGGCAAAGAAAGAACAGAAAATGAGCTTGTGGCAAGCTTTAGTGAGCTTTAGCGCTTTCTTCGTTTCGCTGCTGCCTTTGAGCTCCCTGAGCTCCGCTTTGCTATGCGCTTTGCGCCAGCCGGAATCGCTTCCTTGACTATCTCGAGCTTCTGCCTTGCATCGCTCAGCTTTTTTCCAGCTGCAATCAGCTTTTTGACCTCTGTTTTCAGCCTGCCAGGGACGGGCTGTGACAGCGTGCTGGTTGCTGAAAGAAGAAGCCCGACAACCGCTATGCCGATTGTGCCAATCCTAACTAGGCTGAGGTATTTTGCAACAGTATAGAGGTAAGCCATATTTGCCAGAGCTGTAAGGAAAAAAACGGTGAGCAGGAGCAGGGAAACAGCATCGCCATCCGATGATGCAAGCAAAGCAACAAGGAGTATGCCAAGCAGTGCAAGAAGGAAAAGCTCAACAGGGTATGCAAAATTTCCCCTCACCACTGAAAGAATGGATGCAAGAAAAGTGACAATGGCTATCATGCCAATAGCCGTGCGGTCAAAGCCCATCATGCGGATTTTCCAGAAGCCGCAACTATATAAATTTTTTGATTGATATCTATTTTAAAGTAGTAATAATTGTCACCTGCCCTGACAAAATCTTGGCAGCTGTTCAGGCTTCACAACCTTGGAAACCAAAGCCCGCGTTTTAATCTTCAAATACTGTCTTCGTGTTTTTCTTGAAGCAGACGTTGAACAGGGCAAATACGTCTGCTCTTCCCAGCAGCAAAGGCACTTCCTCTATAAGTGCCCATGCCACTCTCGCTTCGAACGCTTTTTTGCATATTCTCATTTCTACTTTTTTAATTACTACGGGAATGCCCCTTTCCCCAACACCCTTTATTTCTTCGATAGAATCGCCTTGGCTGACCTTAAAGCCTAATAAATCGCCAACAGACTTCGGGATTAGTGTTAAGTCCGCTCCAGAATCAACATAAAGGTGTTCAGGCACCTCAATTTCCTGATTCACCAGCGTTATCCTTGCTACGGGCCTTAAAACAGGGCCTAAAAGTCTGCTTTGCTCTTTTTTAAAATCAAATTCTATTTCCATTTTATCGCTAGAATCAGGGCTTCTTCCTTGGGAATTTTTGCTATGGTGGGAATTTTCCCGGTTTTTCTCTTTGCTTCTTCCCACACGGTCTTGGCATTTTCGCCGCTACCAACCACTTTATCGTCCACTATTGCAACGTACTTTCCAGTATATTTGCTTAAGTCCGTTTTAATGTAAAATTCAAACTCTTTGCTAGTCATAACTCACCACAACGGCTGTTATATCCCTCTGATTATTAAACCTTTCTTTCAGAACTCCTCAAACGCCTGGGCCTCCTTGAGCATGCCTTTGTTCCTGAGATACTGGAGCTGTGCCTTGCTGTACTTGTGCAGCACATCACCCCTGTCATCGCCTGAAAGCTCCCATGGCTCGACCAGGATCATATCACCGGCCCTGACCCAGAGGAAGCGCTTGAACCTGCCCGGGATTCTGCAGATTCTCAGCTTGCCGTCAAAGCACTTGACCCTCATCCTTGTTCCACCGAGGAGCTGGTCAACAATGCCGAACACCTGCCTTCCCCTTGGCATCTTCACCCTTCTGATTTCCTCGGCAAGCTGCTCCTGCCTTTCCTCCTGCGCTTTCTTTACGCCCATGTCATTTGCATCCTTTGGCTTGTTATATAAATGTTTTTATGACATATGAGAAGCAGATAAAAGGACTATTTTGATGGCGTAGCGCGTGGGATTTCAGCAGATGCGAGCTTCAGCATTTCCTCAATGTTAATTACCGGCTTCGGGAACTTGTCGTAGTCGTCCAGCATCCTGTGGCATGCCGTGTTAACGAAGCACTGCACGAACGGGAAATTCCGCAGCTGTGTGAAGTCAACGGTATCGCATACCAGGTAATAAAACTTTTTGGCCGGGAACTTCTGCTGCAGCGAAAAAATCTGCTTGAAGCTGACTTGAACCCCCAATTGCCCAGGCTTTACAGTTACAACAACGCCAATGTTATCAGATGACAGGAAAGTAAGAAGCGCGCCTTTCTCCTTTTTCCTTATCCTCTCAGCCCACTCTCTTCCGAGCATTTTGAATTCCTTTGTGAATGGGTCGAAAGTGTAGACGTCCTTGTCGCTTCCAAGCAGCAGCGTTTCTGGGTGGAACATGCCATCTCCAACGTAAAGAAAGGCGTCGGTATTCGCGCTGTCAAACTCCATTTTGCTGTAGCCGCAGCCCAGAATCTGGCCAACGTGCTTGGAGTGCCTCGCCTTCAGGAGCGATGTTTCCTTTCCGTATCCTTTTAGTTGCTGCTGCAGCTGCGGTAGCTGGTGCGAGAACTGGACGCTTGCTGCGAGGCACAACCGCTTTGGCAGTTTGCTGGCTAATTTTTCAGGGAAATCAATGCCAACGTTTGCTTTTGTCTCTATGAAAAGCAGTTTCATTGCCATATGAAAAAGGAGTCCTTGCGGGTTTAAAAAGCCTTCCACGCTGTAGCGGCAGCCGCAAAAATTTTATATGCCTGCTGCTGCTATTCGTTGTTATGGACTCAGCTTACCGCAAGCTTCTCGAAAAGCAGGGCTACAGGTTCATTGGCGAGCATTCAGCCTGCAAGACCTGCCACTACACCGCAAGCTCGATTGCCGGGAAGGAAACGTGCTACAAGCACAAGTTCTACGGCATCCAGAGCCATCGCTGCGTGCAGATGACTGTTGCTGCCAATTTCTGCAACATGGACTGCGTGTTCTGCTGGAGGAAAAGGAACAACTCGCCATTTGGCAGGGTTGATGACCCGGTTGAGCTCGTTGACAGGGCAGTGCGTGCACAGTCGAAAGTTCTGTCAGGCTTTGGCGGGAATCCCGACGCTGACAGGCAGAAATTTGTTGAGTCAAGGCAGCCGCTGCACTTTGCAATCTCGCTGAATGGCGAAAACACAGCTTACCCGCGGCTGGGGGAGTTCATTTCGGAGCTGAACCGCTGCGGCTACACGAGCTTTTTGGTCACGAACGGCCAGCTTCCTGAAGTTTTAGCCAAAATTCCTCCGCCAACGCAGCTCTACATCTCTGTAAGCGCCCCCAACGAGCAGCTTTTCAATGAGGTTGACAAGCCAATCTACAGGGACGGCTGGCAGAGGCTGCTAAAAAGCCTGGACCTCCTTAGCGAATTCAGGAAACATGGCAAAACGAGAACGGTAATCCGCCTCACGTTAATCAAAGGCATTACTATGCTGTCGCAGTATGCGGAACAGTTTGCAGCGATGATTAAGCGCGGCAATCCCATGTTCCTTGAGTGCAAGAGCTACATGTGGGTCGGGACTTCAAGGGAAAAATTGGAAAGGGACAATATGGCATCGCACAGCGAGATTAAGGAATTCGCCGCTGCTGTCGGGAAGAAATGCGGCTATAAGCTGATTGACGAGCAGGAAGAGAGCAGGGTTGTGCTGATGATGCAGCAGGACAGCCCCGACAGGTTCCTCAAAATCGGGGAGATAACAAAACTCGCCTGCTCGGAGCTACAACAAAACCCTTGGTTTTACGCTCCGCACATACAGGCGAGTTTTGGAATTGAAAAGTCGCACTGAAGTGCGGGGTTTTATACCCTGCGACTTTTCAATAAATCCAATCCAGCCGGATGAGTTGGATGCTTTCAGCAGGGCAGCGGCAGCTGACACGGTAGTGAGCCACTGCCTGCTGTTGCCGTAACAGCAGCTGTGAAAAAGCACAATGAACCGGAACAGCCTTTATTTCAGCTTAAGCTTCCCGTCAAATTTTCACGTCGGGAGTTTTCTTGATTGACCTTCTTTCGTAAAGAAGGCCAGGTGCGGCTCTGTTGAAAATCTAAAGATTTAACAACTCCACCGGCTGTAGTGGCTGGTGGAGTTGGGGAAAACATCTGAGGTGTTTTCCCGTGGAAAAAGAGGCAAAACTGCTATTAAAAGTTAAGCGTTTGTTGAGAAGAGTAGGTCTGCCAAGGTGGCTGCACAGGTTTGGGCCTAAGAAGTACGACTTTTGGCATCACGCACTGGCATTGCTGGTCAGGCAGGAGTGCAGGTTGAGTTACCGTCGGGTG
>JACPIJ010000004.1 GCA_016188145.1 Candidatus Woesearchaeota archaeon | reverse complement strand
CGCTGGGCATTGCAGTGCTTATGTATGCCCTGTCAAAGACAATGGAAAAGGGCAGGCTCGACGTTGATGAAGTTGAGAAGCTGCTTTCAAAGGCAAAGTCAGCGCTTGAGGCCTTTAATTCTGACGAGCACAGGCTGGCTGTCAAGCTGGCGCTGAAAAAAATCTCCGAAGCAGATTCCAGGCTGAAGATTTTCGTCAGCAACGTCATAGAACAGGCCCAGCTTAAGAAGGGCTGCAGGATTTGCATGCACGGCGTTTCGGTCGCCAGGACAGCCAATATCCTGGGCATCTCAAGGTGGGAGCTCATGCAGTACCTTGGCAGGACAACATTCCATGACGAAGTTGCTGAAACTGTCAGCGTTCAGGACAGGCTGGCATTCGCAAGGAGGCTGTTCAGCAAATGATCGCTAGCGCGGGCAGCAGCGAGAGCAAAAACACTGCCGCAGTTCACAGGCACGAATACTTTATCGGCTCAAGCTACGTTAAAAAGCTTTCAGACTTTTCAGGCTCCAGAACGCTCGTGTTTGACACAGGCCCCCTTATCAGCCTCACGGTCAACAATCTTCTCAGCACCCTTGAGCGCTTGAAGGAGCGCTACAGCGGCAGGTTTGTGATACCTGAATCTGTCAAGGACGAGCTGGTTGACGAGCCCCTGAGGACTAAAAGGTTCATGTTTGAGGCAATGCAGATTCAAAGGCTGATAAGCACAGGGGTGCTTGAGGTAGTTGAGGACTCAGACACGAAGGAGCTGACGCTTGAGCTTCTTGACCTTGCAAACAGCTCCTTCGCTGCAAAGGGAAAAGCTATCAGGATTGTACAGTACGGGGAGATGGCAAGCATCGCTGCCGCGAAGCTCCTTGACGCCGAAGCCCTGGTTATGGATGAGCGCATCACCCGCGAACTGGTTGAGCACCCAAGGCACATTGCCGACCTGATGGAAAAAAGGCTCCACACCAGCGTAGTGGTTAGCGATGCTAATGTTTCGCTGCTGCAGAAATACGTTGCAAAAACAAGGATATTGAGGTCAGTGGAGCTCATTGCAGCCGCATTTGAATTTGGCCTGCTTGACCGCTACATAGCAGCTGGCGAGGAAAAGGCCATCCCTGAAGTGAGGCAGAAGCTGCTTGAAAGCGTGCTCTGGGGACTGAAAATGAACGGCTGCGCGGTGAGCAGTAAGGAGATAGAGGAAGTCATAAAAGCCGCTAAGCCTTCTTTTTGAATTTGGCAACGAAAAACCCTTCTGTATTGTTGTCTCAACTCAAATAGCCATAACAATAGCGAAAGCTTTATATGTCATTACGTATTTTTACGTAATATGGTAATGTTAGTGAGCAAAATAAGCAGAGGAACAGTGATGGACCAGATATACATACCGAAGGAGAGGGTGCCCGGGCTTGAGGTAGGCACAGCTGTGCTTGTTGAGCCCGTCGCGGAAATGGCGGTTTCAAAACAAAAACTGAAGCCATACTATTATAACGTATCTGGTCTGGAACCGGTCAAAGTCATGATAATTGAGGAAATCTTCAGATACCTTGAAAGTTCGGATAACGTCATAATAGCAGGCTCATTCCTTGAGCCCGGATTCCATTTTGAAGATATAGACGTGATAGTTGTAACAGCCAAATTCCGAGGTGTGGATGCCAGAAGCATAAGCCGGCATTTTCTGGCAGCGTTAGGGATAAAAGTCCAAATCGTGGCAATAAGCTTCAAAGTTCTGCTTAAAGGCATAAGCACAGACCCCTTGTTCGAAATGCTTGTCAGCAGGTTTGTTTCCAAAAAACGAGTCATTTTCAGGACAAAAAGGGAAATGCATTTCAAACTACTTGACCTCCATCTGCTAAAGAGCAAAATGTTGTCGGATAATTTTGAATTCCTTTCAGGGAGGGAGAAATACAAGCTCACAAGAAACATGATTGCCGTATCACTTTTCCTCACTGGCAAGAAGCTGAGCACAGCGGCCGTTAATGGCGAAATAGAAAGACAATTCGGAAAGGATAGCATAGAACTTATCAAGGAAAATAAGGCAGGCAGGGACTTTCTTATAAAGTACAAAAGCCTCTAGCTGAGGATGAGCTGCGCAGGAAATATTATAATGATGAACTTTCAAACTCTGTTGAAATAGCAAAGAATTATAGGAAAAAGATTAACCCTGTAAGCGAGCCGCTTCCTGATAAGGACGTAGCAGAAATCAGGGAGAGAACCATCAGCAAAGCCGAAGCAGAACTTAAGCTCAGGATAGCGAAAGGCTACGAAAAAATTAACATTGGCTCGGTTGGAGAAGTCACTGATAAGCTGCTAGCTGATTTGAAGGTCGTCAGCCCTTCTTAGCTATCTTGGCAACGAAAAACCCTTCTGTGTTGTTGTCCTGCGGCCAAATCCTCAAACACTTTCTAATTTCGCCGCTGTAGCTGCTCTTTTCAAAAGCAAGAACTGTGTTGCTGCGGTTTATGTCAAGTTTAATCTCTTCCAATATTGCTGATTCAGGATATTTCTGCAGAAGAAAATCCACAACTCCCTCGTTTTCTTCAGGCTCGACAGAGCAGGTTGAGTAAACAAGCGTTCCGCCTGGCTTCAGCAGCGAAAAAGCTGTATCGATAAGCGTTTTCTGCTGCCCCGCAAGCCTCCTGACCATTAAAGGATTCCAAATCTTCAGCGTCTCAGGACTTTTCCTTATAGTGCCTGTTCCAGAACAGGGCGCATCAACCAGAATTTTGTCAAATTTCGTTTTTAGTCTCTGCAATTGCTGCCCTCTTGCCTGGCTCTCAACAACGTTCAATATTCCCATTCGCTGCAGGTTTATGCCCAGGGGCTTCATCCTATCACCAGAAATATCATTGGCAACAACGATGCCTTTGTTTTCCATCATCACTGCCATCTGGGTTGTCTTGCTCCCTGGAGAGGCGCACAAGTCCAGCACAACCTCTCCCGGCTGAGGATTCAAAACAACTGCAGGAATCATTGAAGCAGCTTCCTGTATGTAAAAATAGCCGAGCGTGTGCTCGACAAGATTGCCAAAATCAGTGCGTTCTCCTTTTACCCAGAAGCCCTCTTTGCACCACGGAACCTGGTAAAGAGTGAATCCTTTTGATTGACCTTTTTCGGCAAAAAGGTCATGCTGCTGCAGCCGCTCCTTCAGTTCGGCAATAGGGATTTTCAGCGTGTTCACTCTGATGCTTTTGTTCAGGTAACTCAGCGAATACATTAAAAAATCATCGTAGCTGCTGCCGAGAAGTGAGCGGTAGCGCTGCTCGAAGTCCTTTTTTATGCTAGACTTGAACTTCTCAATATCTGGAAGTGGTGTCAGCTTGGCTAATACTGCTGTTGTGGTCATAATACAAAAGAAAACCAAGGGCTGTTAATAAAAGTTGCTTAAATTCGTAGGCGTTAGCGCCTGCATACTTCGCCCTTTATCTCAAGATACTGCTTTGGAGTAAGCTTTGCAGCCCTTGCGCTTTGTATCTGGCTGTCGATTATGACTTTCTGCTGCCTGCTCCAGTCCTTCGGCGGATGTGTCCTGACATAGTCTGCCCAATACTCCACGAAATTCAGCCTATCCTCCCTGTTGTCCTTTCCTGGCTCAAGCCATTTCATTCTCAATCAGCCTCCTAAGCACTTCCACCTTCCCATAGTTTATGTGTTCCTTAAATAACTTTTCGATGTAAGCAGCATCTTCCAAATCCTTGTCAGACTTGAGGTAATAGCGCTTATAAGCGATTTGTCTTTCAAGGGAGGACAGCTTAACTTTACTTTCTTCCATTACTATTGTGAGAGAGTCAGCAAAAGCCATCAAAGCAGATTTTTTCTTTGCAAACTTCACTTCAAAATTCGGGATGGTTTCACCTTCATCTGCAAATCTTATCGAAAGGCCTTCCTGAAGGTAACTGTAGATTCCATCAGCGCTTTCACCATTCAAGCACCAATAGCCCTCCTCCTTTAAACCCTGATAAAGGGCATCGAACTGCTCTTTGCTTAATTCTTTTATAAAGATGTCAATGTCTTCTGTAGACCTGGACCTGCCAAAGAGTATAGACACGTATCCGCTGACAATAACATAATCCGCATGCTTTTCCAGTATTTTGATGAATTTAAGCACAAACTTATCTAACTCGTTAAGAACTTTATCAAGTTTTATCGTTTTATCATCTACAAATTCCATATTTTTAATATCAGTGCTATTTTGCATATAAATCTTGTCAGAAAGAGGTCCTATTTAAACCCTAGCCGGGCAGTTGTCCAGTGTCCAGTGGACCCTTTTACTCGTCTGCTGACGAGCAAAAGCGCCCCCGGAAAACGCTACAGCACCTTCCCCATATACGCCCCATCGTAATCATACCCGAGCTTCTTGTAGTACTCCTTTGCCCCTACTCCTGAGATTACGAGCATCTTGTCCATCCCGTTTTTCTTTGCAATTTCCTCAGCAGCTGCCATCAATTTCCTTCCGAATCCCCTGTGTTGCATCTTTGTTTTTTCATCCGGCTCGTTTCCTATAGCAACAGCTGTTGCGTAGACGTGAAGTTCCCTTACTATCGCTGTTGTTTTAGTGATTTCAGGCCTCAACTGCTGCAACGGGAACCTCATCCTGCAAAACCCGATAATGGCGTCGTTTACCGGGTCTTCTGCAGCGATAAAGAATTCTTTCCCGCGGCTGCCTTCGTATTCTGTAACAGTTATTTCGCTTTTGCCGCTCCAGCCCTTCCTGCCAATCTCCCTGCATCGGATGCAATTGCAAAGGATTCCCTTCTGCTGTTGCAGTTGCAAGACGTATTGCCTAAGATTGGTTCTGTCAATCCCGGCAGAAGTAACATGGGTTGGTATATCGCGGTTGACACGCATTATCCTGCACCATTTCGGCACAAACCGCTTGAATTCGCTTATTATCTCTGCCGCCTCTGCTGTTGTTATAGGCGTGAACTTCTCCTTCCGCCACTGCAGGTAAAGCGGGGTTCCCTTTATGACAAGGCAAGGGTAGATTTTGAGCATGTCAGGCCTGTAGTCGGGATTTGCAAACAGCTCCTTAAGCCCTTCCAGGTCGCTTTCCCTACTGCCACAGTCATTTTTTTGATTGACCTTTTTATCGAAAAAGGTCATGCTGCTAGGAAGCCCGAGCATGTAGTGCGCATTAATCTTTAATCCGAGATCTTTCAGCTGCTGCAATGATTCTTTGGTATCCTTAATTGTGTGGCCACGGTTTGTTAATTTCAGTTGCTGCTCATAAACTGATTCTATTCCCAACTCGACCCTCGTACAGCCGAGTTTGAGCATGTGGTTGCCGTGCTCAGTTTTGCCCCAGTCTGGCTTTGTTTCGATTGTCAAACCAATGCACCTTACTTTTGCTGTTTCGTTCTTTTTTTGCTGCAGCAGAAGGAACTCTGCGGTTGTTTCCTTCTCGCTGTCATAGCCGCTGCCTTTTTTGAGCTGCAGCATTTTTTCCGTAACCCGCTTAACCCTTTCCTCATTTTTGAACTCTCCTGGCATTTCAAAAAATTGTTTATATTGCCGCAAATTAATCTCGCCGTTGTTGCCGAAAAACCGAGATGAAAAGTCATTCATTGCCTTGTAAGCATAACCGATGAATTCCTCCCTGTAATCCTGCGGCATCCACGGGAATGTGCCTCCCTGGATTATCAGTTCCACCTTGTCAAACGCCTGTCCTGTTACGGCGTACTGCTCCAGCCTGCTGAAAACCTGAAGGTAAGGGTCAAATCCAGCCCGGATTGCCCTCATCGTTGCCGGCTCCCTTCCCGTGTAGCTCTGCGGCACGTCTCCGAAAACGGACTTTGGGCCTCCAGGACAAAAGGTGCATCTTCCGTGAGGGCAGCCGTAGGGCTTGGTCATTATTGAGATGCTCGCTATGCCTGAAATGGTTCTGACAGGCTTTATGCGCAGCTGCCGCTTCAGGCTTTTTGCCTGCGCTTCAGGTATGTTCAGAAACACCTCCACGTCGTTAGGTATTTTCTTCAAACCGTATTTTGAAGCGAGCCTTATCTTTACTTTAGTGGCCGAGTCCTTGTCAAGCTTTTTCTGCTTGAGCTCACCCGCAAGCTCGGTGTAAAATTCCTTGGTCATTGAAGAAAAAGAAGCCTATGGCGGTTTATAAACTTTGCAGCTAAAGCAGGCCAATCAGCCTTGGGGCTGCCTGGGAGAACAGAACGACATTCACTGCCACGCTGCTAACCACGTATGCGAAAGCATATCCCGGCTCTTCCCCAAGCATGAGATTTATCGGCGTGGTTATCAGATAGTACAGCAGAACAAGCACAATGCCAAGGGCTGTTATGGAGGCTCCGGAAAAGGCATCTGCTAAAATCGCCATCAAGGTTATTCCGATTAAGGATATCATAATGGTGAAATCAAGCCTGGACGAAAACAGCTTTGAGAAAAACGTTGAGGCCATCCCTACAAAGATTCCAACAGGCGCCCCGTAAGCTGATGCTGTCAGCACAGTGCCAAGCTTGACAAAATCGAGATGAAGGGGGGTTCTAAACCTCGCATTATAGGTTTCGGCCAGGCTTGCGACAACGATAAAAATCATCGTCCAAAAAGTCAGCCTGGAAGCCAGGAAAAGTATGAGCAGGAATGCCACAGCCGCAATAGCTATTTTCTGCCTTTTGTCAAGTCTGCTTGTTAAGCTTCTTAATGCTGTCACTCCCAACATCGCCATTTCAACCTGTAGGGTAAGGCAATAGTTTAAAATTATTTGTTATCAAAAGATTTATAACCTGCCATCAAAGCAATGATGTTTTTGATAAACATGGCAGCTGCAAGGAAAGTTGAGACGATTATAATCTCGCTCGGAGGCTCTGTCCTCGCCCCAGCCCAGATAGACGTCGATTTTCTTCACGGGTTTAGGCAGCTGATTCTCAAGTTTGTCCATGACGGCTACAGGTTTGCCATAATCTGTGGAGGCGGAAAAACCGCCCGGGAATACCAGAACGCTGCCAGGAAGGTCGTCAATGCAGTGCATGAGGACCTCGACTGGCTCGGCATACACGCAACACGGCTCAATGCTCACCTCCTGCGAACAATTTTCAGGGAGGCAGCCTATCCCAGAGTCATAAAGAACCCGAACGAAAAAATAAAGCTCAAGGCTTCGGATAGGGTCGTGGTTGCCGCAGGCTGGAAACCGGGAAGAAGCACCGATTACATAGCCACTCTGCTGGCAAAAAACCTTGGCGCAAGAACAGTAATAAACATCACCAACACCGACCATGTTTACGACAAGGACCCGACAAAATTTTCAGACGCGCGACCACTGCGGCAAATTAGTTGGAAAGGCTTTAGAAAACTGATCGGAGTCACTAAGTGGAGCCCTGGCCTCAACACGCCTTTTGACCCGGTAGCTGCACGGGTCGCCGAGAAGATGAGGCTGAAGGTTGTGGTGATGGGCAAGGACTTGAGGAATTTGGAAGGTTTCTTGGTTGGCAAAGGGTTTAGGGGCACTACGATAACCTGATTCTGACAAATTATTTAAAAGGCTGCTGATTCCTAACTGCCCCTATGACGCTTGAAGATGATATTGGACGTTTTTTACAGGAAACGTACGGTTATAGGGCGCATGTTGCTGGAAGAGGAGGTAACCCGACCTTATTCGGGGAAGTTGCGCAACTGCTAACCAGCATTGGCTACCGTGGTAACACTAAAGACTCACTAGGAAAGATGGAGATGTTTAATCATGATTCCAAAACACTCGAAGGAGGGTTGACCCATCCGAAGGAACTTGCCGAACTATTGGCGAGAACCTTTTTGTTGGGAAGGAACTATGATTTCGTAATTGATGAGAACAGTAAACGTTCAGGGTTGTCCGAAAAAATAGCTTCCCTTTGGGTAGTTTGGCTTGCAGAGGCGGAAGCTAAAGTTGCTAAAAAAATACCTTATGATATGAGGCGCCCTTTTCTTGAAGCTGCCATCAGCCACTGGAGGGTTGGCGGTGACACGAACATCTTTGGGGATAGTGCATTTAAGAGCCAGATTTACCATCATAATTTTGCATCCGGTTATTATGAGTTGTTTTTAGTGATGAGTCAGGCGCCTGTAAATGAGAGAAGGGAGGTTTTGGACTATGCGCTTTTTCATGCTCTTGAAGCCACAGAAGTCACCTCCACCAAACGTTACGGCAAACCGTCTGATTCGCCTTTTGACCATGAAATAATTGCCAGAATAACCTACAACCTGGTTTTACTGAAACTTGCGGAGGGTGCTCAATCGCTTGAGGAAATCAACAGGTTGACTGAAATTTTAATCCGCCACAAGGGAAGGAGCATAGTGCCTGACGGAGGTCCAGTAAATTTTTACGTGAACCAGACGGGAACCTTTTTTGTGAAAGGCATAGTTGATTACGCTAATGGCAAAAAGGAAATGGCAAAAAATGATTTGACGGCCGGCATTGCAAACCTCCAACAGCTTGTTTCCAAATTTTGTGAATCGCCACTGTTCGGAAACGTCAGGCCTTTAGACACATTGTTTAGTCAGGTAAGTGACGTGTTCAGCGCCTGTGCTGCTGCTGAAAGGCTTAACGAGTTACAGTTAGTGAGCGGCAGTAGCAGGGCTTTACAGGAAGACGCCAGGTATATTATAGACAACGTTTCATTGGTTAAGAATCTGGACTCAATCTTTAAACGAGCTGCCGGAAAAACTTTCCGCTTTTCTGATTACCGTTTCGCGCCAAGATCAAAACTGATGGAGATTGTTGGTTTGGGGAATGATGCTTTATTTATTGCGGAAGTTACGAAGCTTACGCGCTTGCAAAAGACGATGGTTGTTTTCGCCTTTGGGAAGGAAATTCCATACCAGGACAGTCTACCTGTGACTGCATGATAAAGGGTGCGCATTACTCCGTTTCACCCTCCACCCACTTTCTGTATTCCTCATCGCTGCCGTGCCAGGGCAAGGCAACTATGCACGGTATTTCGTAGCTGTGCAGCTGCCTCACTTCCTCCTTTATCCTTTCGAAGCTCTCCTTCCTCGCCTTGCAAAGCATTGAAACCTCAGGCTCTTCTGTAACTTTGCCCTGCCAGTGGAACATGCTAGTGATCGGGAAAATGTTGGCACAGGCGATAAGACGTTTCTCAAGCAAATGGCTGGCAATAAGCTTTGCCTCTTTCATGTCCTTGCAGGTGATGTAGACGCTAATCATTGCCTTTGCTCTCAGATAACAGGGTATTTATTAGTTTCGTTGCAGTGGCAGAAAAGAAGAAAAAAATGCCAGAATTTGGCAAATGGCTTAAACTCCCCAGAGCTTCTTGGTTAGTAACAAGCGGTACTAGTATATAACTCTTTCTAAAACAGGTAAAAGGGCTGTGAAAAGTTTACAACAAAAAAGAAAATCTTCCGAAAAATCAGCTGAATACCGAAATTTTAAAATCTGCTTAAAATCCGCCGATAGGCTTATCAAATTCTGATTCAGAATAGGTGTGGGGACTGCCGCGGTGCCAGAACCTGGTGAATGGACCCGTCTCAAGAACGGGAGAAACTCCCCAGAGTTTCGTCCGGGTTCAAAACAGCCCTTTTTCGTGCGCGAAAAAGCGCTGGCGGAAAACGGCTGTGGAGTTCCCGGCCGCGGCGCTCCCCCTCTTTTTACAGCAACCGCAAAGATTTATAAAAACTGCTGTGGCAACTTGGTGTATGAAGTGTGAAGTCTGCGCACAACCTTTTTAATAAAAACCCAATTCGACAGCAGTCGAATGGGCCCAGTTGCAGCAGCAACTTGGGGGTTGATCAAAAAACGCCAATGAAATGTGAAATTTGCACCAAGGGCATCGCTACCACATTTTTGGAAAAGCTGAAAGGCACTTATGTGAAGGACAGCAAGGGCAAGCCCCATTCGATATGCTTTGAGTGCCAGTCAAGGTTTAAGGATAAGGCTGCAACGCTGCAGCAGCTGCGTTGAGAGGGGAAAAAGTGCCAGAGGTATTGACTATCCAAGTCAACGGCGGCGGTGATAAGATAAATTGCCTGCTTCGCATGCCGGGGAGCCCTTACGATAAAAAGCCGCTGGGCTATGTTCTTGACTGCAAGGGCGTCGGGTGGGAATTAAGTAAAGAAAGCTCTGGAAAGGGGAGCTTATTTAACAAGGTGCTGGGGCAGATTGAGGACATAATACTTGAGGAGGGATTTGCGCTGGTTCAGACTTCTCAAAGCAGTTACTCTGGTAATGGTACGACCACATCAAGCTTTGACAGGTACTTAAATGACCTCTGCACAGTCACAGGCTATCTGGAAAGCAGGTTTGGCAAAGGGCTGGCTGCCATGGGCCACAGCCTGGGAGCTTACGCTGTTGCGCGGCTTGCCATGATTCTGGACAAAGACAACCCTGTTTTCAGCGCAATAGCCCTGTTAAGCCCTCCTTTAGCGCCGAAGGAGGCTATTAACATGCTGGCTCCGCTCTACAAATCCTCGCTCAGGCCTGCTAAACAGGCATTGGCAGCAGCCATCGTTACATGCGCAAACGCTTGGACAAGCATGGCCTACCTCGACAACGCTCCAGCGATACGGAACGGCTCGGCAGAGGAAATAGTCGGGAGCCTGATTGCGGCGCCTGCGCTCGACGAGCTGGTGAAAGAAAGAGATGGCATGGTGTGCCGAATCAAAACGCCTGCGCTGATTTTGTATGGCGGGAAAGACCCCGCGCTTTTCCCCCAACTAGGTTGGAGGCTTGCGAGGGAACAAAGCCCGGGAACGTTTGAATCAAGATGGAAACAGGCCGCTCCCGAAGCTAATTTCGTTCGCTACGGAGAGCTGGGTCACTATTTCGAGACGGGCCCGCTTGAGCTTTTAAGAGTGGCATTGCCACTGCGCTACCGGCCAGCGCATATAAAAGAGGCAGGAAAGCATGTAGTAAATCACTTTATAAGCTGCTTGCGTTGAGAAAAAGTAAAGCATGCTGCGTGAAGCCGGTTGTGAAGTAAATTTATATACCAAACTTTTTCTTTAAAGCATATTGACGCATTGAACACCCTGCCTCCGTAGCACAGCAGCAGTGCGACTGCTTCGTATGACCTTTTTTGGAAAAAAAGCTCAACCAAAAAAAAAACGAACGAGCAGTAGGTCGAGGGTGCAATTCCCTCCGGAGGCTTTATGGTTGTGGGAAAAACATTTTTGGCGGTTGGGAACGCCTGCATTGACAGCACATCTTCTGGAAAGCGCGCTGGAGGCTCTGTCATGTACAGCGCAGTTGCTGCAAAGAAGCTTGGATGGAATGCTGTAATTGCTACAAACTTTGCACCAGATTATGAAGCTTTGACGCCACCGCTTAAGGGTTTGAAAGTCATCCGCCACAGCAGCAGGTCAACAACAACTTTTGGCATAAGATATTCCGGCGGCAGCAGGCAAATGGCGCTTGAAAAAGCAGGCGAGAAAATTGATACAGAAAGCATTGTCAAGGCACTTGCAGTTGGCTCCGTAAATCCTGACATACTTTTCTTCTGCCCTGTTGCTGGCGAGTACGGCAGCGAGCTTGTCAGGGCGGTTGCTGCGCTTTATCCGGAATCGCTGGCTGTTGTAACACCTCAGGGCTGGATGAGGCAGTGGCTGCGGGAAGGAAACGCCATCAGCTGGAAAGAGTGGGCAGGTGCCGATGAAGTGCTTCCGCTGGTTGACGTGCTTGTCCTGAGCGAGGAAGATGTTGACGGCAACAGCAATATTCTTGGCAACTATGAAAAGCTGATTGGAAAAAGCCGCGGCAGAGGCTTTGGCAGCTTTGTGGTTCTCACACAGGGCGAGCGTGGAGCAACAGCCTATTCCGGTTGGAAGGAGGTGTTCAGCCCTGCCTTCAGGGCAAAGGCTGTTGACCCAACAGGAGCAGGTGATGTGTTTGCTGCAGCCTTTTCAGTAAGGTATTATGAAACGCGCTTGTTGGCTGACTCGCTTGCATTTGCCAACTCTGCTGCTTCTTTCGCTGTTAAGGCAGCAGGGGTGGCTGGAATTGCAGGCAGGGCTGATGTTGAGGGAAGGCTTGGGCTTGAAGGGTTTTGAGGCGCCAAAAATCAGTAAGCTTTTTATAGTCAAAAGGGCAGGAAAGGCTTAAGAGAGTTTAAAAAAGCCTCTTTTGAGGCTCAAAGAGGTGTTGTGCATGTGTTTCGGTGGAGGAGGAAATTGCAGTGATGGCGTATGTGCGAAGTGCCACGCTGTTATGAAAGTGGTGCTTGGCGCGCTGGTGCTGCTTAACATCTACGTGTGGCCCAGCTGGGGTGTTGATAAAATGCCTGGCATAAATGGATGGCTGGCGTTTTTCGCAGTGCTGTTCATCATAAAGGGCGCTATCAAATTTGTCATGCCCAACTGCTCTCACTGCAAGCCTGAGGCAACGGCTGGCAAGAAGGGCAAGTAAGCAAGCAGGACAGTAAATTAGCAGAATCAGAAGCGAAAGAAGGGCCCAAAAAGGCCAGTTTCTAAGCTGATTTACTACCCTTTAATGACAAGAAGCGAAAAGTATTTATACTAGTTCGCACAGGAATACAGGTTAAGGGGGTTTAGTGGCTGTCTTAAGCGATAGCCAGTGTAATCCGCTTTTGCTGCTGTTTTGCGGCAGCGAAACCTTTTTAGGAAACCAAGTCGTGCAAGCACGACTGGTCCCATCGCAAATCGGGCAACAGCCCGATTGCGCAGTCGGCTGCTGCCGACTTGCGTCCAAAGACGATGTGGAAAGGTTTATCAAAAAAACAAGGATGAAAATGAGACAAATCTTGAAAGCACCGAGGATGCAAATCGGGAAACGCCCGATTGCACATTCCGCTCGTGGCGGAATTGTGCATGGAGTGCGGAAGGCAAGGCCTCTTGCCGCAGCAGTGAGGAAAAGCGGCCAGCTTCAGACCGTTGCCGAGGTTGTTGGCCAGGATGCTGTGCCGATTGTGCAGTACCTGAAGGGCAAGAAGAACATCTCCGAGTTCAAGATAGCTGAGAGCATAAAGGCAGAGGTTAATTCTGTGAGAAAGATGCTTTACGCAATGCAGACCAGCAACCTTGTCAGCTACTACAGGAAGAAGGACAGGCAGAAG
>JACPIJ010000070.1 GCA_016188145.1 Candidatus Woesearchaeota archaeon | reverse complement strand
GCAACCCTCTACTACTGCTTGGAGAGGCTGCTGCTTGTTCTGGCTCCGGTAGTGCCGATGATAACTTACAGGCTCTACAGCGACCTTTACGGCAAGGATGTTCACTTCGAGGAATTCCCTTCTGCCGAGGACTATGAGCTGCCGGGCTTCACAGGCGCAGAGCTTGAGGACCTCAACAGGGCAATCTGGAAGCAGCACACGGAAAAGGGGTTCTCATTGAAAACCGAGGTTAAGGAAGCCGTGATTCCTGAGAAGTTCAGGCCTGTTGAGAAGGATTTGAAAGCTGCGCACAACATTGCTAAGGTTTCTTATGGGAGCGAGTTGAAGCTGGTATTCTAAATTTACAGATTTATTAGAAATTATTTTTATTGTTATTTGATTTGATCAAAAGGATTAAACACTTGTATACATAACGTTTCCAACAAGTGGGACCTCCAGCGTTACCGGGTTCCGTGAACCCGTATTTTGTTTTTACAGCTTCTCAGCCATCAATGCCCCGTTCATGTCAAAGATGTCAAGCTCGGCAATTTTCAGCCACACAAGCACAGGCAGCTCTTTCCTGTCCGCCTGCTGCAGCAGGTTTTCAGAATCCTTTACCAGTTCGTAATGCGTCCTGGCAAATTCGGCAATGCCTTTTACGTCGAACCTGGCGTAGGCCTTCTGGAACTGCCTGAAAAAAGAATTAACCTTTCCGAATGCGGCGGCCACATCCGTGCCAATCCCAATCCTGCTGTTGCCGCAATAGGCACATATCTCCCTGTAGCTGTCGCCAATCCTTTCGAGCTGCTCGACGATGTAATAGGAGGGCGGGACCCTTTTCACGACCCTGTGGCCGACCGTGTTGAGGATTCTCCTGCAGAAATCCGCGTACCGGTTTACGTCAGCATCCATGCCGGCCAGCAGCTGGAGCTTTTTCCAGTCTTTCGCTGCTGCAGCATCCAGGCATTCTTCAGCCATCGTGCTGATTACGAACATCATTTTCCGCTGCATGCTGTCAAACTCGTCAGGGATGATATGGGAAACGTTCTTAATAATCGCGTGGCTTTTGCCTTCCTCGATAAGCTCGAAGCCGACGAATTCGCCCATCACCTCCTTTATGGAAGAAAGTTCTTCCCGGCTTTCAAACCGCACTTCAAACTCGTCATAGCCTGATTTGTAAAGGGCGCCCAGCAGCCTTTTAATGATGGGCCTTATGCCAGAGACGTCAGCAACAGCCTTGCCTTGCTTAGCTTCTGACTTTGGGGAAATGAGAAGCTTTGGCCCTGTCTCCTCAACTTCCAGCTCATCGCCTTTTTTTAGCCTGTGCTGCTTCATCCAGGCAGAAGGTAGTGAAACGACATATGTTTCCTTGCCCAGCCGTATAATCTTTCTCAGCATGCTAACCATCCCAAAATATTTAGCCCTTGAGCTCGGGGAATGCCATTCTGGTGTAATTTGGCTTGTTTTTGGCCGCTGCTGCAGCTGCTGCGGAGGCCAAATCAGTAAGCAGGGGAATCTTTATAGGTATCGCGAACCTTGTGAACGAGCTTGTTATTATTGCCTCGCCCTTGTCAAGAGATGCTATGTTTCTGTCGTCTGAGCTCAGGTCCTGGGCTGCTGACTCAATCAGGGCTGCCCTTTCAGCCGCCATTTCCATGCCGAGGATTATTTTTGTGTTGATGTTTGCCAAAATCTCTTTTGGGATAAGCGATGGAAGCTGGGTAATGGCAACCAGGCCTACTTTGAACTTCCTGCCTTCCCTGGCTATTGTCAGGAAGACGTTCCCGCCTTTTTCAATTACTTCTTTGCCCAGCACCCTTGGCGCTTCCTCAACGACAATCGAGATGACAGGCTTGGTGTCAAGCTGGCCGTCCCTTTTGTAGTGCCTGTATCTCCGCAGGGCTTCGCTTGCAAACAGGCTTCCGACAAGCAGCTCAACCGGGCCTGAAAAGCTTGAAGTGTCTATAATGACGACCTTGCCGCTTTCAAGGTCCTCAAGAACATCGCTAATGGTGGAGATGCCTGCCGTAAGGTCAAATATTCCGTTGCAGTAAATTTCTCCATCTTTTACTTCAATGTCCAGCAGGGAGCAAAGCCTTCTCTTGAGGACAGCGATTGTGCCTTCCTGGAAGTTCGGCGCTGCCTCCATTGCCTCCTCCTTGAGCACTGCCTCAATCCATTTGCTGCCGTACTTCTTGCTGTAGTAGCCAAGCGCCTCCCTCTGCGCATCAGACCAGTTTACAACGCCGTTAAAATGGGATGGCCTTATGTGCCTGATGTTAACCTTCAGGGTTCTGGCTCCCTGCGGGGGGTTGTTTGGGGTGTAATAGACTATCTTGCCTTTTTCAGGGTAGTCCTTCAGCCCTGTTTTTCTGCGGCCATAGTACTCGTCGTGGGGGTCAAGGACAAGAATGCCGGCATATTCATTCCCGGCAATGTCCCAAAGCATGCATGATGTCAGGTTTGACTTTCCCTTGCCGGTCTGTGCAGAAATCATTACATGGTGGCTCAGGGCCTTTTCGCCGTCAATCCTGATGTCAAAGTCCAGGACGTTGGAGCCTGAGCGTATCTTTCCGAGCAGCAGAGGTGAGGATGGTGTTGAGAGGAAAGAAAGGTCATCTTCCTCGAGCGCCCTTACCTGCGAGAAGAACACAGGCAGTGATTTGCACACCTTGGCGTCGTTTGCATTTATCAGCAGCATCGGCTTCAGGAAGGCAAGCGTGTAGCTCCTCAGTTCCTTGTCAAGAAGCTCAAGGTCATTTTCGCCCTCGAGCTTTACCCCTGAGATGAGCTCCAGGCTTTGCTGCGAGAGCTGGGAGCCGTAAGCCAGGTCAAACAGCTTGAGGAGAATCCTGCCTTGTGGGGTATCCGCTATTAGAAGCTCTCCGATCTCAAGCCTTGCGCCTGATTTCTGCCTTATGATTACGCTGTCAAACCCGCCTGAAATTACCTGCCCTACGGCATTCGGCACAGTAACCCCGCTGCCCCCTTCCATAAAATCGCTAAATTGAAAAACGTTTAAAAATATTCTTATATTTGCGCGCTCAACTGCAGATTGACTGTGCAACGATTGGGTGTGATTGCCATGGCTGACTCCGCGAGCTTTGAATTCATGAAGGAATGGGCACTAAGGTATGTGAGGCACAGGGACATCGCTGCAAGGAAAATTTCAGGGTTAAAGGATACAGGTTACGGCTTTGTGATAGTCAACAACGATGGCTCATCAACTGGTTGTTTTGTGCAGCCGTCGCTTCAAGGCGTTAAGCCGGCACTTTTTGCAACAGCTGCCGTAGCAGATAAAGAAAGCAAGGAAAGCATGCGAAATATTCTCATAGTCACATTGAGCAACAGCGAAAACATACAGGCGGTTTACAGGATGTGGGATGTCTTGGCGGCAAACAGCGGCATGCTGGTTGTTTTTGCCAACCCTTTCTCGGCTTTGGAAGACAAGTGGGTGCTGAAGCCCCACCTCCACAACAGGGTTTGCGACAGGGGTTCGCTGCTTCAGGGACTTAGGGCGATGTCTGGGCTGGTTGAGCCGATTGACGAAGAAACATTAGCACTGAAGCTAAGGCCGGTTGGCAAAGCGGAAACCGATGCGAGGGCAGTGCATCGCCAGGCACAATAAAAATAAATACACCCTTCACAAAAGGAGGGCTATGAAGACAAAAAATGCAGAGGGCAGGCGATTTCTCTCTTCCGCTGTTGCCATTACGGTTGTTGTTGCAATTTTTACGTTTTTATCCCTCCTCCCAAACGCTTTTGCCGCAAACCCCGTGATATTTCACGGCAATGTCATTTCAGGCTCACAGTACAACACCACCATCGGGGAGGTTTTCACAGTTTCCTATGTGTCGTCAGAGCAAAAACTCATAATTGATTTCCCGGGGGAATCATTCGTGATTGAAAGCAACACGTGCACTACAGGGAAAATAGTTCAGGGTTGCTTTGATGGCGCGGTTTTCAAAGGCTACAACCGCTCATTGCCTGACCCCGAGGTTTACGAGGCCAAGCTGACTCTGAGCATGGTGGTACCGGAAATAAAGATTGTGAAGCTCCTTGGAAAAGAAGAGGTTGAGGTTGGTGAAGAGACAACCGCGTCAGTTAATGTGACAAATACCGGGGCTGCGATGGCAATAGTTTATTTCACTGAAAAAATACCTGCCGAGTTGAAGCTTGCTGAGTTGCCAGGCCAGCGCTGCCAGCTCTCATCCGGCAACACCCTGGTGCTGACAGGAGACCTCACAGTTGGCGAGATGTGGCGCTGCGATTACAAGGTAACTGCCCTAAGCCCAGGCACCCATGTGATAAAATCCAGCGCGGCGTTTGACGTGATCAAGAGGGAAACCGTAGAGGCTTCTGCATCCCTGAAGGTAAAGGACCTGCCTTTCTCGGTTACGGCCACATATCCTTCAGCGCTGCTTCTTGGTGAGAAATTCAACATTACCCTTGTGCTGAAGTCAGACAAAAAATTAGATTCGCTTAAATTCAGCGCTTTTACGCCAGCCCAGATGAAGGTCCTTTCCGTGAAAAGCGGCGACGTGATTGAAGGCCCCAAGCACACAACCGAGAAACAGGCTGGTGGACTAAAGATACTTAACAGCGACAGGCTCACAAACCTGAACGGAAGCGTGGAAATAATAATAAGCTCTGAAGCCGTAGCTGTGGGTGAATTTCTCATCAGCACCAACTCAAGCTGGTCTTTTGACAGCCTGAAACAGGGAACGGCAAAGGATTTCCAGGTAAACGCAACATTTGCAAAGCCATACTTCAGGCTCAGCAAATACGACAATAAAACAGGGCAGGCATCAATTGATGTTGTAAACCCGGCTCACTTGCCAATATTCAACATCTCATTGTCTTTTGGCAGCTTTACGGGCCTGAACAACCAGCCTCTTGTTGCAGGAGAGATAAGCAGCCTCAGCCATGCAGGCTTTGATATTGCACTGAAAACTCAAACGCCAGAAGTCGCTGGAGGCGGCAGCAGCAGCAATTACAGTGGTGAAATACGTTATTACACCCTATACGGGCAGGAACTCACAGAAACGGCAGCATTGCCGATAAACGCCTCACAGCTGCAAAAAACAGTAATGCCTGCCGAAGAAACTTCCAAAAAAGCTTCAGAGGCAGAGCAGCCTGCTGCTGAAGAAAACAAAACCGGGGAAGCTGGTGAAGGCATTATCCGGGAGCCGGTAAATCCTAAAAGAAAAAGCGGCTTTGCAGGCTTCAGGGTAGCAGCGGCAATGGTAGGTATAATAATTATCTTAATAGTCATATTTTTGATGCTAAGGGCCAAAAAAGAGGAGAAGGAGGAAGAAACCGAGCTTGTGAAAGCTGAGGAGGAAGAAGAAAAGCCGGATTTTGAAAAATATTAGGTGTGGCTTGTTTTTCGTTTGTTTTTATTTTTGCCCGGGTTCCTTTTGCTGCTTCCCCTTTCCTCCGGATTTAGCCTTTTCTATAAGTTTGTGAAGCAGCCCTTTCCTCTTTTCCTTTGTAATCCTGTCAATGTCCTGCGCTGCCTGCTTGA
Source organism: Candidatus Woesearchaeota archaeon (assembly GCA_016188145.1). Lineage (GTDB taxonomy): Archaea > Nanobdellota > Nanobdellia > Woesearchaeales > UBA10216 > UBA10216. The sequence continues at coordinate 4,495 of JACPIJ010000070.1, read as the reverse complement.
CGTACTTTATGCCGCGCTCAGCCAGCCGCCAGTTTGAAATGCTCTGGTCAAAGTCAGCAATCCTTCCTGGCGTGTAGCCCTGCACGTAAGCCCTGCCAGCATCAACCTCAAGGTAAACAATGTTTTCAATCCTGTACCTAAGGGGCATCTTTGGCTGCTCGGCAGGGTAACCGATTGTGAGGATGCCCATCGGCCTGGCATTTCCCCTTATCAGGATTATTTCACCCACCCTTTCCTCGTTTATTGCGCTGACAAAGCAGCTTCCCAAGCCAAGAGCATGCGCTGCAAGCATCATCTGCATTGCAGCCATTGCGCAATCCTGGATTACATAGAGGTTTTTCCCTCTTTCACCAAAGAAACGGAGGTGCTTGTCAAAGACACCAACTATCACGATGTGGACAGGAGCCTGCTCCATCCAGTACTGCTGCGCAGAAGCTTCAGCAAGCTGCTTGCGCTTGTTCAGGTCCCTGACTGCAATGAATTTCCATGTCTGAAGGTTGCCGGAAGAAGGGGCAAGCCTGCCCGCATCGAGTATGCTGCCAATCTTGTCCCATTCCACTGGCAGGTCAAGGTACTTCCTTATGCTTCTCCTGTTCCTGAAGGCTTCAAAAACGTCCATTTGACCTTTTTCACCAAAAACACTGATTGGCCTCTTTTGCCATCTAGATTTCGCAGTTAGGTTAATAAATTTAACTCTGATTAACTCTGAATTTCGGCCAGCTCCTTCTTTATGGTTTCAGCGTGGCTGATGCTGATTTTCTTCAGGACTTCGCGCTTTTTGCTGATTACATTGGATATTATGTGCTCGCCTCCAAGCTGCTCAGGCAGGACAACGTAGTCAGCACCCTTCTTGTAAAGCTCAAGAGCATCCTCTTCAGAGAACGCAGCCACGACAATAACAGCTTTGGAGCCTGAAGCCCTCACCCTGCCTATCAGTCCAAGGTTATTGTCCTTGTCCCTTATGGTGGAAACAACAGCCTTGGCATTCCTGAAGCCAAGAAGCTCGTCAATCTCCCAGTTGCCCATGTCCGAACAGATGCAGCTTATTCCCTGCTTCAAAAGCGTCCTTATCTTTTCAGGGTTGTAGTCAACAACAATGATTTTTTCATCCTTCTTCCGCAATAAGCGTATGATTTTGCCGCCCATCCTGTAAATGCCAAAGACTATAACGTGGCCTGAAAGCCTTTCAGGCACATCCTTAAGGTTCTCCTCCTTGGCAGAAAGGCGCTCAAACACCTTCATGAACGGGCTTAGTGCAACGTATATGGCGTTGTCAAACTTTATGGTGTAAGCAGTCATTGCAAAGGTCAGCATGGTCAATAAGGCAGTTATGGAAAAGAACTCATTCCCAACATGGCCAAGGGATATGCCAGAAGCAACCAGGATGAGGGAAAACTCGCTTACCTGGCCAAGCTGCAAGGATGACAGGAGGGCAGTCCTGTTGCCAAACCTGAAAGCCTTTGTAACAAAAAAAGAAACAACAGGCTTGAGGAGAATAACCAGTAAGCTGACAATTAAAGCCTTCTGCAGAAGCCCAGTGCTTCCATTAAAGCTCAGCTGCATGCCCAGGCTGACAAAGAACAGGGTCAGGAAAAAATCCCTCAGTGGCTTTACCTTGCCTGCTATCTCGTAGTTGAATTGGGTGTTGCCGAGGATTATTCCTGCGATGAAAGCGCCAATCGCTATGGAGTAGCCAAGGAAAGCCGCCCATGCCCCGAAAACCATGCACAATGCTATGGCAAAAATGAACAAAAGCTCTTTTGAGCTGACAAGATACCGCAGCGCCTTGTTAAGCACAATCCCAAATGCAATTGCACTAACTATCAGCAGCCCTCCCTTGCCAACAACAGCAGCAATCGCTACCGGCGTGAAGTTGCTTATTGTGCCAAGGACAGCCATTGCAAAGACAGCAATAAGGTCCTGCACAATCAGTATGCCGAGGACAAGCTCCCCATGCAGCGAGTCAAGCTCGTTCTTGTCTGACAGGAGCTTGACAACGACCATTGTGCTTGAAAACGCCACTATCAGGCTGACGTAAACAGCCTGCAGGGGGGCAAAGCCGATTTTTGCTGCGACAAAGTAGCTTAATCCTGCAGTAATGGCAACCTGAAAAAGCCCAATCAGCATTGAAGACGTGCCAAGCTGCCTTATCCTCCTGATGTCAAGCTCAACCCCGATTATGAAAAGCAACAGAGCTATGCCAAGTTCTGAGAAGTTGCCAAGGACAGTAGTGTCCTTAACAAGGCCAAGCACAGGGCCAATAAGAAGCCCGGCAACAATGTAGCCAAGAATTGTTGGCTGCCTGAAAAAGCCGAAAACAATTGCCAGCAAAGTGGCAGCGGCAACCGCAATGCCAATATCATAAAACAAGGAATAGCTCATTCTGCTTCAGGCGATTTTCTTTGACAGCAGAGATAAAAACATTGCGGTTTGCAGCGGCAGCTTCCTAAAACTATATAAACGCCCAAGCCATAAATCCACACCGTAACGCACCATGAAATATTCCGAGCTTGTCGGGCTTTACGGGCAGCTTGACAGCACAACAAAACGCCTTGAAAAGACCTATTACCTGTCAGAATTCCTCAAAAAAACAGCCGCTGACGATATTGAGCCCGTAATACTGCTGGTGCAGGGAAGGGTTTTCCCGTCTTACGATGAGCGCGAGCTTGGCGTTGCCAACCAGCTGGTTGTGAAGGCGATTAATGTGGCTTCCGGAATTGCCTCGGCAGCCGTAGAGAAGGAATGGGCTAAAACCGGAGATTTGGGAAAGGTAGCAGAGCAGCTCATAAAAGGCAAAAGGCAGGCCACATTGACAGCAGCCGAGCTGACTGTAAAAAAGGTGTTTGAGAACCTGAGAAAGCTGACAGAGCTAACCGGGCAGGGAAGCGTTGACAGGAAGATGCAGCTCATTGCCGAGCTTCTCAGCTCTGCAAAAGGCACAGAGGCGAGGTACATTGCCAGAACCATTCTGGGCCAGCTGAGGATTGGCACAGGAGCCGGCATACTTCGCGATGCAATAGCGTGGGCATACTTCCCGAAAGCTGTTGAAAAGGTATTTGTAAAATGCGGTAGCTGCCACAAGACAGTACCCCCGGCAGACAGCTGCGCAGAATGCGGCAAGGAACTTGGCAAGGAAGCAAAAGCAGCTGCTGCGGAAATTGAAGCAGCAAGGGGAGAATACAACAAGATTCTTGACAAGATACAGACCGCTTATGATTTGACCAATGACTTCGGGGTTGTTGCAAGGAAAGCAAAAACAGAAGGTGCCAGGGGCCTCGGAACCGTAGAAATAAGGGTTGGAACGCCTATAAAGGTCATGCTGGCCCTGAAAGTTGACACTGTTGAGGAGGCTTTTGAGACAGTTGGCAGGCCAGCACAGTGCGAGTACAAGTATGATGGCTTCAGGCTTGAATGCCACCGCAGAGGGGACAGGATTTGGCTGTACACAAGAAGGTTGGAAAACGTCACCAACCAGTTCCCGGATGTTGTTGAATACCTGAAGAAGCACGTGAAAGCCGACAGCTACATCCTTGATGCAGAGGCAGTGGGCTATGACCCTAAGACAAAGAAGTATGTCCCTTTCCAGAACATCTCGCAGCGCATCAAGCGCAAGTACGACATTGAGAAAACGATTGAGGAGCTTCCGGTTGAGGTTAACGTGTTTGACATCCTGTGCTATGAAGGCAAAAACGTGGTGGGCCAGCCGTTCAGGAAAAGAAGGGAGATCATTGAGAGGATGGTTAAGGATGCTGAAAGGAAAATTGTCGTTTCAAAAGCCATCATAACAGACAAGGAAGCTGAAGTTGAAAAGTTCTTTAAGGAAGCAAAGGCAGCCGGTACAGAAGGCCTTATGCTGAAGAAGCTTGATGCCCCTTACCAGCCAGGAGCCCGCGTTGGCTACATGCTGAAGTTCAAAAAAGTGATGGAAAACCTTGACCTTGCCATTGTAGCTGCCGAGTGGGGCGAGGGCAAGAGGGCAAAGTGGCTCAGCAGCTACTATCTTGCGTGCAGGGACCATGGGCATGATAAGCTGCTTGAAATCGGCAAGGTTTCCACGGGATTAAAGGAAAAAAGGGAGGAAGGCCTGAGCTTTGATGAAGTAACAGAGATGCTCCGTCCGCTAATCACTGAAGAGCACGGCAGGCTGGTCAGAGTCAATCCGAAAGTCATTCTGGAAGTCGCCTACGAGGAAATCCAGAAAAGCCCGACATACGAGTCAGGCTATGCTCTGCGCTTTCCAAGGGTAATCCGCAACAGGAGCGATGAGAAAGGAATTGGCGACATCAACACAATCAAAGACGTGGAAAGGCTGTACAGGCAGCAGAAGAAGGTGAAAGGGTGAAAAAGCACGCAGTGGCGGCTGTAAAGCTGGAGAAGGAACTGGCGTTGGATGCACTCCTCTTTGCATTCGCTGTGCTTCTTGTCGCTTTCCTTTACAGGAATACTATTCTTCTTACAGCCATAATCGTTGCTGCCTGGCTTTTCGCGACGAAAG
>JACPIJ010000021.1 GCA_016188145.1 Candidatus Woesearchaeota archaeon | reverse complement strand
TGTAAAAGCAGTAGGAGTTGTACAGGGTCCTGTCAGCGAGCTGCTGCACCTGGTTCATGACTGTCTTGTTGATTATTATCGTATTTGCATCAGGCGAATAGTATGCGCCCAAAACAGCCTCGGGCCTGATTCCAAGCTCTGCCAGGCCAACCATCAGCCCTGCCTGGTCAGCCTTCAGGTGTTTCCACACAAGCTCTTTGACAAGTTCAAACAGCTCCTGCAGGCTTTGGGCGTCGCGAAGCCTCGCGGCAAGCCTCATATTTTCATCTGAACCGGTTTTCATCTGCTTCAGCCTGCCTCAGCTTTCATTTTTCTTATTTCTTTTTCTGATTTCTATTTCTTTGGCTTCTTCCTGCCATTGGCATTGCCGCCCTTAACTTCGTAGTCTGCATCAACAACCTTTTCCTTTTTGCTGCCAGACGCTTCGTCATCGCTGCCATCGTTGCCATCGCTGCTGTAGTTGCTGCCGCCAGTGCCGCCACCGCCCTCGCCTCCTCTGCTGCCGTTGTTGCCATCCGCAGCGCTAGCTGCGGATTGCTGCGCTTTCTGGTAAAGCTCTGTGGATGCGTCCTGCACGGCCTTGTTGAACTCTTCCGTCTTTTCCTTGATTTTGGAAGCGTCCTTTGGCGTTGCCTTCAGCAGCTCCTTGAGCTCTGCTATTCCCTTCTCGATTTTCTCAATTTTGTCAGAAGCGACCTTGCCCTTGAAGTCAGACAGCAGCTTCTCGGTTGAATAAACAAGGGTATCAGCCTGGTTTATCGTCTCAGCTTCCTCCCTCCGCTGCTTGTCCTGCCCGGCAAAGTCTTCCGCTTCCTTCCTCATCCTTTCAAGCTCTTTCTCGTCAAGCTTCTGGCTCGCCGTAATCTTAATGCTTTGCTGCTTTCCTGTTCCGAGGTCTGCCAAGCAGTTTATTGTCTCCTGCCATTGCCCTCTCTCCCTGGAACACCCTGATTGAAACAGCGGTCTGGCTGTCAGCTGCTGTGCTGAACACCTGGCTCTTCTTTGTTGGAATCGTGGTGTTCCTTTCAATCAGCTTTGTTAATACTCCGCCAAGCGTCTCAATGCCCAGCGACAACGGCGTTACGTCGAGCAGAAGTATGTCTTTGACTTCGCCCGCAAGAATTCCTGCCTGCACTGCAGCACCCATTGCCACACACTCCATCGGGTCAATGCCCCTTTCAACCTTCTTGCCCATGAAGCTCTCAACAAATTTTTGGACAATGGGCATCCTGGTCGGGCCGCCAACAAGGATTATCTTGTCAACACTGGCTTTTGAAAGCTTCGCGTCAGCGATTGCGCGCTCAAGCGGCTGCCTGCAGCGGTCAACTATTGGCTGTATGAGCGACTCCAATTTGGCCCTGGTAAGCTTGTATGCAAAGTGCTTCGGGCCCTCGTTTGTTGCAGAGAGGAACGGCAGGTTAATCTCGCTGTCCTGTGTCGTTGACAACTCGATCTTAGCCTTCTCTGCAGCCTCTGAAAGGCGCTGCATCGCAACCTTGTCCTTTGAAATGTCAATACCCTCAAGCTTCCTGAACTCTGCAACGAGAAAATCAACCAGGACCTTGTCCATGTCTGTTCCGCCCAGCTGGGTATCACCTGATGTGGCCTTGACCTCGAACACGCCCTCCTCGCCCATCTCCATTATGGTAACGTCCAGGGTTCCGCCGCCAAGGTCAAACACCATGATGTTCGCCTTCTTGCCCAGCTTGTCAACGCCGTAGGCGAAAGCCGCGGCAGTCGGCTCATTCACAAGCCTCACTACTTCCAGGCCGGCAATTGCGCCAGCATCCTTGGTTGCCTGCCTCTGGTTGTCATCAAAGTATGCCGGAACAGTAATGACTGCCTTCTCAACCTTTTCTCCGAGAAACTCTTCGGCATCGCGCTTTATTTTCTGAAGGATGAATGCGGATATCTGCTGCGGAGAGTAGTCCTTGCCGCGGACATTGAACTTGAAAGACGACCCCATCTTCCTCTTGGCAGCAAAAACCGTTCCCTCAGGGTTGCTGACCGCCTGCCTTTTAGCCGGTTCGCCGACGAGCATCTGCCCGTCCTTTGCAAACGCAACCACACTTGGGAATGCCTTGCCGTAAAGCGAAGCACCCTCGGCGCTGGGAATTATTTTTGACTTACCTGCTTCCATGTATGCAGCTGCGGAATTACTGGTGCCGAGATCCACTCCAATCGTCTTTGCCATTTTCATTTACCTCCACTCACATTGCTTTTATCCTGATTAATTTTAGCAAACTTCAAAACCTTGACCTTGCTGTAGCGCAAAATCACATCATTCAGCGCGTAGCCCTTCTGGAACTCCTCAACAACAATGCCATCTTTTTTCTCATCTGCAGTTTCTTCCTGCATAAGCACTTCATGCCTGTAAGGGTCAAATTTTTCACCAAGTGCCTTAATCGGCCTGAGCCCCTGCGCTTCAAGGGCAGAGTAAAACTGGCCGTAAATCATCTCCATTCCTTTGGCCATCTTTTCATTAGCAGCCGCAGCAGGACTGTTAACTGACTTCAGCGCCAGTTCAAAGCTGTCCAGAACAGACAACAGGCTTTTTACAACTTCAGCTGTGGCGAATTGCTGGAACTGGACTTTTTCCTTATCAACGCGCTTCTTGTAATTCTCAAACTCTGCCTGCAGGCGCTGCAATGAGTCCTTGTAATCAGCCAATTGCTTTGCCAAGGCGTCTTTTTCATTCGGCTTCTGCGGCTGTGGCTCATTTTGGCCGGTTTCCGAAGGGGCAACGCCCTCATTTTGCTTGTTTTTATTCATTTTGACTTAAACCTATTTTGTTGATTTAAGCTCAACTATTAGCCCAGCTTATATTTAAAGATTTCGCTACTACAGAAGCTAAATTGCTGCTGGGGCAGTCGTGACCGGAAAGGTTTAAATAGGGCAACAGCCGGATATGCGATTGCCATGATAATCAGGGAGCAGCGCATAACTATAATAAGGGTTTCAAGGCCAAGGCAGCACAACGTCAATGACGAGCTTAAGTGGCTTGGCCACTCGCTGGGGCTTTTCAGCGAAAGGGACAAGGACAGCTCCCTTTACAGGCTTTTCGTCGAGCTTATCAAGAGCACCAGGGGCAACAGGCCCATTACCAGTGATGAGCTTGCGCAGCGCCTTAACCTCAGCAGGGGAACCGTAGTTCATCATCTGAACAAGCTTCTCGAGTCAGGAATCGTTGTTGCCGAGCATAACAGGTATGCGCTGAGGGTTAGGAACCTTGAAGTCCTCATTGACGAGCTCAGAAAGGACGTCAGGAGGGCAATGGATGACCTCAAGGAGATTGCAAGGCAGATTGACGAGGAGCTTGAGCTTTGAGTTCTGCATTTACGCGTTTATGGCTTAACAGTTTTAGCAGTCGCTGCAGCTTGTAGCTAACGCTTAACGATATAAAACGTAAAAAGTTTAGAAAGTCTCTTCCCGCGGGCCGGCAGTTGCTGGTGCCTCTTCGGCCTGCACGTTTGTAGCGCCTATCTTTGCCCTGTAAATCTGCGCAAATGAAGGCGTTGCAATAATGTAATCATCGCCGAAGCCGGCCAAATCGCCGGAAACCGCATCTGAGGTTTTCTTAAGCTTGCTTATCGCCCTTTTCAGCTCTATGATGTCCTTGTCTTTCAGGGGCCTGATGTTGACGATGGCTATCGTGTTCCCGTCGCGCAAAGCATCAACAACGTTCTTGATGTCCTGGAAGTTTTCCATTACGAAAGGCCTTACAACGACCTTGCCCCTTGCCTCGGATGCGGTAGTGTCAAGCTCAACGTATTCCTTTTCCCCGCCCTCGCTGATGGCTTCAGGCTCCTTCCCGCCCATCATGTTCACAATTCTTGCCTTAACATTCGAGAAAAAATCAGCCATTTCCCCTCTCCCCTCAAAATCCTTTTCGATATTTTGTGATACTATTTTGATGTTGACAATTTTATTTTGATAATTTGTTTTTCAGACAGTTTTACCTGATATAGCGCATATTTAAAGTTTGTGTTTTACCGAGCAAAATTGTCATCCAAGGCAGTGGTGATAAATTTCGCGCGCAAGCGGGAAATAGCTGCGCATTTTAACAAAAAGCAAGCCATGAGTATTTTAATCACACTTAATTTATGGCAGAAACAAGGCTGGAAACAAAAGCAGCCGTATCACGCAACACAGCCACAAAAGCCGCACAGCAACATCAAAAACCTACGCGATAATGCCTGGCGAAACAGAGCCATGCGTATACACCGCTCTCACTGATATTCGGAATGATAGCAGAATAGAACTCAACGGCAGCCCACCCTATCCGGGGCATGCAATAGCATTGGTAAATGTGAAATTGAAAGACTTTCTTGAAAATCCACTAGTTGGCAGGACTCTTGAAGCATTTGTTGACTGGCATGCTGAAAACCCAGTATCGCCGGGAACAATCAGGGCGAACCCTGACGACTTCAGAGGGAGCGCTCTTCAGGAAGGAGTAAGAGGCACAGTCAACCGATACACACATGCGCAATTCGTTTATCCGCTACAAAAAAACCTTGGCAGTTTGAGTGACCCTCAGCCGCCGCAGAAATAAACAGTTAACTTTTAATATCTCTTATTCTGAAGGTTCTGCAATGGCAGTTCCTCTCATCATTATCAACTTCAAAACGTACAGGGAAGCCACTGGCGAAAACGCTGTAAAGCTGGCAAGGATGTGCGAATCTGCAGCGAAAAAGGCGGGGGATAAAGTGAAAATCGCTGTTGCAGTCCAAGCCACTGACATATTCGGGGTCGCGGCAGCAGTTGACACTGCAATGGTTGAAGTTTTTGCGCAGCACATTGACGCAAACGGGCAGGGGAAATCTACAGGCTTCGTAACTGCCGAAGCTGTAAGAGAAGCAGGAGCCACAGGCACGCTGATAAACCACGCGGAGCACAAGATAACGGACATCGCGAAGCGCATTGCAACGGCAAAAGCAGCAAGCCTGGCAACAGTAGTGTGCGCTGCTGATGTTGCTGAGGCAAAAGCGATAGCTGGCATGAACCCTGCTCCTGATTACATTGCAATAGAGCCGCCGGAGCTAATCGGAGGCAAGGTATCTGTCTCAAAGGCAAAGCCGGAAGTTGTCTCTGATTCTGTGGCTGCGGTGAAAAGCGCGGGCAGCAGCATAAAAGTGCTGTGCGGGGCAGGCGTCAACAGCGGGGAAGACGTTAAAAAGGCGCTTGAGCTGGGAACTGAGGGCATACTTGTGGCAAGCGCTGTGGTGCTGGCAAGGAACCCAGAGGAAACGCTGCTGGAGCTTATTGACGGAACAGGATAATTCTTAAAAACGAAACCATTAAATACAGTAAAGCACATATTGTAAATATGGCACATAAAGCAAATAAAAGGAACATCACTCTGAGCGTTCCGCTGGAGTTGTACGAGCAGATGAAGCAGCATCCCGAAATAAAGTGGAGCGAAGCAGCGAGAGAAGGCATAGCGGAGCAGCTAATGGAGGTAGGAGGAATTGTAAACGGAAAAGTGCTGCTGGGCATGCTGCCGGAAGAGACAAGGAAGGGCATAGAAGAAATCTCCAGGCTTTCAAAAGAAAGCTGGAAAAAATATTACGAAGGGGTAAAGGAGAGTGAAGCAAAACGACTGAAGTTGTTGACACAAGCGTTATCCTCGAAGAAGATTACGGCCAGGGGCATTGCCTAGCGACAATCTTTAGCATAATAGAGTATCCGCCGGCAATAGAGCACTATGATGTTCTTTCACCCAACGCCGCTGATTATAAAAGAGCGCTTGAAATATCGCGAAAGTTAAGGAAAATAGGCAAGCCAGTCGGCGCTATTGATATTCTCATCGCCAGCATGTGCCTGAACAGAGCCTTTGAGCTTGTGGCAAAAGACACTGATTTCCTAAAAATCAGGGAAACAGAGCCAGGCCTTAGGCTGAAACTTCTATGATAAACCGCTTATGCGGCTGAAATTTGAAACACCACAAACTTTAAATATGACTGGGAAATCCACAACCTCCGCTAAATCTCGTGATTTGGCTGAATTTTCAGTAATTTTAGTGTTTAAGGAGGAATCTGAAAATGGCTAAGGCAAAGGAACACATGAACCTTATATTCATTGGTCACGTAGACCACGGCAAGTCAACCACAGTAGGCAGGCTGCTTTACGACACAAAGAACATAGACGAGCAGACCATGAGGAAGCTCCAGGACAGGGCCAAGGAAGTAGGCAAGCCAGGCTTTGAATTTGCATTCGCGATGGACACGCTTGAGGAAGAGCAGAAGCGCGGTGTAACCATCGACCTCAGCCACAGGAAGTTTGAGACAGACAAATACTACTTCACCATCATAGACGCGCCAGGCCACAGGGACTTCATCAAGAACATGATAACAGGCACAAGCCAGGCAGACGCTGCTGTGCTGGTAATATCGGCAAACAAGGGCGAAGCCGAAGGCGGCATGAAGAGGCCTGACGAATCAGGCCCAGGCGGTCAGACTTACGAGCACATATTTCTGGCAAGAACGCTCGGCGTTGCCCAGCTTGTGGTTGCCATCAACAAGATGGACATGGCCAATTACGACCAGAAGCGGTTTGAGGAAGTCAAGAGCAGCTCTTCGCAGATTCTCAAAGGGGTTGGCTACGATGTGGCAAAGCTGCAGTTCGTGCCAACAGCATCCTACCTTGGCGACAACCTCACCAAGAAGTCGGACAAGATGCCTTGGTACACGGGCCCAACGCTTCTTGAGGCAATGAACAGCTTAAAGGCGCCGGAAAAGCCTACACAGCTCCCGCTCAGGCTCCCAATACAGGATGTTTACGACATCAAGGGCATAGGCGCAGTGCCTGTAGGAAGAGTAGAGACAGGCATCATGAAGGTCAACGACAAGATTATAGCTGTGCCTGCAAGGGAAGGCAAGGGCGTTACCGGCGAGGTCAAGAGCATAGAGATGCACCACGAGTCAATGCAGCAGGCTGAGCCCGGAGACAACGTGGGCTTCTCAGTCAGGGGCATGAACAAGCAGGACATAGCAAGGGGAGACGTCATTGGCCACGTCACAAACCCGCCAACAGTCGCCAAGGAGTTCACCGCGCGCATAGTCGTGCTAAACCACCCGAACGTTCTGACCATAGGCTACACTCCTGTGTTCCACATACACACAGCGCAGATTGCCTGCAAGATAACCGAGCTTGTCAAGCAGATTAACCCGGCTACTGGCGAAACGCTGAAAGAGAAGCCTGACTTCCTGAAGAACGGCGAGGTAGCCATAGTCAAGGTCCAGCCAACAGGCGGACAGGGCCTGGTAATAGAAAAGCAGGCTGACATCCCGCAGATGGCAAGGTTTGCCATAAGGGACTCCGGCTCAACAGTAGCAGCGGGCCAGTGCATAGACATTGTGAAGAAGTAATGGAAAGCGATTTTATGCCATGACAAGTTTTATAAATACTTGATCAGACGCTGTTTTTCATGGGAGGCAAGCTTTCAGTCAGGATTGGCGACCTAAAGCTTACGAAAAGCGATAAAGAGCTACTTTACTCCCTCGTCGATTCTGGGATGTTTTCTGAGGGCAGGTACATTAGAGAGTTTGAACGCAAGTGGGCTTCTTATGTCGGGACAAAGGGCTGCGTGACTTTTAACTCAGGCACGTCTGCGATGATGGCAGGATTTGTTGCGCTTCAGCACAGCCCGAAATACAAGGACAGGGTAAGGAAAGGCTCAAAGGCAATAACAACCCCTTTGACTTACATCGCTACTGTTAACTCTGTCGTCACTTCAGGACTTGAGCCTGTTTTTGTTGACGTGAAAGACGATTTTAACATCGACGAAGAGAAAATAGCCGAACTTTTAGAAAGCAGCAGCGATGTCGGGCAGTATTCAATCATCCTGCCTGTCCACCTTCTCGGCTATGCTTGCGAGATGGACAGGATAAACAGCCTGGCAAAGAAATACGGGCTTATTGTGTTTGAAGACGCGGCCGAGGCTCACGGCTCAACTTATAAGGGAAAACGGGTTGGTTCGCTTTCAACCCTTTCAGACTTTTCCTTCTACATGGCACACGCAGTCTGCGCTGGCGAGCTTGGCACATTGCACATGAACGACCCCGAGCTCAAGTCGCTTGCCGAGTCCCTGAAGGGCAATGGGAGGATGTGCTGCTGCACTGTTGACGAGCGTGCCAAGGGCTTGTGCCCTCACGCTGTTGAGGAAAGCTCAGGAATTGACCCGAGGTATTTCAGCAACGTCATAGGCTTTAATTTCAAGGCAACAGAGTTCCAGGCGCTGCTTGGCTTGACGCAGATTTCAAAGATAGGTGAAATCATAAGGCAAAGGCAGGAAAACGTTCGCTACCTGAATGATGGGCTTGCCAAGTATTCTGACGCTCTCAAATTGCCTGAGTTTTCAGAAACAGTAAGCTATCTCAGCTATCCCGTTGTAATCGAGGATGCTTCTATCAGCAGGAAAAGGTTTAGGGATGCGCTAGCAGAAAGCGGGATAGAGTCCAGGCCTTTGTTTGGCTGCATACCAACCCAGCAGCCCGCATATGCTTTTCTCAAATCCGGGTACCAGGGCAAGGTGCCGAAAGCAGACTACTTCGGCTCAAGGGGCTTTTACATCGGCTGCCACCAGTTCATGCCACAGGAGCAGCTCGACTACGTCATTAAAACTTTTGGCGGGATAATAAGGCAACTTAAAAAATGAATGATGCTGCGTGATGTGGCGCAATCGCCGTTATCGCAGCAGAACGCTGATGTTGGTGATTGAATGATAAAGCAGATAGGGCCTTGGATTGACGAAGCTGAAATAAGGGAGGTCACTGAAGTTGTTCGTTCTACCTGGATTACCGAGGGGAAGAAAACTCGGGAGTTTGAAAAGATGATGCAGGATCTCACAGGCTCTAAGCACGTTATCAGCTATGTTAATGGCACTTTGGCCCTTTACGCTTCCCTGATCGCTGTCGGCATAAAGCCAGGCGACGAGGTTCTTGTGCCTGACCTGACTTTTATCGCTTCTGCAAATTCTGTCATAATGGCCGGTGCAAAACCTGTTTTTGTCGACGTTGACAGGAAGACTTTTTGCATCGATGCCGGGAAGGCTGAGGGCAAAATAACCACAAAAACCAAAGCGATAATGCCCGTGCATCTTTACAGCCAAGCAGCTGACATGGACGATATTATGCCCTTTGCCAAAAAGCATGGCTTGAAGGTTGTTGAGGATGCTGCTGAGTCAGTTGGAACAAGGTTCAGGGGCAGGCATACCGGCACTTTTGGCGATGCCGGCATGATTTCCTTTTACGGCAACAAGATTATAACAACTGCCGAGGGCGCTGTTCTTCTAACTGACGATCCTGTTTTGGCTGAGAAGCTTTACAGGCTTAAAAATCATGGCAGGAAGGAGAAAGGCGTCTTTATCCACGAGGAGATTGGCTACAACTTCTCATTCACTGATGTGCTTGCAGCGATAGGCGTTGCGCAGCTGAAAAAGTTCCCAAGGATTGCCAAGAGGAAGAACGAACTCAGGAGGCTTTACGAGGAGCAGCTCAGAGGCGTTATTGAATTCACCCATGTTGATGAGCGAGCAAGCCTTGTGCATTGGTTCGTGAACGTTCTGGCAGGTGACGCTGGCGCTGATGATTTAGCAAACTTTCTCAAGGCAAGAGGCATCCAAACCAGAAGGTTTTTCTACCCTTTGCACATGCAGCCATGCTATGCCGGTATGAAGTCCGGCGTGAGGCAGCATGGCAGCTTTGAAAACTCAGAGTATGCTTACAATCAGGGACTTTCCCTTCCCTCATCCGTAACCTTAAAAGACAATGAAGTTCTGCAAGTCTGCAAGGCCATCAAGGAGTACTGCAAGAGCGGCAAAGGCAGCTGCTAAAGACGAATCACTTCTTATTCTGCCGTTTTAGCCTGCCAATTTAAAAAAGCATATAAATGAGCCAGCTTGACCATGTAGGTGTGGACGCAGATATGAAAAAGCACAAAGTCTCAGTCGTCTTAGCGACTTATAATGAGCGTGAGAACATTATCCCTTTGATAGCTGCAGTTATTAAAAACCTGAAAAATGGCGGCAAATACGATTTTGAGATTGTTGTTGTTGATGACAACAGCCCTGATGCCACTTATGACGCTGTAATGGCGAAGTACAGCAAGGACAGGCGGGTAAAGGCTATCAGGCGCTTTGAGCGCGGGCTGGCAACAGCATTGAGGCGGGGCATCGAGGAATCTTCCGGCGACGTCATTGTTATGATGGATACCGACTTTAGCCACGACCCTTCGCAGCTGCCCGGCCTTGTTGAGCTTGCTTTCAAGTATGGCATTGGCAATGGCTCCCGTTTCATAAAAGGCGGCAGGTTTACTGGAAAGAAATACAGGTCCGTTGTTACCCGTCTTTTGCAACTGTTTACCAGAGTTATGCTTGGCGTGCCGGCTACAGACTTTACAAATGGCTTTGTTGCGATAAAGAGGGATACTCTCCAGGGCCTAAGCCTTGACAGGATATTTTTTGGCTATGGGGACTACTGCTTCAGGCTGTTTTATTATGCCCACAGAGCCCACAAAAACAAATTCAGGATTGCAGAAATGCCTTCTTACTACAAGCCAAGGGTTCACGGGCAAAGCAAAACAAGGGAGTTTAAGACCGGGCTCCAGTACGTTGCCAGCATTTTGAGGCTAAGGTTAGGGATAAGCCATAAAGCCAACTTGCGCCACAATGCCCAAATCAGTTAGCTTTATAAAGCACCTCTTAATTCTCAAAAGCGTTGATGGCAGCGGTAATACCGCCACATACCCTGGCGTTAAATACGTTATCGTTGCTGCTGCGAATACAATTACGATTGTGATGGTAAAATGCAACGGGCAAGAATAAAGCTGGCAAGCACGGACATTGAAAAGATAAACTCTGTATGCACATCCATAAAGGACATAGTTGAAAGAACGGGCGTTGACATGCACGGGCCCATCCCGCTTCCTACAAGAAAGCTCAAGGTCACAACGCGAAAGTGCCCATGCGGCGACGGGAAGGCAACATGGGACAGGTTCGAGATGCGCATCCATAAAAGGCTGATTGACCTTGGCGTTGACGAACGGGCGCTCAGGCTTGTGATGAGGGTCCCCATTCCTGAAGGGCTTAACATCGAGATTGAGATGATTGAGAAGTAGACAGCGCACTAGTTCTAAAAAACGGTTATTTTTTAAGCCATCACTCATTCCCTAAAACAATGCTTGTGTACAACTGCCTGCTCTTTAATGATCCAAACTTTCCGGAAGAAGTGGTTTCTAAAGACTTAGTCGGTTATGTGGAAACTGCAATTAAAAAAAGCGACGCATTCACTGTCCAAGTCATTCTTGACGGAACAGACCCAAGGAGGGCCGGATGGGCGATTGGCTTTTATCCTCATTATGGCATGGCATTCATATCCGACCCAAACAGTTTGAGCGGACTGTCTGCCATAGACGTTGATAACAGAAGGCTCGTCTTCAATAAAAATGAGTCTGCGTTCCGTTACCAACGAGATGCTTTCGTATATATTCGACCAGGCAACACATACGTGCGGAAGCCGTATAAAGCTGTCCTCGAAGAATTTCTGGCGAAAGGTTATACAATCGTTGAGTTCGCTCAGCAACAGCCTGGCGAGAATATTATGTGGTACAGTACTGTCCTACACAGGAATCCCTCCCAGTTGCCTTTCGGCGCCAGGCTCTCCATAGACGCATTGCTTCTGCCTAACAATCAAGTTTAAATACTACTGCGGATTCAACTTTTCTCAGGGTGAACTGAAATCGCAGGCGAAGATAGGAGCTACGTGAAGCTGATTGCAGGAACCTCTGTGCCTCAGTTGGCAAAGGAGATTTCTAAGCACGTCGGCATACCGCTCGTAAAGGCAGACATTGGAAAGTTCCCGAATGGCGAGGGCAGGGTTGAGATTCTCGAGTCAGTGAGGGGAGCTGATGTATTCGTAATACAGTCAACGTGCCCTCAGGTAAATGACAATGTCATGGAGCTTCTGCTCATAATGGACGCACTCAGAAGGGCGTCTGCCAACTCAATCAATCTGATGGTGCCGTATTTCGGCTACGCCAAACAAGACAAGAAGAAAACAGGCAGGGAGCCGATCTCAGCGAAGGTCGTAGCAGACCTGATGGAAAATGCCGGAGCTGCGAGGCTGGTTACGATAGACCTGCACGCACAGCAGATAGAGGGCTTTTTCAACATACCCGTAGATAACCTTTCGGCAATATACATTTTTGCCGAATATTTCAAGGGCAAGGGGATAAAGGACACGGTTGTCGTAACTCCTGACGCAGGCGGCACTAAGCGAGCCAGGGACCTTGCCAATGCCATGCAGGCAGAGAGGATTGCCATAATTGACAAGTACAGGCCAGACTGGAGAAAGGCAGATGCCATGAATGTAATAGGAAAGGTTGAAGGCATGAACGCCATAATCGTTGACGACTTCATAGACACAGGAGGCAGCATGGTTGAAGCAGTAAAGGCTGTCAGGAACCACAAGGCAGAAAAGATATGGGTAGCGTGCACCCATCCCCTGCTTACGAATCCGGCAACAGAGCGGCTGAAAGCCCTTGAAGATTCAGGAGAGGTAGAGGGCTTTGTGTTCACGGACACGGTTCCCATACCGAAGCACAAAATGCTCAAGAGCTACCACACAATCTCAACAGCACCGATGCTGGCGGATACCATAGAAAGGATTGCCAGGGGATTCTCGCTCCATCCTTACAAGTCAAACTCAAACAAAAAGGCGTAAGTTTTGTTTTCTTCTCGGTTGCTGAAGTGGCAAACCTTTAAAAACACATTGACGTTTTCCCGCTGTCATGACAGCAACAAAAGGCAGCACCGACGGCACCGCTGCCAAAAAAACTAATGAAAAAGCCGGTGAGAAAGCCGGCGCGGAAGAAGCCCTGAATGAGAAGTATGCGGAGTTCAGGCTTGCCGCTGCCCAGATAAAGGGGCTGCAGGAACAGCTTCAGTCAGTTGACGAGAAAAGGCAGGAGCTGGAAGAGGCTGCCGAGAGCATAAGCAAGCTAAAGGAAGCGCAGGAAGGGACAAAAATACTTGTGCCTGTAACAAGCGGAATATTTGCAGGGGCAACACTGGACAAAAGCGAGGAGATGCTGGTAAACGTAGGGAGCAACGTGTGCGTGAATAAGACAGCAGAACAAGCAGGAGAGATACTAAAAGCAAAACTGCTGGAGTTGACCGGCTACCAGGAAAGCATACTGGAGGAGCTTAACAAGCTGACCGACCAGGCAGACAAGCTTGAAAAGGAGCTTGGCCAGATGCTGCAGAACGGGGAGTAGCCACCATGTTCGGATTTCTCAGGAAAAAGCTCGGCGAGGTAATAAGCAAGTTCTCGGAGAAGGCTAAAGAAGAAAAGAAAGAAGAGCTGAAGGAAGAGAAACAGCCTGCCGCAAAGCCAACGCCGGCAACTGAAAAAGCCGAGGAAGTCAAAGCAGAGGTTAAACCACGCGAGAAGGAAAAGGAGATTAAGGAAGAACTAAAAGAAAAAAAAGAAGCAAAAGAAGAAATCGGGGAAGAGCCGAAAAAGGGGTTTTTTGAAAGAATAACGAGCGCTGTCACAGAAGCCGTGACCACGACAAAGATTTCCGAAGCAAGGTTTGATGAATTATTTCAGGATTTGGAAATAACGCTGCTTGAAAACAACGTTGCAGTAGAAGCTATAGACAAGATAAAGGCGGGTTTGAAAACAAATCTGGTTGAAAAGCCGCTGCAACGGGGAAAAGTTGAGGAAGCAGTAAGAAAAACGCTCCGAAGCAGCATTGAGGAACTTTTTATCAGCGGCTACGACTTTAAAGAAAAAATAGTCGAAACTGCAGCAGTAAAAAAACCGGTAAAGGTGATGTTTGTAGGGATAAACGGCTCGGGCAAGACAACTACCATCGCAAAGATCGCAAAGCTGCTGCAGGACAACAAACTGAAAGTCGTAATTGCAGCTTCTGACACATTCAGGGCAGCGGCAATACACCAGCTGCAGGAACACGCTGACAAACTGGGTGTTAAGCTGATGAAGCACGACTACGGGGCAGACCCGGCTGCTGTGGCTTTTGACGCGATAAAATACGCTGAAGCGCATGGCATTGATGCAGTGCTGATTGACACGGCAGGAAGGCTGCACAGTAACGTTAACCTCGTTGACGAGATGAAGAAAATTGCAAGAGTTGCCAAGCCTGACCTGAAAATATTCGTTGGAGAAGCGATAACTGGGAACGACTGCGTTGAGCAGGCAAGAAAGTTCAACGAGGCAATAGGCATTGACGGCATCATTTTGGCAAAAGCGGACGTTGACGAGAAAGGAGGGGCGGCAATCTCCGTCAGCTACGTAACGCAAAAGCCCATACTTTTCCTTGGGACAGGCCAGGGATACAATGACCTGTCGCCATTCAAGCCAGAGCTCGTTGTTGAGTCGTTAGGCCTCGCCGCTTAGGAACTTTGTAATGCTGTAGCGCATTCCAAATCACCTTCCAACTGCCTCAAGGTTCACCACGCGGTAACCCATAGCTCCCATTCGTTCTTCAAGCGTTTCGACAGGGTTTGCCAAGGCCTTCTCAAGGCCTGGCCGCGCCTGTGCACCAGGCTCTCCGTAAAGCGGGAAAAAGGAGAAAACAGAGTATCTGGCAAGCGCGGAACTTGGGCCGTTGCCTATTGACAGCGGCACAGCTGGCACCCAAGCATATACGAGGTGGCTTTCGCTAACACGCATAGCCTCAAGCAGGTTTCGCTCTCTCAACTGCCAAGTCAAGCCTGCCGTCGCAGGAGAGCGGCTGTCGCCTAAAATTATGCCGAAATACGCGGCAATGCGCGCCTCGTTCCTGATAATAAGATGTGGAGTTGCCGGAGGCACCAAGTACGCAGCCCTCTTCCTGTCTTCTGTAACAAAACAGGCTGTATTGAAAAAACGTACCATAAAACGGAATTCTTTAGGAATCTGCTCGAGCAGAACATCAGACACGTTAGCAAGATACATGCATTTATTCGTGTGAGAGGCCATTTCCCGCCTTATAAGCTCATCAATTTTATCTCGTGCAAGTGGAACTTCAGTAGCCAAACAACCTGAAGGGCGTTGGCTGTCATATCCAAGTACAATTTTTGCCGGCATGCCGGCACCAGCTGCATCATCCATACTGTTCACCTTCGCTTACGATCCGTGTTTTCCTTGTTTTGTCACTCTGTGCATACTTACGTCAAGACACGCTTTTTACGTTGTAAGAAAGACTCTAGAAGAGCCGGAACGTGCCTTGAAGAAAAACAATGAGTGCTCAGGCGACAAGCCCAAGCAGCAGTACAACAACCAGCAAACCAGCAAGTAGAATAGCTTCAATATTCAAGCCTTTCAACGAATTTGCTGCTGTGGTCATGAAAGAGATTAAGGAAACAGGTCATATTTAAATTCTCGGTATATGCGATAAAGGGGTTATAGCTGAACAGTCTCAGCCCTGCCTTCCAAGTTTTCATAACCGGCGAAAAGACCTGTTTTAGCATATGAAAAAGGCGAATACTCTTTCTGTTTGCTAAAAAGTGGTTATTTCTTAAAGGTTATCATCCCATCGCGGTAAACGCCCTGGTGCAGCCTGACAGGACGCCAGCTGTCGGTAACGAGCCCGGCATCCAGCCACCTTGCCAGCTCTTCAGGATTGCCAATGGTTGCAGAAAGCCCGAGAAGCTGGGCTTTTGGCAGCAGCTGCCTCAGCATTGTGATGAGAATTTCCAAAGTAGGACCACGGCCGGGGTCATTGAGAAGGTGGATTTCGTCAATAACCACGACAGAAAGCATCCTTATCCATGGAGCATGGTGGCGAATAAGGGAATCCAGCTTTTCAGCGGTGCATATTATTAAGTCGTAATCAGACAGGTAAGAGTCTGAGGCGTCAAAATCGCCGACTGAAAGGGCGACCTTTATGAAAGAGCTGTAGCGCTTCTTAAAGTCATTATGCTTTTCGCTGGCAAGCGCTTTCAAAGGCACGACATAAACTGCCTTGCCTTTTTCGTTAAGAATAGCAGAAACCGCCGCCAATTCTGCAATAAGAGTTTTGCCAGAAGCTGTGGGAGTGCATACCAACAGGTTTTTCCCTTCAAGGAGCCCTGCGCTTATTGACTTAACCTGGGCAGGCCTAAGCTCGGCAACACCGGCACCTGAAACTGCCTCGTACAGCTTTGTCGGGATTTTGTCCCTGATTTTGTCAATGCGCATAGAAGCTGCGGAAGAGCGAAGGTTTAAAATTGTTTGCAGAAATGCTGAAAGCCTGAAAGCTTTTCACAAAATCGGCGATTTTGTGCAAAAAATCTGGAGAAAACCATAATATTTGCAAGGTTGACGTAGAAATTACGGGAAAATCACCGGAAGGCATAAGAATTCTGAAATTCGCAATTAAAGCAATAAATTTAAATAGTCAATTATAATTTATTATAATAATGGCGGAGATGTTTAAAGCGAAGGTAAGGAAGGTTGGAACATCGTTTGGAGTGCTGATACCTATGGAAATAATAACAAAAGAGAGAATCAG
Organism: Candidatus Woesearchaeota archaeon; assembly: GCA_016188145.1. Classification (GTDB taxonomy): domain Archaea; phylum Nanobdellota; class Nanobdellia; order Woesearchaeales; family UBA10216; genus UBA10216. The sequence continues at coordinate 2,072 of JACPIJ010000021.1, read as the reverse complement.
GGAGGGGGAGGAGATAGAGCTAAGCTTGCTAAGGAAGAAAAACATTGGTAAACTGTTAAAGCTATTCGGTTCGGCAAAAGGCGCAGGGCCTTTTGAAAGGGACAGGGAAGACAGACTGGACAGGGAAGAATATCAAGTGGGGAAAAATTAATGCTTCTTGATACATCTGCATGGGTAGAATTCCTACTAGGAACAGAAAAAGGAGCGAAGGTTAGGAAAATTATTAGGGAAAAGGAGCTTTTTGCCAGCATTGCAACCGTGCCAGAACTTGTACAGTGGTGTTTAAGATACAATCTCGCGACTATAGAGGAAGCAGTGGAAGCCATAAAGCAGAACTCACAAATCTTGGCGCTGACAGAAGAAATTGGAATTCGGGCAGGAGAACTCAATTACCAAAGGAAAAAAGAAGGCAAAAAGTGGGGAATGATTGATTCCATCATAACGGCAACGGCACAAATTTACGGCCTGAAAGTACTGACAAAGGATAACGGATTCAGGGATTTGCCGGAGGCGCAGGTTTTGTGATGAGAGCGGAAGAGCCTGAGCCAAAGCCGGAATTTATTGAAAAGATGGGGCTGATTGCGAAGCAGAAAAGCATCGTGTTGATAACTTTGCAAAGAGGTATGGATTGAAAGATGCACGACAACATCTACCAGTGGAGGCCAAAAGCTGATGAAGCTTAACCGGCACGAAGGCAAAAACAAAGAATCGCATGGTTGTTTGCGGAAGGTTTATTAATAAGGCGCTGTCCGGAAATGTTTAATGGAAACGCGAACTAAGCAATGCGCCGAACGCTTTGAAAACGGAAATTTCTGCGGCAAGAAAGTGAAAAAGGGTGACTTCTGCTATTGTCACAAAAAAGGATGGATCACCAGAAATACGAAACACATTCCTTTAGCGTTTATTTTAGGCTCCATTATCATTCCTTTGCTCCTGTTTTTTTATGGTGGTGATATACTTGATTGGTGGATGGGTTATAAGGTAAAATTGGATATTCAAGACAGACCTGACAGAATTGTAACTGAAGATGGAAAAGATTATCTCAAAGTGGAAATTGAGAATAAGGGAGGTTACACTTTGAATGAAATACGAGGAAAGCTAACATTTTATTGCTCACAGCAAGGCACCATCAATGGGCAACACAAGTTTAATTCAATATCTGGCGAAGCCACCCTTAAAAGTGGGCATTACTCACTACTTAAAGGTGCCAACGATTTCCTGTACTTTCAAAACGATACCTTGACTGGGATGATAAAAGATTCCACGTTAGAATGTTCTGATGCGTCGATATTCGTGGTAAAGTATAACAAAATTAGTCCAACATTAGCAAGGTTTTCATCTGCACAATTGGTAGAATTTTTTAATAATATACCCGAGCTTCGTGTCACCAACTTCACCTCTGAAAAAATAAGTATGCATCCCTGCGTTTACTGCAATCTAACTGTAACCGTTTACTCTAACGAGACACAAGATTCTGCAATATTCAAAAGAGTCGCTAAGACTTCATTTGAAAAGAGCGGACTTAATGCTTACCCCGGAATGTTAATCAATTGGCCTACACCTGTCCCAGAAATTCCAGTGGATAATTCGGCTGCCAATTCTGTTGCATGGTCATTAATTGGCGTTTTTGATTTTAATAAGTGTAAAAATATGGAGCGACTTACCTGTGACAAGTACATCTGTGAAGAAGCTAATCGTAACAATAATCTTGAAATAAACTGTAGTCAAACCTTGAGCAGTTACGAAATTAACATCCCTGCTGATGCCAAGGGCTCTTGCAATATCCCAGTTCCCGCCACATGTAGAACGCAGTAGTAGATTAGCTGCTAGATGCCAAAACCAAACATTTGATCCCCAACACTTTCATATATCTTAGTTATCACCGCCTATAACCGTAAGCCCTCTCTTATGATGGGAATAGAAAGGAAATCAAAAGGCTAATTTTTTGGAATATTTCTCCAATTTCTCAACCAGCTCAGGAATTTCTATAATTGCCTCTTTTACAGTTTCAACGTCAATACCTTCGCCGTAATAGTTTATCCCATTCCTTAATCTCCTATACCTGTCAAATT
>JACPIJ010000020.1 GCA_016188145.1 Candidatus Woesearchaeota archaeon | reverse complement strand
CCCTTACCCTCACGTGGTCCCACACAAGCTGCGTGCCTTTCGTATAGTTGACTATAGGCTGAGTTAAAACCTGCTCGTTTGGCACATAAACAATCCTTCCCGTCTGCTCATCCTTTTCGACAAGACTCAGGTGTGTATGCATAAGGGCAATCTCGTGCACGTAACCACCAATAGCTCCAATGTCAACCCTGTCTCCGATTCTGAAGGGCTTCTTTGCAACTATGGAAAACCAGCCGGCCAGATTAAGCAGCGGCCTCTGGAGGGCAAGCGTCAGTCCTGCGGCGAGCAACCCGATTGAAGTGATGGCTGGCCCTATTACCCCGTACAGCAGAACCATAACTGCAAGAACAAGGATTATAAGCACCGCATACCTGTAAACAGACGTTACCTGCTTCAGCTCGCCCTTGTCCTTTGCCTTCGCGTATCTTTGCAGCAGCCACGTGCCTATTTTTGTGGCAACGTTTGATATTATTACGACAATAAGGATAAGAAACAGCTTTGTCAACGGCGTATTAAAGCTTAGAATGTCTTGCTGGTTAGTAAAGTAAGCAGCTGCTCCAACGCCAGCTGTCAGCAGAAAAAGGAACAGAACGCCAAGGTGCCTCATCCTTAATCCTCATCTTTTTTACCCTGCCACGCCCTTATTTTTATTTCAATAAATTTTAATAAAAAAAAGTTAGGCTCCCTAACGTGAGTTGGGGGTAGGGGAGAGAAGTCCTTAGGGAGCCCCTTTTTTCAAACTCGCCTTAGTATGGAAGAGCCAGTATATAAATGTTACGTTTTTGTATACTGGAATACTAAGATAGTGCTTATCCATATGCTTAAAGAAGCTGAACAGGCGAATCAGGGAATGCAACTTTTTAAATGTAAAGAAATTAACATACTGCATGTCGCTTATCGAACAGCTCTACAAGCCGGTAAAAGATGAATTTATAAGGAGTGGGCTTGAAGGAATAGCAGTTGATATTGACGACACCATTAGCGCCACAAACGCCCATTGGGTCAGAACGCTGGTGTCCCTTCTTAAAAATCCCGAAGGATTAAGCCCCGAAGATATAATTTCAAAGTACAGATATGCGAAAAATGTTCCTTACTGGGCTTCTGACGATGTGGAAGCATATGTGCAAGGACAATTTTTAAATGAGGTTAACCTTATGAACTATCCAGTTGTAGATGGAGCTCTGAAAGGAGTAAGAAACTTGGACCAACTAATACGAGTTATTGCTTATATTACAACTAGGCCTGAAAGAGTTGCACGCATTACTTCAGACTGGCTAACAAGACAATCTTTTCCGCCTGCAAAAGTTATTGGAATTCCAAAAACGGAATTGTTAAAGCAGGGAAGTATCGAAAGCAGAGGTCAATGGAAGGCTGCAGTTTTGGAATATCTTTACCCGCAGGTTATGGGAATTGTTGATGACAATGAAGATGTGCTAGAGCATCTTTCCCCCACTTACAAAGGAAAAGCTTATATTTTTTCTGAAAAAGCACTTCAGTTGCAATACCATTTCTCAACAGTCTTATGCCCCAGTTGGGAACATGTTGTTGACGAAGTAAGGCAAACTCAAACAACAATTAGACCAACAACTTAATTGGAGCTTACCCTAAGCGCAAATGAGATTTTATTTCTTTAACTAATTCGTTAGTTACCTTTCCAGTCGTATCTATTCTTACGCCTGCAATAATCTTCTTTGTAAGCGCATATACCTGCGCTATGTCCTTTTTTCTGAGAGGATTTTTCCTATTATTGTTACGCTTAAGACACTCCTTAAGGGGAGCATTTAGGGCGAATATGAAATGCTTGTACGGCAGGGATTTTATAAGGTTGTCCAGCTGGCGCTTCCTGTAAAAGCAGCCATCAAATACTACAGACCTGCCTAATTCAAGTTCTTTTAAGGCAATAGGAACTACTAGCTTGTTGGCTTTCAAAAAATTGCTTGCGCTTATCCCGCTCCCTTCAATTGCATCAAGCTTGTGATTCGCCATAATCTTGTCAAATGCTACGTGCTTGGCGTGCAGTGAAGCGGTTAAAGCTTTCGCTACAGTTGTTTTCCCAACAGCTGCAGGACCTCTCAAAATGATAAAGCACGCCATTCTGTTCAACACATCTTAGTTTGGAGACACGCTTAAAAACCTTTTTAAATACTATTGGCATTTCCTTATTAAAGGCGATAATGTTGAAACCGACAATTGACACAATTGTCAAGGCTGAATTGAAAGCAGATCTTCTTTCTAAAGGGATAAATTTTCCATTAAACCTTTTTTCAGATTATCCTGGCGAATTTTATGTCAATCAATATGTTTATGGAAACGTAAACAAAGTGAATCTCGAACATCGCGTACCGCAAGTTTTGCTGTTGGGAGAAGGTGTTATAACCCAGGTTTTACTGCGTGAAGATTCCCCTTATCATTTGGAAGTGGAAGGTAAAGATGTTAATCTCTACCATGATGGCGAATTTGTTCAGCCATTGAGTTTGCCTGAAGTGCCGGCATACTTTGGCAGAAAACTTAGTGATGGAACGCTCGCTGACAAAGTGATAGCTGTGGCCGGTGAAGACACTCCTGGATTTTTTATTTACCCTGAATGTTTCTACTTTCCAGAAGGTTTACCTTGCGGGTTCTGCTCTTTGGCCGGGACACGAAAAAGTGTTGCCACGAGCATGCAGAAGGAGTTCAATGATGATAACATTGCTGAAGCAACCCGCTTATTCCAAAACATTCCTTGGAGGCCTTTGCGCCTGATTTCATTCACAGCTGGAACACCTACCAGTGATGAAGGCACCCGAAAACACATAATTGGCCCAATCAGGGCAACGTATAATGCTCTAAACCCGAAAGTCCCAATCCATGCTTTAGTACATCCTCCTAATGACTTCAGCCTGATTGATGAATATAAAGAGGCGGGTGTTACTTCAATAGCATTTAATCTGGAAGTATTCAACCGCGAGCTATTTGAAAAGATAGTTCCTGGAAAAGAAAAATTTTACGGCTACGACAGGTGGATACGAGCTGTCGATTATGCCCGCAATGTCTTTGGCGATTATAACGTGTTTAGTGGCCTGGTGTGGGGCATGGAACCGCCGGAAAGCACAATGGAGGGGCATAGGTTTTTCCTTGACAGAGGCGTAAGCATTGCATCCAATGTATTCCATGCCGACCCCAGGAGTGTATTGAGGAATCGCCCTCATCCGCCAACAGAAGACATCCTTAAGATTTCACGTGACCAATCAGACCTCTACTTAAGATACCCTGAGGCTAGAACAATATTTTCCGTGAGCATGAGGAGCACTTTGGACTGGGAAATTCATAGAGGGGATTTAAGGTGAAGGTTCATGTCGATTGCCATGGGTGCGAGCAGAGAGAGCTTGATGCAGAGCGAGTAATAAATTACCTAAAAGCAAATGGCATCGAGATTTCTAATTCGCCATCGGCAGCAGATTCCATAATCTATGTAACTTGTGCCGTGGATACGGCAAATGAGAAACAATCTCTGCAAGGTCTTGAAAGGCTTGCTTCAGAAAAAGCAAAGGATGCCAGCATTATTGTAGGAGGATGCCTTCCTTCAATCAGCCCTGAAAAGCTTAAGGATTTCAATGTTGCAGCAACATTTTCTCCTCGGACAATGGAGTCTCTTGATAGCATTTTCACTGGAAAGATTAGTGTGCTTATGTCCCAGATTCCTGAGCCTAACAAGACACGTTTTGACAAAACAGCTAAATCAGTGCTTGAAGACAGCTTATCTCCAAGGGATGAATACGAGATTGCAAAAAGCGGGTTCAAAATAAGGGTTAACCAAGGCTGTCTTTTAAGCTGCTCATATTGTGTAATTAAAGAAGCAACTGCACGCCTTTCAAGCACTCCATGGGATAACGTAATTACACAATTCGAAGAAGCTGTAGATAGAGGCGAGCCAACTATAATGTTGATGGGGGGCGACACTGGCGCGTATGGTTATGATACCGGAACAAGATTCCATAAACTCTTAATGCAGCTTATATCCACGGAAGGGGATTACAAGTTATTTGTTCATGATTTCAACGTAAACTGGCTTCTGCGCGATATGGATGGTTACAAAGAAGTGTTCCAGTATAATGACAATGTGGGAAGGCTTAGAACATTAGATCTGCCAGTTCAATCTGGAAGTAATCGCATTTTGCGGGCTATGAAGCGCCCTTATAAAACAGAGGATGTGATAGATGGATTAACATACATAAGAAGACAGCATCCATCTATTCACATGGGCACTCATATCATCATAGGGTTCCCTGGAGAAGAGGAAGCAGATTTTCGGGGAACTTTGAGGCTTCTCGCACAAGTAGATTTTGATTTTGTTACTGCATTTGCTTATTCTGAGCATTCGCGCGCTGCTTCATCAAACCTGCCAGAAAAAAATTCGTACGAAACTATAGCTGAGCGGGCAACGCGGATGAAGGATTTTCTTGGAGACAGAGTCAAGGTGTTGGGGGTCTAACATGGCTTTACTAGGCATTTCACGTGTTTTTAATGCAAAGCACGGAAGCACATACATACGCAGTGACGAGTTTGAAGTTGAGTTGACTATCGAAGGCAGAGTTGAGAATAACTTTGTTGCTGGAGTTGATTCAGTCAGGCTATCAGCAGATTTGGATTCTGTAATAGAACAACTTTCTGGAAAATATCTGGATGATACTATCGGAAGAGCAACTTCAGAAAATGTTGCGGCTTACATATTTTATCAATTGCGGAAGTGGCCGGTTCATACAGTTAAAGTGAGCGAAGGTAATTCTCACTACGCACAATTGTTTGCTTCAGATGTTGATTTTGCCAATTATGAGGCGTTAAGGAGCTACAACCTTTCGAGGAGCCTTCTTTACAGAGGGAAAGTTTCGGAAGCCATTAAAGCGGCATCTGATGCGTTGGAATTAAACCCTGACTTCGCAGAAGCGTATAATTTACGCGGCAGGTGTTTTAGAGTGCTTAATGATTGGGAAACTGCGCTCCCAGATTTTGAAATGGCAGCAAAGCTCAAGCCTGATTTTGGCGAGGCCTATAGAAACATTGGCAACTCCTACTATTATCTTGACAGAACAGGTGAAATGGTTACAATGTTCACCAAGGCCGTTGAGCTGATGCAGCACTCTGCCTTGGCATGGAACAACAGGGGATATGCATACCAGCGCCTTGGCATGTTTAGGCAGGCAGTTGAGGATCATCAGCGTGCAATTCAACTTGACAATTGCTATGCAGAAGCGCATTCCGACTTGGCAGAAGCTCTTAGTCATATCGGAGAGTCAGAAAAGGCAAAAGAAGAAAAAGGAATTGCTGCAGATTTAGTCAGAACAGGACAAGACACTCACGCACCTGAAAAAAGACAGATGTACTGAAAATGACAGACCTTTATTACTGCATAGCTGCATATAACGAAGAGGAAAATTTGCCAAAGTGCTTGCACTCCCTTGCTCAACAGGATGTAGATGCCGATTTGGAAACGCTTGTATGCCTGAACGGTTGCACTGATAATACTGAAAGGGCAGCCTTGGAAGCGGCAAAAAACTATCCTGAACTTAATATTAGCGTTATCCATAGCGAGCATGGTTTGGTTTATGCTCAAAATAAAATAATTCACCAAATACAAAATAGAAATGCTCCTCTTCTTTTCGTTGATGCTGATGTCACCTTAGATGAAAGCTGTGTTCGCATTATGAAGCAGGAGTTGGAAGGGCTTGATAGGCTGCTTGTGGTTGGAGGCTGGCCTGTTCCTTCAAAGCCTAATCAGATGTCACCCTGGCAAAACTTCCTTTATCACACACTACATGTAAGAGCTTTTTTTCCTGAATCAGAGATATCTGTCCATGATGTGAGCTCGTTCAAGCAATACGTAGATGAAGAACCACAGCCAACTGTGAGCGCGGAATTTGAAAAGAGCTCGAAAATTTATTTTCATGGTAGAGTATTTATGATGCGCAATGCGGATGTTTTTGAGATGCCCGAGGACAGGAACCTAGCTGATGACACTTTTTTGCCAAACATGATTCACCACAGATATGGTCCAGGTGTTATTAGGACAAGATTTGACGCAGTTGGCCATTACAGTCCATACTTGTCCTTAAGAAACCACTTTAAAACTTATCGCAGAATATATCTTCAGAAGAAGTATTTGGATACAACAAATCCGCAGTTTTCTGAAATAAGAGAACTTGAGCGCACAAGGTTGGATTGGCGGTTTATTTTTTCCAAAGGGCTTCCTGTTGCTGCCAGATTTGCAGCATATTCTATAATCAGAACTTTAGAAGAGTCTGCTTACCATCTGCTTCCAAAACCTGAACCGGCAGCCTTATGGCGATATGATAAGAAGTAAGGTAGAAAATGCAAAACGAACATAGGAGAGTTGCTTTTATTGGAACAGAAAATATTGCACATCAACATACGAAAGCCGTGAACTACTACGGGTTCTTGCGCCCACCGAGCCTTAAAAACCCGAAATTCGGCGCTGTTGCAGAAGCTGAACAGGCGAATCAAGGAACGCAATTAATCCCTTTTATCTTTCCAAAGTCCTTTAAATTGCTGGTCACAATGGACTGGCAGCCGTTTCTCAGCATGCTTCCTGCTATTAAGCTGTCAAAGTGGCCTATGCTTAATCCTTTTTTTGCAAGTTCGGCAGCAATTTCAGCGGCTTGGCAGCCAGCTTCCATGTCCAGAGGAAAGATAGATTGCATGCTTCTGAAAAACTGGACGGCAAGCCTGGCTTTCTCCTGTTCGTTCTTAATAAAGAAACCATACAGCGTTTCAAAAACAGTCGCTGCTGTAGAAGTGAGAATCGCGTTTTCTTCTTGAAGCCTTTTCAGTTTCTGGACAGCTTCCTTCCTGTTTCGGAAGAAGTCTACTGTCCACGTTGTGTCGAGGCAGACAAGGGTCATAGTTGCAGTTTCCTCTTTAATTGTTTATCACTTTCTTCCCTCAATTTCTTTATGGCTAACAGCATTTCTTCTCCTTCTTTTTCCGTCAAAATCCCCGCAAACCTCATGATGTCCTGCTTGTCTTCTGTTATGCGCTTTATCACTTTGCTGAAGCTCTCCTCAGGCCTTTTGAGGGACTTCAGCTGCTCGTAAGCTTCCTTTGTTATTGTCAAAGTCTTGGTCACCATAAACGTATGTTTAAACATACGTGTATTTAAAGTTTGTGGTTGCTGCTGTTTGTGACTGCAACTTTAGCCTTTGCCTTTTGGCTTTTTTGCTGCCTTTGGCGGCTGTGGCTGCTTGCCAAACAGCAAATGTGCTGTCCCGGGCTCAGCAAGGAACCCTTCCTGCTTTATCTCGTCTATTATGAAGTAGACTTCCTTGTGCTTTATCCTGAAGCTCTTTTCAAGCTGCTCAATGAATTCTTCAAGGTCTATCATCTGCCTGAAAATGGCGTCAAGGAGGAAGTCGTAGCCATTGTTAATCCTGTACAGGGAGTTGACGTTCTGGTGTTTCTGAAGGAAGGCCCTGACCTCCTCTTTCTGCTCCTGGTCAACTTTAAGGATTAGAGTTGCCCTTGAATTGAAGCCCACTTCGCTGTTGTTCATGAGGCACGTGAACCTTTTGATGTACTTACTAAGGGAACCTTTCAGCCGTTCGAATATTGTAGATACCGGTATATCCAACTCTCGGCTCATCTTTGTCATCTTCACCCTTGAGTTTTTCCTGAGCTGCGCCAGCAGCGCCAAATCATCTTTGTCCATCATGTTTACCACCTCTTTTTATTTTGGCAACCGCGGATTATTCGCTGCTGCTGCCGAAACATTTATCTTTCAACTCGTAAAGTGTCTGAAGAATCAGATAATCTTTTTTCATAAGGAGTATAAGGCACCTTATAGGCTTGGTTTAAAGTTACGAATCCTGGGAAGTCTTTGCGGCTGCAGCAGCATAAACGTTAAAAACGCCACTTTATTTCTGCGTCATATGAGGTTCGCGCACTTCGCTGACATCCACATAGGTTCCTGGGCTGATGAGAGGCTTGCACAGGCTAGCACCATGGCTTTTACGAAGGCAATGGATATGTGCCTTGAGAAAGGTGTTGATTTCATACTCATTTCCGGTGATTTCTTCAACACCTCGCTGCCGTCAATTGACAGGCTTAAGGAAGTGACCAGCAAGCTGAAAGAGCTATCCGATAAAGGCCTGCCAGTTTACATTATCCCGGGCAGCCACGATTTTTCGCCTACTGGCAGGACCATGCTGGACGTGCTTGAGAACGCAGGCCTTTTCGTGAATGTCATGAGGGGAGACGGCAGCGATGATGGGAAAATCCGGCTGAAATTCACCGTTGACAAAAAAACCGGCGCAAAAATAACCGGCATTGGGGGAAAGAAGGGCATGCTTGACAAACATTATTATGAGCAGCTGCTTCTTGAAAACCTGGAAAGCGAGCCCGGCTTCAGGATTTTCATGTTCCACACTGCAATTGAGGAGTTCAAGCCCAGGGGCATGGAGCAGATGGATGCCGTCCCATTGGCTATGTTTCCAAAGGGCTTCGGCTATTACGCCGGGGGCCACATTCACAGGGTGTTTGAGCGGCAAATGAGCGGCATGGGCTACGGCCTCATCACAATGCCTGGCCCTCTTTTCCCAAACAGCTTTGACGAGCTTGAGCTTCTCGGCAATGGCGGATTTTACATAGTTGAAGCCTCAGGCAGCGGCGAGTTAAAAGCCGCACACCACCCGATAGTCGTGCATAGTGTTTTCACGGTTTCGGTTGATGCTGAGAAGAAATCTCCCGGGGAGGTTGGCAGCGAGCTTGCGGAAGCTGTTGAAAAAAAGGAATTCTATAACACCATAGTCCTGGCCAGGGTAGCGGGCCAGCTGAGGTCAGGAAAGGCGAGCGATGTTGACTTCAGGCAGTTTTTTGAGGCGGTTTACGGCAAAGGCGCGGTTTACATTGCGAAGAACACTGCCAAGCTTACGGGGAAGGACTTCGAGGAAATCAAGGTTGACTATCAAAGCGTTGAGGACATTGAGCAGAAGCTGATTAGCGAGCACGCTGGCCAGTCAAAGGCATTCCCTGTTGAAAAGGAAAAAGAGCTGGCCCACCAGCTTCTTCACGCCCTTGCAACAGAGAAGGAAGAAGGCGAGACAGTTGCTGATTTCGAGAGGCGCATAAGGGATGACGTTGCAAAGGTGCTAGGCATCAGGCTTTAGCGAGGTTCGCATTCTTCCTTGCTGCTCAACTGAATAGCCCTCTTTCAGCAGAATTTCAAGTATTTCATTATCCTTTATTATCGCAGCTATTGCCGGCGTAGGCACATATTCAAACTTTCTTGTCAGGGTTAATTTCTCAACACCATACTGTTGCTGCAGCTGCTCTACCATTTGGACCAGTGTTTCAAACTGCTGCTGTTTTTCCTTTACTGAAAGAGGAGGAACATCCGAACCTTCTTCCTTTCGCTTTAAGGAAACAATGTAAGCGTCCTGCACAGTCTGCTCAAGCCTTTGCTCAGGTCTTTGTTCAGGTCTTTCTGGCTCTGATGTCATGACAGCCACCTTTTAACTTCTGCAACTGCGTCTCTCGCGAACCGGTTTACTGCAATGTCAACCGCTTTCTCAAAATCAAAATAACCTCGCAGCAGAGGCAACGGCTGTGGTGATGTTCGCCTTCCATGCACATATCCGCTTTCTGCCAACTGCCTTGCCATCCTGTCAGCCCTGACAAGTCCTGCTCCAAACACGTCCGGCTCGTTGTAGCCGGCATTGTCTGCCGTTTCTTTCATTATTTCTTCTAAATCATCGGCAGAAACTATTGAGCTGGCAAGAGCCAGGCTTCCGGTAACATGAGGGGCAGCCATTGATGTTCCCGAAAGCCTTGCATAACTCTCATTCACATAAGTAGAGACAACATTAACTCCGGGCGCTGATATGTCATTAGTTTCCCAGATGTTGCTGAACTCAGGATGCCCAAGCTGTTCGTCGACAGCAGCAACCGCTATTACGGGCTCTCCAAAGGCAGCGGGATAATTAGGGCCGTAGCCGTTGTTGCCTGCAGCAGCCACCAGCAGCACCCCGTGCTGCCAGGCATACCTGCAAACCTCTTCAAGGGCTTGCGATGCCACAGGCCCCCCAAAGCTCATATTGGCTGCGTCAACGCCATTCTTTATGCACCATTCAATTCCTGCTATCGCATCAGCCTCTGCTCCGGAGCCGTTTTCGTCAAGAACCCTGACAGCGTAAAGCCTGCATGACGTTGCGATGCCGTAATCAGCAGCCGCAATAATGCCTGCAACGTGGGTGCCATGCCCGTTCTCGTCCAATGGCTCATCGTTATTCCTGACAAAGTCGTAGCCTTTTACGCTGCCAAACCGCTGCCTGAGCTGGCTGTGGCCGTAGTCAACGCCGCTGTCAATTACTGCGACAGACACGCCTTCACCGCTGCCATATTGTTGCGCCTCGTAAGCGCCTATTGCCTCAAGGTTCCACAACCCTGTCCGAATTCTCGGTTTTGGAATAACAACTGCTGCAGCCGATAATTTTGGAATCGTGAAATTGTTAGAAACGTCAACAGCGGTTATTGCCGAGATTATGCTCCTGAAGCTCTTTTCAAACACGCTGTCGCTGACTTTGCCAGCAGAAGCCTTCCTCAGTATGTCTGCGTAGTCAGCATCGCACTTTAGACTTATGTATGGAACAAAGCTGTAGAAGTGCCTGACCTCGCCTATTCTTTGCAGCTGTCCAGCAACTTCTTCCCTTCTGCCTTCTTCTGCCTTGATTATCAGCTCAAGCTCGTCTTTACCGCCTTTTGCAGTTGCTATCGCTTCTGCTAATGCGCGCCTCCTCTTCGCTGCTAATGAAACCGAATTTCGCCGCATGGACTAGAGAGTGTTTCAGAAATTAAAGTGCTTTGCCCCTGAAATTACGGAAATGTTATGGCAAAGGCGGAAAATCTCCGCATCGGCAGAGAAAACTTTCAAAAAATAGTGGTTTTTGTGAAAATTATCCGGATTTCCTGAATTTTTCAGTCAACTTCTTTATCCTTTCAAGCTCCTTTTCAGCGGGCTTTTGGACTACCTCGCCGGGCTTCCGGAACGTGAGGCTGTGGTAAACAAGCGGTTCCTTGTTGCCTGCCGTTGCAGCAAGCACTTCTCCAACAAACATGGTGTGGTCCCCAAGCTCAATAACCTTTGCAACCTTGCACTCGGCATTCAATACCGCCCCTTCGACCATCAGCGCTTTTATCTCCTTTGCCCGGTAGAATTTGAAGCCCAGTTCCTTTAGTGCGCTTATTTTGTCAACGTCCTTGCCGTGGCTTCCTCCTGCAACGCTTGCCATGATGTTCTGGTCTGTTGCTGCAAGGCTCACGCCGAACTCCTTTGTTGCCAGAATGTTCTCTCTTGTTGTCCTGTCCCTACCAAGGCAGACAGCAATAAGGCCTGGAGAATAGCTGATGTGGTGTGTCCACTCAGCCGACTGGATGTTTGGCCCGTTAGGCCCGTCGCTTGTAATCAGGCCCACGTTCGTCACGAATTTGACTGTCTTTTCATCTCCCCATGGCAAGTCCATTTTTTCTACGCCTCCTCACTTGTATCGAGTATCCGATGTGCAAAATCTGCTCGTATTTAAACATATCGGTTGTGCGATATACAAGTCGTGGCAGCTTTGATAAAAACTTAAATACTAGGCAGTGCTGGAGGCTGTCATGGGAAACTGCTGCGATATGAGGGGATTCCTTACTTTTACCGTGCTTAGGCTTGTAAGCAAGAATAGCATGTCTGGAGAGGAACTCAGGCAGGAGCTGGGAAGGAGGAAGGGCTCGAAGCCAAGTCCGGGAACTGTTTACCCTGTCCTGAAGGCGATGAGCGCCAACGGCTGGATAAGGGAGGTTGGCCACGGCATCAGGGAGAAGAAATACAGGATAACAGCTGCTGGGAAAAAGGAACTCAAATCAGCTACTAAAAAGTTCATTTCCATTTTCTGTGACATGAAGGACGAGTTTGACAAGGTCAGCGCAAGATCATAGGTTCTCAATATCCTTAAGCAGTTGCGGAAACTCCTCAAACCAGAAATGCTCTGCCCCTTTCACTAGAGTCAGTTCTGCACCCAAGTTCTTTGCCAGCTCCTTCCCTCTCTTTAATGGGACGAAAGGATCATTATCGGAGTTGTAGATGAAGAATCTGTAGCAGTGACTCCTTATTTTTTGCCATTCAAAAGGCTTATTGATAAACGTGCTCATGGGTTTTATGAGGTACTTGTGTTGCGGCAGCTCTATGCTTGAGCAAAAGCCTGCAACCAAAAAAGCAGCCTTGACTTTAACATCTGATTTTTCAAGCAGCCGAAGAATAAAAGCTGGTCCTATGCTTCTGCCAACAAAAACTGTTTCCGGGTTTACAAACTCCGAGCAAGGTTTAAACGTTTTTAGCCAATTATTTAGGCTCGCCTTTGGCGGTAGTGGAAATTGCAGCGTATGGATCTTGTGGCCTTCTTTTTCAAGCTGCCGCCTTAGCCAAGGATAGAAGCACTCCTCCGGATTGCCGTCTATACCGTGAATGAGGATGAAGTTTGCCATTGTTTGAATTTCTCACTTTATCAGTCTTTTCAGTATCTCTCCCACCTGTTGCGGCGTAGCATTTTTTAAATAATTTTTATAAGTTCGATTGTGTCCGACTATAAATATCTTTAGTTGGCGTAAAATTTTCGCTTTAGCCGTAATTTCACACAGGACATTCCGGAAATTTTTCGTCGACGAGAAGTCACTGGACACTGGACAAGTGTCCGGCTACAGTATTTAAGCAACTTCTTTCAAAGGGCTCGGAGGACCGCAGAGCTGCCAAAATTGTGATTTTCCCTTGCGCGGCAAGGTCGGCTTTACAGCCTAAAATCACATTAGGCAACTCCGCTCAAAGTCCTCCTCGCCAGAAACGAGAGATTTCTCTGCCAGGTGCGAGAAATCTCAACGGTTGATTGGGGTTTTGGAGGTAAAGAAAATGTATTCAAACAATCAGATAAACCAAATAAGATTGCACAATTATAAAGAAGATGGGAATATTCTCAAAAAGTGGATTAGGGTAGCTTCTAGAGCTAACGAAAGTTTGTTTTATTTAAAGTTATATGGTTTAATCAAGATTATTAAGAAGGAGAGAAATATCACTAGTTGGATTGAATTTAGAGAGTTTTTGTCAAAAAAGTTAAATGCTAACATAGATATTACGACATTATATGGACTAAGAGGTGGGAAATTCAATGGAAAGCGAAGGGATGGTGTTCCACTCAAAATATTTTATTTTTTAGTTAACGAGTATTGCAATCTAACAGATAGGAAATTTGAGGATGTATTGAATGAATTTTATGAGATTCTCGATTCTGTATACTCTTTCATGGGAAACAAATGCAAACTAGTAAAGTCCTTTGGAATGGACTTATGCTATCTTTTAGGCATGGTTGTTGCAGATGGTACATGCCCCAATTCATTTTCTAGAAAAAATAAGACGTATAGAACCTATGAGATAAGAATATCAAAAGATAGTCTGGTTTTTATTCAAAGGCTTTCTGACATGTTTTATTCCGTCTTTGGACTTCGACCTCACATCTTTAAAGATTGCAGAAGTAAGAATTTATGGATTTTATCTCTGAAGTCCAAATATATCTTTAGACTTTTTACACAAATATTTGAAATTCCTGTGGGAAAAAAGTCAAAAATAGTAAGAATGCCTAGATTAATTAGGAAGTCTTCCAAAGAAAACCAGTTTGCCTTCATAAGAGGTGTTATAGACGGGGATGGTTGTATATACTCATACATTCAAAAAGCAAAAAGGCCCACGACTAACGACTTCTTATCTTTCCGCGTAGTGTTAAGAGTTAGAAGCAAGATGCTAATAAAAGATGTAGCTGAAAGTTTAAGAAAGTATGATTATTATGTAAAAGAATTTTCGTACATGGGCAATAGTTTCTCCAGAGATTTTAGTAAAAAACGCAAAATTAAGTTTTACGGCTTATATCTGCAGAGTAAAAATGCGGTTAAATACTCAGAAGAAATAGGCTCTTTAAATCCTACAAAGATAAAGAAGATTAACGAATATTATCAGAAATTAAGTTTCTTACGACATTAGGATCGGCTTTACCCTTAGTCTTAGCCATAACGTTACCTACTAAAAAGTTTAGTGCTTTTTCCTTACCACTTTTAAAGTCAGCAACTGCCTGGGGGTTCTCTGCTATGGCCTCCTCGCAGTATTTTTCCAGAACGTTTGCTTCGGCAACAGCGAATAAGCTGTTTTTGCGCACGTATTCCACGATGTCAAACGGCTTTTCAATCAGCTTTTCAAGTATGCCCTTTGCTGTTTCGTCTGTTATTCTGCGGCTTTCAACCAGCTTCAGCAGCTGGATAACGCGCTTCTCATCAATTTTTACTTCTCCCAATTCTTTCTTGTTGTAATTCAAAACCCTCAGCAGCTCCATCCTCAGCCATCTTGCTGCCAGGATAGGGTTGACAACAGCAGCAACCTTTTCGAACAGCCCAGCCAAGAGAATTTCCGAGCTTAAGACCTCAGCATCAACGTGGTCAATTTTCCAGTGCTTGACATATTTCTCTATTTTCGCTGCTGGTTTTTCGGGTAACTTCTTAGCTATAGCTGCAATTGCCGCTTTTGTGACCTTAACAACTGGTAAATCCGGATCTGGTATGAACATGTAGTCAACTGCCGTTTCCTTCTGCCTCATGAACACGCTAATGCATTCTGCATCGCGCCATGCCCTTGTTTCCCTGGCAACATTCTTCCCTTCCTTCACCTCGCGCTGCTGCCTTGCTGTTTCATACTCAATCGCCCTTACAATGCTCCTGAAAGAGTTAATGTTCTTGATTTCCACTCTCAAGAAGTCAGGCGCTACCGAAACGTTTACATCCGCCTTTACGCCCATGTCCGGATTTATGGCCTTGATGTAGCTGAGTGTCGTAACCAGTCTGCGGAGCCACACCCTGACCTCTTCTGCTGATGTAAAATCAGGCTTAGTCACAATCTCGACCAGGGGATATCCGCTGCGGTTGTAATCAACAAGCCCAGTTTCAGGGTCCCACCTTGCAGGGTCTTCCTCAAGGTGCACCTCCTCAATGCCTATCCCCAAGAAGCTGCCTTCCTGACCAACAGGCACTGAGTAGCTGCCAGACATTGTGCGCTGGTAGCCTGTGGGCATGTCAGGCCAGTCATAATGCTTCCTCTGGAACATCAGCCGCTCATTTATGCGGCAGTCGAGCATGGCAGCAATTGCAATTATCTTGTCTATTGCTTCCTTGTTCGGCAGCATGGGCTTGCTTCCGGGCTGGCCAGTGCATACAGGGCATATCGTGGTGTTGGGTTCTGCATCCGGCTCAATGGCGCAGTTGCAGAACAGCTTTGCCCCGGTCACAGCCATGTTGAGGTAGCCGTGGATTTCCAGGCCGACTTTGATTCTTCTCTCAACGCCAGCCATTTTTCCTTTTGCGGCAGCCACTGACAGTTGTTGCATACGTTTCACGCTGCGTTGCGAATCTTTTTATACTTTTCCTACGCCACGGCGGCTTATGGTAAAGTGCAACCGCAGCAGCTGTAGTGAACAAGCCGTAATAAATGTAACGGCAGCTTATTGTAAAGACCACTTTATAGACTACTTTGAATCAAAAGCTGCAGCAACAATAAAGAAATACAGGCTCATTAACAAAAATGACAAAATCGTTGTTGCGTGCAGCGGCGGCAAGGACAGCACTACAGTGCTTTACCTGCTTAACAAGTGGTTCGGCAACGTCACAGCCCTGGCCATTGACGAAGGCATTCCAGGCTACCGCAATGTTACGCTGGAAGACCTCAGGAGCTTCTGCAGCCGCAACAAAATACCGCTTAAAGTCCTTTCGTACAAGGATGCTTTTGGCTTCTCCCTCCACGAGGCATTGAAAAAGGTCAGTGTCCTGCCCTGCAACATCTGCGGCACGCTGAGAAGATATCTTCTGAACGCAGCCGCAAAAGGCTTTACCAAAATCGCCACAGGCCATAACCTTGATGACGAAGCACAATCAATCATGATGAATTTCATGAAGGGCAACCTCGAGCTGGCTGCCAGGCTCGGGCCAGTTACAGGTGTTGTCATGGATGGAAAATTTGTCCCGAGAATAAAGCCGCTTTACTTCTGCCATGAGAAGGAAGTGGCTGCTTACGCCTTTTTGCAGAATTTCGGCATACGCTTCAACGAGTGCCCTCACTCAAGGATTTCATTCAGGGCTGCGGTCAGGGATTTTCTCAACGATTTGGAGCAGCAGCTTCCAGGCACGAAACAGAACATCATAAATAATTTCCTTAAGCTGCTGCCGCGGCTGAAAAAGAAATACGCCGCGGTTGCAGACATTGCACATTGCAGCAGCTGTGGCGAGCCGTCAAGCAACGAGCTGTGCAAGGCATGCGTATACGTAAACTCTTTGAAAGAATCAGCGCCGACAGCTGCGGCAGCAGCGGCAATAGCAAAGTTTTAAATAATGAAAAACCGATTTCTTGCCAATATGAAAAAGAGGTACAACAGATACTTTAGGCTGCTTTTAGCTTCTTCTTTTGTTCTTATAGCCCTGTCGTTTTTCGCTGCCGCTGCTGCGGCAACAGTTACCATAACTGAGCCGAAATTCGGGGTTGCGAATCAGTCAACCTTCAACATAACAGCCACAACCTCTGCTGCAACAACCTGCAAGTATAGCAGCCCTTTTGAGAAGCCCTTCGCAGAGATGGCTGCGTTCACCGAAACAGGTGCTACAACGCATAAGCTTCGCGACTTCAACCTTCCTGATACAGGCCAGCAGTACAGGTTCTTTGTGGAATGCTCAAACGCTGAAAAAGGCAGCTTTGACCTCTCTGTTGACTCATCACCGCCTGCAATAGTAAGGGCTGTTTCTTCCCCATTGCAGGTGATTGAAACGCCCTTGCAAGCAAACCTGATAGTTGAAACCAGCGAAAACGCGAGCTGCAAATACGATGCAGAGTTTTACGCTTATGATACCATGCGCAGCTTCTTCAAAACCAATGACATTGACAAGGCAAATTATGAGAACTATCATGAAGCAACAGTCGGCAGCCTCACTGACAAGACAAACTACGCGTACAACGTTTCGTGCCGCAACCTGGCCCAGCTGACCTCATCACTTGCCAGAATAGCGTTCAGCATTGATACCTCTGTTGCGCCAGTAATTGCAGAGATTAAGCCGCCAAATGGCCTGGCAACAACGTCAAAGGAAGTGAACCTTTCCGTAACCACAAACAAGAAGTCAGTATGCAGCTACGGCAACACCACAGAGTACAAGGAAACAGGAGGGAATTTCTCTCTGACAACAGTAAACCACCAGGTTACTCTGAAGCTTGAGCCAAGGCAGTATAAGTACTACGTAAAGTGCCTTTTCGAAGGCCCAAAGGAAGCGACTGCTGAAACATCCTTCGCGATTGACAACACTCCTCCCTCTGCACTGGAAATAAACGACTCACAAGAGCTTAAAGGCGTAGAGGAAAGCTACAGGGAGGGCTACTCCTATTACCTTGATAGGCTCACTGTAAGGTTTGCGGCAGAGGACAAGGAAAGCGGGATTGACTTCTACAACTACTCGATAGTTGAGGACTCGACTGGCAAACTTGCTTACGGCTGGGCGACAACTGCTGATGCCAAAATAACTGTTCGCGACCTCAAGCTGAAAGACGGAGAGAAGTATTACGTGCAGGCATACGCGCATAACAAGGCAGGCCTGAGAACTGAACTTGCAAGAACCAAAGGCGTTGTTGTTAACGTCCTTCTCAATACAGAATACGCCTGCAGCGACAGCATAAAGGACGGTGATGAGACCGATGTTGACTGCGGAGGAAGCTGCAGCACGAAATGCCCAAGCGGCAAGGCTTGCGGCAGCAGCAGCGATTGCAGGACCAGCTTTTGCGTGAGCGGCGTCTGCAAGGCCGGCAACTGCACTGACAGCTACATGAACCAGGATGAGACAGACGTTGACTGCGGAGGAAGCTGCAGCAGGAAGTGCGACATCAGCCAAAAATGCAAAAAAAACACAGACTGCGAAACATCAATCTGCTCCGAAGGCGTGTGCACAGCAGAAGGGCCCTGCTCGAACAAGCGCCTTGACGAAGGCGAGACCGATGTTGACTGCGGAGGGCTGTGCGTTGCTGTTAAGAGCAAGAAGTGCTCATTAAACCAGAAATGCGCTGAAGATTCTGACTGCAAGACAGGGCTTTGCGGTCAGATTGGAAAATGCGTGAACCAGAATGACAGGGACGCTGACACAGTTCCTAATGATGCTGATAACTGCCCTGATATGCCAAACAAGGACCAGAAAGACCTTGACAAGGACAGAATTGGGGATGCCTGCGACAAGGACAATGACAACGACGGGATGCCTGATGAGTGGGAGACAAAGTACGGCCTTAATCCCCTGGACGGCAGCGATGCCCTGCTCGACTCGGATGGCGACGGCCTTACAAACATGGAAGAATTCAAGCTTGAAACAAACCCGAAAAGCAGGGATACTGACAAGGACAAGGCTGATGATGGCGAGGAGGTTACAGCAGGAACCGACCCGAAAAACCCGAGGTCAAAGCCCGGAACCAGCCTTGCTGCCAAGGCAACTGTCCTGCTTATTGTAATCGCAGCAGCAATCCTGGCGTTTGTTGCTTATTCAGCAATGAAAAGAAGGGCAATGGGTGGTGGTGCAGGCGGTGGCGGCCAAGGCAGCCGAAGCACCCAGCAACACCAAAAGCCGCAGCAACAGCCACCACACCGTCTTCAACCACAACAGGGAAGCCAGCACCGCTATCCTACTCCCGGTGAATATCACCAACAAACTCAGCAGGCAGGCAATCACCACGCACACAGGGCGCCTCATGAGGTGTTCGATGAGCTTCAGAGGACTTACTCGCAGCTCAGCGGCGAGGAAATATTCGAAGAGCTAAGAAGAAAATCAGGCAGAAGGTAGCTGAGGCATTCTAAGCATTACGCGCAAGCGCCATCAACGCAGCCATTCTCGCAATCATAGAACTCCACCTGTGGCTCATTAAAGACGCAGTAGTACTCAATCAGGCTGTTGCCCCCACAAACGTCCTGTTTTGGAACTTCGCCGTTTGCTGCAAACAGCCTTGCGTAGGTTGTTCCCTGGATAGCGTAATCCCTGTTGTCCGAGTCGTAGCAGCTTACATCCTGCTGCGCAAGCTCCTGCTCAGAAACAGCAAGCCCTGTTACGCTGTTGCCGGAAAGCGCTCCCTGGCTTACGCTGTCAAACACGTACAGCGCCCCGATGGCAATCATCAGGAACGTAAGTGCCGTTAGCCTTCCTTCCATTTTTATCTCAACAGCAGTAATTACAGCCTTGTTGCTTTTAATAATTGTTATGCTGCAGGATATACTTGGTTGTTATTTTGAGTTACTATGTTGTTTGGCAGCCATCTTCATATGCCCTGTTGCCGCCGCATAAATTGAAAAACTGACAAAACGCATTAATATCACAAACTTTAAATACAAGGTTGCAGAGAATTAAAGATTCGTATTATAACCTTAAGTTGGCATGCGCCCAGGAGGCAGGAAAACACTGGCGCCATGCTTTTTTATCGTTAAAAATCGGAAGAGGTGTGCATCGGTCATGTCAAAAAGCTTTTTAGGTTCTAATAAAGGGCAAGGCATGTCCTTGAACACAGTAATCATAGCCATAATCGTCCTTATCGTCCTTGTCGTTCTCGTGATGATTTTCACAGGATACTTTGGGAAGATATTTACGCCAACGGTTGCAAGCTGTGAGGGTGGCGGTGGAACATGCACAGCCGCCTCCACAGGTTGTGGCAATGATGAACTTAATAGACCTATTGGGCAGCTTAAAGGTTACAAATGTTTAAGTTCAGATAGTAAGCCGGATACCACGAAGGTTTGCTGTCAGCGCACAACAACAGGGGCAACAGCCTTCGGATAAAAATGTCATCCAAGGGCCAGGGTTTATCCCTCAACACAATAATCATTGCAGCGATTGTTCTTGTTGTTCTTCTGATTCTTGTTGGCATGACTACTGGTTATTTCGGGAACAAGTGGAAGCCTGCATTTGGCAGGCTGACGGAAACTTCATGCAGAGGTCAGGATGGTGAGGAAAAAACAGCTTGCGCCACAACTGAAAAAGAGGTTTACGCCGCTGAAACGAGCGAAGGCAAGAAGTGCTGCGCAAAGAAAAGCTGTGAAGAGCTTGGCGGCAACTGCTGTGGTCCAGGTAGCGGCGGCTACCGAAAGATAGAAAACAACTACTGGTCCTGCAAAGGCAACAAGCAGCAGGGCGAGAACTGCTGCCTGCCAGCATAGCACAAACAGCTTTAGATAATTGATATTTCTAGAAATTTTTGGCCGTTTTTCAATTATATTCTCCACCACAACAATCTTTTTAAAGGGTTTAAACTACCGTAGAGTAGTGAAAACATTGGTTGCGGCGAGGGTTTAGTGTAGTGCCTGCAGCCGCACAGAAAATTGGGGGTATAGGTTATATGCCAAAAGCGGTTTTTGATGATGATGTGGACCTCCTGGGCGAGCTTGAAAGCCAGGAAGAGGATGAGGGAATCCTTGAAGAGCTGGCTGCGAAGCGCAGGGAGAGGCGGAAGAACTTTATCTCTGTAGTTAACAGGAAGAAGCTCAGCAGGCACGAATTAGATGAAGTAATGCTTTAGGTGATTCTATACCAAGCTTACAAGACAGAAGAGAAATCTTTAAATAAAGGCAGGATAAGTATTGGCTGTATGGAAACAGTAACCATATCTAAAGTGGAGTATGAGAAGCTTAAAAGGAAGGCAGAAATAGACGAGGAGTTGGTTGCAAAATTTAGGGAGAGCTTTGAAGCGGTGAAGCACGGAAAAGTGACTGAGTGGAAGCCTAAATAATGCCTTTCTTCTTCAAAAGATCGAAGACATACGTCTGATTCTGACTTGATTCTATAATAAGGCGGTTTATTGTTGCTTGCTGGGCCTTTTTATCACTTATTGCGGCTACAAGAATGGCAGACCATTGGCCGTAGACTAAGTAGTAGAGCCTTTTACCGTTGAATTTCTTCTCGCGCAGAAAGCTGAGACCTGCCAAGGGCTTGCCAATTTCGCTGCCTCTTTCGTTCAGCTGCTTTAAAATTTTCTCAACTCTTGCCTGCTCGGATTTGTCTAGCTTATCCATATCTTTTTGCACTGGTTCTGGTATAAAAACGTGAAACGCCATAAGCATGTCCTACGATGGCTTGTATTTAAAGATTAGCGAAAGTCGCCAAAGTCGCCATGTTACGGCAACAGCTTTTTAAATAACTATTATTTTCTCTTTTGTATGCAAACCTCGCAGTACGACCTGGAGATTGAGAAGGCGGTAGCGAAGATTAAGGAGGAAAACGCGAAGCTTGTCTGCATCCAGCTTCCTGACGGCCTGAAGCCTTACGCTGCACAGATTCAGCAGCAGCTGGAAAAAAACACCGAAGCAAAGGTTGTGATTTGGGCTGGGAGCTGCTACGGTGCCTGTGACGCTGCCGTAGAAGCTCAAAGGCTGGGTGTTGATCTTCTGATTCAGTGGGGCCATTCAGAGTGGAGGTGACCTTTTTAAGAAAAAGGTCAATCAAAAAACGTGACGAATGATGCTGCCGTGGGTGTTTTTTGCAATTGCCGGAACTTTTCTTTGGGCGTGGGGCAATATTTTTGACAAGGTGCTCAGGACTAAGCACCTTAAAGATTCCATAGCGTTAACGGCCTCGTTTGGGATATTTGGCTTGGCTTTTGGGGCTGTTTTGTTCGCGTTTATTGGGGTTCCGTCTATTCCGCTTCCTAACATGGTGGCGGCCTTTCTAGGCGGTGTCCTTATCACTTATGCCTTGATTCCTTACTTCAGGGCCTTGTCGCTTGAGGAGGCTTCAAGGGTTATTCCGATGTGGCATTTTGCGCCGGTGTTCACATTGATATTGGCAGTGATTTTTCTTGGCGAAATATTGAAGCCTTTGAGCTACGCTGCCTTTGCCCTGATACTTCTGGGCGGGTTTCTGATATCAGTCAGGCGCGTTAGGGAAGTGTTTCACCTGAGCCCTGCTGTGGCGTTTATGCTGCTTGCAAGCCTGTTCTTCGCAGCCTCTGATGTTCTGCTCAAGTTTG